>NZ_QORZ01000020.1:0-165580 GCF_008368785.1 Bacillus sp. AY3-1 | reverse complement strand
TTTTCGGGGTTCACTTCATTCATAATAGGCAAGCTTTTTCAAGTTAATTCTCACTCATTCTCTTCTTATACCAATCCTGCATTCTCTCCGCATCTGCTACTCTCGTATGCTCTAGTTTATAATTGGATGATGCGTTAGAGAACTTATACGTACATAAATCCGCTCGGCGCTGGAAATATGATTGTGTTTTTTCCATTGATTGGACATGTCTTCTTCTAACAAGTCCTGTATATTTTCCGACGCTGCGATATACAAGCGTAATTTGCTCTCCGTTTACACTGTAACCATTTGTTTTAAATGTTGCGTATCCAAGTGTAAAGATGAGGATCGCGAGCGGAATCAATGCCCACATGATGAAGTGCTTTTCAAAGTATATACTTATTCCAATAAGTGGGATTGCTAGCATTGCGAAGAATATAAAACTATCAATTAAGTAACGACGTAATGCTACTTTTGGTAATGAAATAATGTTTGTATTCAGTTCGTATGGTAATTGTAAATGTGCAAGTAACTGTTGTACGCGATCTTTTCGAATGATAGGATGCAGTGTAACTTTTTCTTTTTCGTCACCCATTCTCTTACTTTGAATGACTTCTACTTGCACAGCACAATAACCGAATGGCTGACGCAAAATACTTTCTTTTATCGTAATACCTTGAATACGATGTAACTTTAGTACGAGTTCTTTTTTCTCAAGTAATCCTTGCGAAATGCGGACCTCATCATTTCTTCGATTTACTGTGAAATTACCATGTTTTAACGCGTAACCAATTGTCGATATAATCCATGAAAGGACGATCAAAATGGCTACCATGAAAATCCAGCCATATACATCATGTTCCATTACATACGACTTTACGCCATTCTCTATCCATTTCGGAATGTACTCATCTACTTGGTGATACACGAAAAAGATTAATGAGAATAACAATCCAAACTGACCAGATGTAACAGATGCTAATAAAATTTCTTTCAAAGTTAATTTGTACTCTGTCGCTTGCTTTTCCTCTGTCATAACTTCTTTTTCTACTACTTCTTCTGATGTTTCTTCTGCTTTTACTTCTGGAGTTGGCTCATTTAGTAAGGAAATAAGCTCCTTCGCCTCATCTTCTGTAATACCAGCTAGGCTTACTTCGGCATCATCGCCTCCGCCAGCTGTTTCGATTTGAATTTTCTTTAAACCGAGCATTTGATATAACACGTTTGAACTTGTATTAATCGTTTGAACACGTTCTTTATTTAAGTAGCTCTCCTTCTTCACAAAGAGCCCTTGTTTCACATGTAATACGTTATTTTCAACCCAGTATGTTGTGTAATACCATTTTTCAAACGCTGAAAAGACGGTGAGTAAACCGAATGCAGCGGGAATTAAATACCAAAACGGGAATTTTCCATTTAAGCTAAACATAAAAATAATGAGTGGTATAAAGTCTGTTATTTTTAATTCTAATAACATCGTAATGGGATGCTGCCTCTTATACATCCTCATCACTCACTTTCGCTAATTCTGCGATTTTCGTTTTCAACATTTCTGCTTCATACATCGTTAAGCCTGGGATACTGTGAGAAGTTGCCGCTGTTGAAATGTGCAATTGTGCTAATCCATATTTTCTCATAATTGGACCTTGTTCAATTGTCACGTGCTGTACACGAATCATCGGTACTAATACGCGCTTTACGACGAAAAGACCGTGCTGAATTTCAAGTTCTTCTTCATTTAATTGATAACTGTAATAACGTTGACGAAGTTTTGGGAATAAAAAGTACGAAAATGGTGCAAACGCAACTGTTAGACCAATCATCACGTACAAAATCCACGCCCACCAATCAAACTTTATCATGAGGAAAAGGTAAGCTAGCATGACGAGAATACCGATTCCTTCTTCAATTACAGCACGAACTTTCCACACCTTGACCATGTCAGGGTTAATTTCATTTTTCAATGGATCCATGTAACCACTCCAAATCTAGTAATCTAATATATGAATACTCTCAATCTATATTTTACATAACTTTACATAAAATTGAAATTTTATTATTTATCCTCTTTCTTCTCAGGAATAAAATATCCGAACCAAAGTAACCAAATGAAGCCAATTAACTTCATCCAACTTCCATCTGCTTGAAAAGCTTCAATCATACCTGGTATTTTATAAATCCCAATAAACCCAAGAAAACCGAGCCACCAGTTTTTTTGCATTTTCATTTTTATTCCTCCTTCATTACGTTTTTCACATTTTGAATCCAAATTTCTTTATACTTTAACTGGAATCCCATCAGCATGTAATTACTCATATTATCGATTACGAGCGCTAACGTATGAGCATTTTCTTCCGTTGCATGTTGTGACACAACGTCAAGTTCTACACCTTTCTTCAATAAATCGTGGAAACCATTTAAGAAATCTTCTTGTATTTCAAATAAGCGTTTCTGATACTTTTCATTTCGCGCCGCAGTTACGATGAATTCATTTATAACACGTAATATTCCTTCTTGGCCTTCATACTCAGAGAGCATATGTAAACCATCGGCAATTAATTTTTCTGCAAAGTTTTCTTTCGTATATTGTTCTTTATTGAAATAACTCACGAAATGATACCCAGAAAAAATTTCTTCAAATAAAAAATCAACTAACGCTTCTTTAGAAGAAAAATGATAATAAATAGCCGGTTTTGAAATACCTACCTCTTTCGCGATCATGGAAAGGCTCATTTTCTCAATGCCGTGCTCTGCCATGAGTTTAAATGATGCCTCTACAATGTTTTGCGATGTTTGTAAATTCTTTGTCATACTGTACCTCACTTATTTTTACTTACCGGTCGGTAAGTAAATTATAAAATGAAACGAAATGATTTGCAAGTTAGTTAGCGCTTCAGGAGGAATTTATTGGTAAATACAGAAAAGTATAAAGTAAAAGCAACATATAACAATAAGGAGGATATTCCTATGGGACTTGGTGGTAAAGGCGGTAGTGGTGGCACTGGTGGCGGTGAAGCTGGACAAGACGGTAAGAGCGTTAGTAGTGGGTATATAGTACTCATTGTGCTCTTTATCGTATTGATTGTAGTCGGAGTTGGCTATAACGGCATTAACTTCTAAAAAAAGCATCCTACATTACACATGTAGGATGCTTTCTTTCTAATTTCTATTAAGTATTCGCATACGATAACAATTCATCGTCACTTCTCCGAGCCTTTGCAGTAATTGATAGTTCGCATATGCGCCGACCGGGGCACCGATTATTGGTACGAGCTGAAGCATTTTTGCTAAATCGATATAGTCTCGGTACTCTGTTTGGAACTTTTCCCAGTCCATATGATTTTCTTCTTCTGTATCCCACGTTTCGATTGCTTTCCATATTTCTTTTCGGTGGTCGTCACTTGAAAAGGCAAGTTGGAAAACATGGAGGATAAAAAGGCGTTCTTCTTTATTGCTCGTATCAAACCCGTACAACGTTGCTGCATCGAATAAAAATTTAATTTTAATGCCGAGTAAAAGCGGAAAATCAGCAAGGCCAAGGAGAATACCGCCAGCTCCCGTCCCTGCTCCTTCTGCCGCTGCTATTTTTTTGTACTCATCCATTTTTTTACGTACTTCGTCGTCTCTTCTTTGCAATGACCAGTTCGTCTCTTTTAATTTCGGCTTTATAAAGTTTGATCCGGCACTAATCGTTTGCACCATCATTCGAATCGTTTCCGTTAATACTTTTTGCACTTTCGCCGGAATAAGCTGTTGCACTTTCGTCTGCACTTTCTTAGAGAACCGTGTCATCATAGAAGAATCTTTCATGAATGTAGCTTTCCACTGCTCCAATTCTTTTATAACCTTCTCTTCGTATGTAATCATAGGTTCATTCCCTTCAATTTAAACGCTCAATACGTTTCGCCCCGTATTGATAAACGAAACCGATACTAAATACTATGCTTACGACTAGTAAAATTCCCGTCATCATGAAATCTTTCGTCGCAAGGGCGAATATAACTGTAAATACAACGCTGCCGGTAATAAGGATCGCATTTAATAAGACAAGAAAATCTTTCTTCTTCTCTTCTCCCCCTACCGGATACAAATCAAGCCAAATCTTCATGCGGTGATGTTTCCATAAAGTTAATAGCTGATAACCGATTAAGTATAGGAAAATAAGGCTTACGATAAATCGTCCATATAAAAACGGAATAAAGTAAAGAATAACTCCTCCAAGAGCGAGCAAACGCATATATAAACCGAAATAGTTACCAGATCGTAAAAACGTTCTCGTATATAAGTATAAATATGTACGCTTCTCACCAATCATCGAAAGAATGAAATCAAGCCATTTTCTACGTGCTACTCTTTCTTTTAATGCTGGTACATCAACGAACATGTTCGCGATGCGGTACAGCAGCATCATCTTCTTACCTTCTTCAGAAATTAAGTACTCCCAGTTTAGCGGCTTTCCCTTCACCATTTGATGCAGTACTACAAGGTATAACACCATGAGAAGGACGATTCCGCCAACAAAAATAACGGAAGTACGCTCTACAAGGAAGTACACAAATAAACCGTTTAAAATAAAACGAATGAACCAATCAGCTCTTTGTATATTTTGGTCTGTTAAAAATGATTTTTCCCATGCAACGAATAAGTTCCACGCTTTTACAATGACAAACGCGAGTACAATCCATATGTAAGCCGCTCCTGTTTGCTTCATTTGTTGGAAGTATAACGGGGCAAGCGCTGCCGCTACAATTGCGATTATGTATAACTGAATCATAAACGTAAAGAGAAATGCCTTTGTAAAGTACGGTTTTAACTTTTGTTCAACTGGCAGTAAGTAAACGAGATCTGCTTCTTTTAATAACGTTTGAATGGATCCGGCCGTTAATACGAGTCCAAGCAGCACTGCCATAACAAGTGCTGTCGGAAACGACGGTGTTAACGTTTGTAACCACTGCTGGTAATAATACGCTCCTGCGCCGATGATAAATACAAAAATAAATTTCAAATGATCATTAAATACGTATTTACTATATGTACGAACTTCTTTTAGAAAGTGACGAAATCGTTCTTTCCATAATGCTGTGCTATTCATAATCTTCTTCCTTCGTTAATGCAATATAAATATCATCTAACGTTGCACCTGGCATATTAAACTGTGATTGCAGTTCAGATAATGTTCCCTTCGCTCTTACTTCGCCTTGATGCAAAATAATAAACGAATCACAATAACGCTCTGCCGTCGCTAAAATATGTGTACTCATTAAAATGCCCGCACCGCTCTTTTTCATTTGATCCATCATTTGAAGGAGTGATTGAATCGCTAACGGATCAAGCCCAACGAAAGGTTCGTCCACAATGTAAAGAGATGGTTCCACTAAAAACGCACTCATAATCATTACTTTTTGTTTCATCCCTTTTGAGAAATGAGATGGAAACCATTTTAAACGATTTTTCATGCGAAATTCTTGTAATAGTTGTCCTACACGTTCTTCATATTGTTGTTCATCGACACCGTACGCCATCGCTGTTAATTTCAAATGTTCTTCTAGCGTTAGCTCGTCATATAATACTGGTGTTTCTGGGATGAACGAAAAACTAGAACGGTACGCTGTCATATCATCACGAATTGTTTTCCCGTTAATTGTGACAGTTCCTTTTTTCGGTTCCATTAAACCGATAATATGTTTAATTGTCGTACTCTTCCCGGCTCCATTTAAACCGATTAAGCCGACAAGTTCGCCTTTATTCACAGAGAACGAAACATCTTTTAGTACAGGTCGTTTCGTATATCCTCCTGTAACATTTTCTACACGCAATAACTCGCTCATACGACACCACTTTCTTCATTAGTATTCATTCTATATTCATCTTACCAAAAATAGCGCTGTACTACATAGTATCGATGCCCTCAAAAAAAAATTTAAATTTGTTAGCATATATTTTTACGAAAGCGGACATCATAATTAGTGAAGAAGGAACACATTGAAAAAGCAACCACCAATTGATGAGTACAACAACATAGTGAAGTCATCATGAAATGGGGTGTCCATGTTGGACAAAGAAATTTACACATAACCAGATCATTTGTTTCATTTTCGAAACGGGGTGTCTCCGAAAGAGCATATACTGTTTTAAAAAATAAACAATTTCCTTTTATAAAGATTGCAATTCATTTCACTTGAAAATGGGGTGTCTACGGCAGAAACTTTAGCCGATTTACCGTGCATTTCTTAAATAAATGAGGTGTCTGCGAAACGTAAATTACGATAATGCTTTTTCAATCCCTCTTCAGAAAACAGGAAGCTGAGTCAGCTTCCTGTTTTTCGTGTTTGTTCTCTTATATAATTATGGTAAAATACGGCTAAGGCTACTTGAAAGGATGAGATCAATGAACCATACAGCGGACAATTGTATTTTTTGTAAAATTATTGATGGGCAAATCCCTTGCTCAAAAGTATACGAAGATGAACATGTGCTTGCATTTTTAGATATTAGTCAAGTAACAAAAGGACATACTCTTGTTATTCCAAAAGTTCACAAACAAGACATTTTTGCGTTAACGCCAGAAATCGCATCACACATTTTTTCTGTCGTTCCGAAAATCGCAAATGCGATTAAAGCAGAGTTTAATCCAGTTGGCTTTAACCTACTTAACAATAACGGTGAAAAAGCTGGACAAACTGTGTTCCACTTCCACCTTCATTTAATTCCACGCTACGGTGAAAACGATGGTTTCGGTGCTGTTTGGAAATCACATCAAAATGAATACACAATGGAAAATTTACAAAACATCGCAAGTACAATTGCAAATAGTGTGGAATAGTGACACTATAATAAGAAGTAATACATAACAAGCCACTTTCCTAAAGTCATTACATATTGCACGGCTTGTTTCTCCATTCAAGATCTCGGGGAATGTGCATTGCACACTTTTCTTTCCCTTGTCTTAAAGATATGCATATTTTTTCACATCATGAATACGAACAAAAAATAAGGAGGTTTCCTTTTATGTCAAAAGCTAAATCCTTTATTACAGGTGTCATTTGCGGCGGAGCAGTTGCTGGATTAGCCGTTCTTTTCTCTACTCCTTCTTCTGGTAAAACTATGCGCGGTAAGCTAAAAGAAAAAGGAACTGATATTAAAAAGACTTTAGCTGATATTACAGCTGATACAAAATTATTAAAACGTCAAATCGTTGAAACTGCTTCAGAAGGTAAAGAAGTGTTTCAAGAATTAAAAGAAGATATGCAAGACACGCTTTCTAACTGGAAGCAAGATATTTCTCAAAACAAACGACATATTGAGCAAGAAATTTTGGACATTCAAAAATCAATTGAGAAACTACAAGAAGCTGTTCCGGAAAAAGCGTAAACAAATTCCTGCTTAGTTTTTTGCATATAACAAATATTTTTTATATAAATCGACCTTAACACGGCATATCACACAGATATGCCGTGTTTTTATGCATTTACAATATATGTTATCACTTAACATGTAAGGACAACACATGTATTCACGACTCATAAAACGCTTCCATAGTTATGCATGATTTGTATAGAATGTCATTTTTCCGAAAAATTTTCACAATTCTCACAAAAAGACTTTATTAATTTTTACTTTACTGGCATAATAGATAGTAATGAAAAAGAATGTTAAAGTGGGTGAGTAAATGAAAAGTGGAGAAAAAGATTACTCGGTAAAAGAAGCGATGATTTTCAGCCAACGCATTGCTCAATTATCGAAAGCGTTATGGAAATGTGTAGAGAAAGATTGGCAACAGTGGATTAAGCCTTACGATTTAAACATTAATGAGCATCATATTTTGTCAATCGCTTATCATTTAAAAGGGGCTTCTATTTCTGAGATTGCTAAGTTTGGAGTTATGCACGTATCAACGGCGTTTAACTTCTCGAAAAAGCTGGAAGAACGCGGCTATCTTGTATTCTCAAAAAAAGAAGATGATAAACGAAATACGTACATTGAGATTACAGACAAAGGGGAAGAATTACTACTTCGCTTAATGGAGGAGTATGATCCTGAAAATAACTCTGTATTTAATGGGGCTCTTGCACTTCGTAATTTCTATGGTAAGTTCCCAGAAAATATCGAACTTATCGCTATCTTGCGCAACATTTACGGACAAGACTTCATCGATATTTTTGAGAAATCATTAGAGAATATTGAGGAGAATTTTACGGAATCCGATCAGAAGTTAGTTAAGAAGTAATCTATTTATTGTTTCGCAATCATGCTTAAGAATTCATTCATAAGCGGCTTAAATAAACCTTGTTTTGCTAGCGCTTCCGCAGTTTCGTGTACTTCGAGCTGATGTGGAAGCGCTTTTTCAAATTGATCTAACAGCGCATCGAACAAAAGAAGCCCTTCTGCTTTCTCCACTACATATTGCTCGTTCAATATTTCACAAAGATTTAGTATACGTTCAATATCTTTTTTACGAGCTTTTTTCTTTATGATCAAAGAATAAAATGGACACTTTTCTTCATCAATCATTTTAAATAGTAGGTCTACGTAGTATTCAGCTTGTTCTAATCTTCTAACAACGTCCATTTTCTCCCTCTCTTTCTAACACAAAGTCTTCTATTTCTGAATTTTATAACACGAACAAAATATCGTATGATACAATATATAAAGTATATGTATTTTACCAAAAGGAGGTCTCGCCTCATGACACTTATAACAGTTGTTTTTGTCGCATTCGCACTTCTTGTTATATTTTACACGAATTTCATGACACATACACTGTGTGAACGAAAACAAATAGCTGCGAGCCGCCAACCCGGTGTCTTTCGGGTTATTAATGTATGTATAACAATTTTATTAATTTCTAGTTATATAGAAATTATATTTCATGGAAAGTGAGGAAGGAAGCCCCTTCCTCACTTTTTTCCTCTATAAGCAAATTATACCTACTATAACCAATAAAATAAACAGTACAAGTAATAAAATAAGTTGAGAATTCATCCCCATCCCCTCCTCTTTTCTGTATATGCGGCATGCGCCCAATATGGAACACCTTCAAAATCTGACACGCACTGGTTAAATTTTCTTTATCAATATGAAATCGAGTCGAAATATGATATATTAAATTTTGTACATATTGCTTATACTATGAAATAAATGACACGCATCTTAACTTTATCCTCAGCCTCGGTAAGCCCTGTTAAGCGCGCTTTACCAATATACAAAGCAAAAGTATCAGTGAGACTTAATCGGGCTCTTATGAACTAAAATTCATTGGTGTAGGATAAATTAAAAATACATAATAGTAGGAGTGTTTATCGAATGAAGAAAGCTATGCTTGCCTTAGCCGCAACAAGTGTAATCGCATTATCAGCATGTGGAACAGGATCATCATCAGACAAAATCGTTACATCTAAAGCTGGTGACATTACAAAAGACGAGTTCTACAATCAAATGAAGACACAAGCTGGTAAACAAGTACTAAACAACATGGTTATGGAAAAAGTACTTATTAAAAACTACAAAGTTGAAGACAAAGAAGTAGACAAAAAGTTCGATGAAATGAAAAAACAATACGGTGATCAATTCGATACACTATTAAAACAACAAGGTATTAAAGAAGAAACTTTAAAAACTGGTGTGCGTGCTCAATTAGCTCAAGAAAAAGCTATCGAGAAAACAATCACTGATAAAGAATTAAAAGATAACTACAAGCCTGAAGTTAAAGCAAGCCACATTCTTGTAAAAGATGAAGCGACTGCGAAAAAGGTTAAAGAGGAACTTGGACAAGGTAAATCTTTCGAAGAGTTAGCGAAACAATACTCTGAAGATACTGGTTCAAAAGAAAAAGGTGGCGACTTAGGATTCTTCGAACATGGTAAAATGGTTAAAGAATTCGAAGATGCTGCTTATAAACTGAAAAAAGATGAAGTAAGCGAACCTGTAAAAACACAATTCGGTTACCACATCATTAAAGTTACAGACATTAAAGAGCCAGAAAAATCATTCGAGCAATCAAAAGCTGACCTGAAAAAAGAGTTAGTTGCGAAGAAAGCACAAGACGCTGAATTCATGAACGATCTTATGATGAAAGAAATCAAAAAAGCTGACGTAAAAGTTGAAGATAAAGATTTAAAAGATCTTTTCAAAGAGCAAAAAGCTGACGCTAAGAAAGACGAAAAGAAATAATGAAAAGCTCGGGATTAGCCCGAGCTTTTTTTATTTGCCCTCTTCTCGCGATACATTGCATCTAGATTCGGTACATGAAATTATGTAGTTGATTTTCGTGAATCTAAATTATATCAGCGATTTTTCAATTATATCGGCGATTTTCAAAATATATCGACTTACCGACAAAAACTGACAATGATCGCGATCCCCTCTTCAAGAAACACAAAAAAACCTCGATTCCACCGCACGGAACCAAGGTTTATCTTATTATCATTGATTAAATTAAGAAACTATGTTAAATTAGTACAGAAACACGTTTTCAAAAATATATAGAACGTATTTATCCGTATCTTAATTATACACCAAAACACATCTTCAGTCAACCTCTATTTTTCACTTTTAAAGGAGTGCTTACCGTATGAACAAAAAACTTGATTTAGAGCAAAAACGATTGGATACCGTAATTGAAACGATTACGGAGCAAATTGATAAACTGGAAAACGAAACTGGCAGACGCCGGGCGGAAGTAATCCATATTCGTAAACACTTTTGGGATGACGTGAAAGTTAATACTGATACTTTTGATGATTATCTTGAAACAGTTATCAACTTAAGACAACAAGCTCAGTCACTAGCTGTCACACAAATTACCCATAAGCACACCTTTAATCGACTTGCCGCATTAAGACGTATGCATAAAGCACCTTACTTTGGGCGAATTGATTTCAAAGAAGAAGGAGAATCTGCTGCGGATCAAATTTATATCGGCGTAGCTACACTTACTGATGCAAGCGGAGAAAACTTTCTTATATACGACTGGCGTGCACCCATTTCGAGTGTGTACTACGATTATCCACCAGGGCCAGCTGAATACAGTACACCAGGCGGCGTAATCCACGGTAATGTGGAGAAAAAATTACAGTACATTATTCAAAATGGCGAGATTGATTCTATGTTCGATACGAGCCTTACAATTGGTGATGAGATCTTGCAACAAGCGCTCGGAAAAGGTACGAACAAACATATGCAAAGCATCGTTGCTACAATTCAGCGCGAGCAAAATGAAATTATCCGTCACGATGAAGGCCGACTCCTTATCGTGCAAGGAGCTGCTGGTAGTGGTAAAACGTCAGCTGCCCTGCAACGAATCGCCTACTTACTATATAAATATCGCGAATGGTTAAAAGCTGATCAAATTATTCTCTTCTCCCCTAACTCTATGTTTAACAGCTACGTTTCTAACGTACTACCTGAACTTGGTGAAGAAAATATGCAGCAAGTGACATTCCAAGAATATTTAAACCATAGACTCAGTAAGTCATTTGATGTTGAAGACCCTTATGAACAATTAGAATATATGTTAACTGAAACGAATAGCCCTACCTATAAAACGAGAAATGCGAGCATTCGATTTAAAGCATCTACTCAATTTTTCGAGATGATTAGAGCGTACAGACAATCTCTTGAATCTTCAGGCATGCTATTTAGAGGAATGAAATTTAGAGGAAAGTTAATTGCTTCTGCTAAAGAAATTACAGAGCAGTTTTACAACACTGACTCCTCCCTCCGCTTCCATAATCGAATTGAAAAGTTAACAGATTGGCTAAATAAACAAATAGATGCAATTGAAAAAACAGAACTGAAAAAACCTTGGGTAGAAGAGGAAATTGAATTACTTAGTAAAGATGAATACCAAAAGGCTTATAAATATTTACAGAAAAAAGGCGAGTTTGAAGACAACTCCTTTAATGATTATGAGAAAGAAACGAAAGTACTTGGACGTATGATTGTCCGTAAAAAATTGAAGCCGCTTCGTAAAGGCGTTCAAACATTGCGCTTCATCAATTTCACAGGCATATATAAACAACTCTTCACAGATGCATCATGGGTTACTGGGGAAAAACCGAAAGAGTGGGACGATATTTGCTCCTTAACAGTAAACATGCTTGATGAAGGAAAGCTATATTACGAGGATGCGACTCCATTTTTACTGTTAAAAGAATTAATTGAAGGCTTCCAAACGAATAGATCAATTAAACATGTACTCGTAGACGAAGCACAAGATTATTCACCGTTTCAATTTGAGTTTTTAAAACGTCTCTTCCCTGCTGCAAGAATGACTGTACTCGGAGACTTTAACCAAGCGATATTTGCCCATGCGAGTGAAGCAGTGAATTTCAATACACTTACTAGCTTATACGGACCAGACGAAACGAATGGCATCAACTTAACTCGTAGCTATCGCTCAACAAAACCGATTATTGAATTTACACGTGCTCTCGTACCGGAAGGAGAGAACATTCACGCCTTTGAACGTGATGGCGAGAAACCTACAGTGACGAAAGTATCAAATGACAGTGAACTGCACGAGCATATTACTGCCAAAGTTGCTGAACTACAAAAAGAGCAGCACAATACGATCGCAATTATATGTAAATCTGCAGCTGAAAGCGCCGCTGCCTATGAAGCACTTCGTCATATCGACAATATTAAACTTGTGAAAAGTAACTCAGCCGAGTATGAGCAAGGCATCGTCGTGATCCCTGCTTACTTAGCAAAAGGTATCGAATTTGATGCTGTTATTATTTACAATGCTTCTAAAGATGTGTACAGCGACGAGAGCGTCCGTAGATTGTTTTACACTGCTTGCACGCGCGCAATGCATGAATTGCAACTTTATAGCGTTGGCGAGCTTAGTCCTTTTATACTTGGGGCTAATTCGGAGAGTTTTGAGCTTATAATGAAAACACCTTGATGATTCAAGGTGTTTCTTTTTTATGCAGGATTTACACCTTTAAAATAGAATATATCAGTTTAGAAAAAGCTAAGGAGTAACAAGATGAATCATTATTTTATCGCTATTTATGACGGCGTATTTCCTACCGAAAAATTACATACCATTTTACAATCTAATCCTACTTTTACCGACCTAAACGTCCGCCCTCTCGAAATCTCATCACCAAGACCTTTCACATTATTAGTTGGCGCAGAATACGATGCACTTACAACTGGACTTACAGATACATACCATCTATTAACGAAAGAGTTACAAAAACTAGAAGAACAAGAAAAGTACTATTACGTATACGATTATAAAGTTAGAAAGACTATCGATAACCCTGACGAAAAATGCTTTCCACTAGCGACAATCCATATAAGTGTTACGAAATTCCATAAGATGATTCAAAAAGTAAAAGACTTAAAACGCCCTGTATTTGCAGGTTATCGTATCGCTTCTCATGATGCAGACATTCTTACACTTGATGTACTTCTATCTTCACCTTTATTAGATCCTAACACTTCCGAAAAAGATGCGGAAGAATACTCCTATTTACAACAACTAACTGAATCGATATCTCGTTCTGAATTATGTATTTCTGTTAAAGAGAGTACACTTATTTAAACACGAAAAGAGGGTTATTTATCATAACCCTCTTCTGCTCTCTATTTACGTCTATACTTGATCATAATAATGAATTTCATATACAACTTATAATAAGTATCAAGGTGTTTTTCTCATTCTAAACGACATATCTTTACGTCGATATACACTCAGCACAATTCCCATTATAAACGCATGAAATAGAGTTGGTATCCATCCGTAGCTAATAAAAGGTAATGATATAGAAGTACGCGGTAATAATCCTAAAATCATGCCAACGTTACAAATAAAATGGATTACAAAAAGAGTCACTCCGCCAACGAGGAGCAATTTACCATAACCATCATTTATTTTATAAGCTATGTTCATTATTCTTACTGCAAAAAGAGAAAGAATCAAGACAAGAACTAGTGCAAGCACATATCCATAATAGTAAGTCAAACTCGCGAATACAAAATCAGTATGGGCAGCAGGGATAGACTTTATATTTCCATATGTACCAAACCAACCTGCTGAAGACATCGCCTCTTGTAAACGTAAATCCCATTGATCATGCGCTGGGTTTATAAATCCTAAAATTCTAGCTATCCGGTATTCTTTTACGGCAGACCAGGAAAATAGATCCCTAATAATTAAGAGAAAAATTGGTAACATTGTAATGAGCCATGCTGTTTTCTTTCCTAGCTTACTCCACCAAAGCATAACAAATACCATCGTAATGTAGATGAAAATTGGTAAAAGAATTGATGTCGTTAAAAATAGATACAAAGAAAATACGTACAGCATAAAAAGATGTATAAACTTTAATCTACTGTTATTAAAAAATGAAGCCCAGGCTAGAAAAAAGAATGGTATCGTCATTAAACAGTCAATTTTGATGGGACCAATTTTTATGAGCGCTTCCCCATTCACGTAACCACTTGGAAACCATTTTAACGTTAACAGAATAAATACTCCGATTGTATAAAACAGCCATCCAAACCTTTCTAGCTTCCGGTAATCAAGCAACATCATCCCAACAGCCGTTACAATGCCAAGAATTACAAAAATTACTTTGTTCATTAGTAAATCATTCGTATGCCCAAGAGCGATTATTGGTAAAAACCCTAACCCCATAGCAGCCACTAATAAAATAAGTAAGAACCAATCAACCTTTGGCTTATGCAGTTTATTAAGCTCCTGCCCTAGTTTAATTGGACTTCCCATTTGTTCCACAGCTTTATTTTCAGCAACTTCCTCACTTAATCCTTTTTCTATCCATGTGTTCTTCGCCTGTTTTAAGTGAAAATCTAGTTCAGTTGCTACAAAGCTCTTTGCTTCTTTTGATTTAATATGATTCGTAACTTCGCTTACAAAACGCTCCCCTTTTTTATTCAATTTCGCCTCACTCCTGTACTAAGCCTTTTAATATAAATTGTACCTTCGTAGCATTTTTCTCTGCCTTTCGCAGCATCTTTCTTCCTTTATCATTTAATTGATAATATTTCGCTCCCGCGTGATCCCAACTTGATTGAATAAAACGATTCTGTTCTAGACGATGTAATACGGTATATAAAAAACCTTCATTTCCTTCGAATTTTCGAATCCCTCTCCCTCGTAGCAGCTGTGACAATTCGTATCCTGTTTTTTCATTACTGAGGAGTTGTAAAATGGCTAAAGAGATGTCCTCTTCCTTTTCGTGTGATGCATTGATTTTTTCACGCACCTGCTTTCGATGTTGATCAGAAAAACTCAAATGTTTAAACGTTGTATTCTCCATTGACTTTCGCAGGCCTTTTAATCGATCTTCCATTTGATTATTCCTCCAATCCTTTCTTCAAAAGCTCCTTCGCTTTTTTCAGTCTCGTTTTTATCGTGTTTTCTTTCACGTCTATTACAATAGCAATCTCTTTAATTGATAATTCTTCATAATAAAATAGATAAATCACTTCTCGATATTTTACCGGTAAACTCATCACTGCAGAAGCGAGCTCACGGTCCTCCGCATTTTGAATGACAATTTGTTCGACACTATCATTTTGAACCCCCATATAAGCAGATTCATCCTCTGCCACGATCACCTTTTTGTTATACCAACTCTTTATATAGTCCTTACATTGATTAATCGCAATTCTCCATAACCACGTTTTCACATTCGACTTCCCTTTATATGTATGAAGAGATTTATAACATTTCACAAATATATCTTGCGTTACATCCTCAGCAACCTCTTTATTATTCACATATGAATACACAAGCTGCAGGACTTCTTGTCCATACTTGTTCATGATTTCATCGATAAGGAGTTCCTTATCTTCTATTTCAAACGCTTCTACCGTTAATTCATCCACATCATTTCCTCCTTCCCTATATTAGACGACGCAACCTGTGGAAAAGTTTTATACATTCATAAAAAAATACGGGCGGCAATAACATTTTTTATAAATCACTTCCTAAGCAAATTACATATAATAAACCGAATAGTCATTACACTACATTCACCTAAAGAGCGTCTTCCTCCCAAAGCGCTCTTTCATTTTGAAATAAGGATTTCCCCTTAGTTTTCTATAGTCAAGATTCCCCTCACCTCTAAAGACCGCTAAATGAAAAAGAGAACTCATTTAATCGAGTCCTCCTTCTTCCTAACGCTCACTTAAAGAATCTAATATCTCATGGCCATACAAAGAGGGCTTCATAATATCAAAACCAATAAAGTCTTCATACTGCTTATCTGAAAAATAAAATACGATATTATGAAATAACACTTTTTGCAAATGAGTATCCTGAGAAAGTCTAAATGAGTATATGTATTTATTATCATTTGAAGTTTTCTTTTTATATATTTTACTCCTATTTGCTAATTCTTTTAATTTGCGAGCATTTTCTCCAAAAAACTCAATCCCCACTATGCGATCAAATTGATCTATATCTAAATTTAATGTCGGATTTTCTTCTAATTCTTCAGTCGATTCAATCTCAATATCTGAAGTGAATGGAATTACATACAAATATGCCATCTGGATTTCAGGATCATAAGTAATTAATTTTTTCATGCTGCACCTCATATCCGTATTCATTTGTCTTGTTCCCTATTTTAAAACATAATACAATTGAAATGTAACTTAATAAGCTATAACTAGTAGGTGTGATAATCATCTCTTCCATTTTGAAAAAAGGGGGGAGGTGATAATATGATCGCGATGTTTGTAATTAAATTAGTGTATGGTATCCTAACCGGAGCTGGCGTTGTCATCGGTAGAAGATACGTCGGTCCGTGGCTAATTTCTGTATACAAAAAAGCGAGAACCACCCTGCTTCGTGGAAAAGGTAAGGGCGGTTCTCGGCTAAAACGTTAATGTAATTGTCTTATAACCGCACCTACTACCACCACAATAGCAAGTTAGGTTACACAAGGCAGAAGTTTCTCAGGCTTCTGTCTTCTTTATTTTATGCAAAATTCATACTACATACTCTATCATCATTGTAACACATTTTATTTATTTTTAGTCAAGATAAAAACCACCTAAAGGCTCCCCTTCAGGTGGTTCTCTATTTTACGCTAACGCAGCCGCCTGCTCTTGTTGATCTACAGGAATGACAGCGTCTTTTAATGCTTTTTCTAATTCTGCTGTGTATTTCATTTGCTCTTCTTTGCTCCAGCCTAGTTTCGCAGCCATGTAGTTGATTACTGCTTCTTTCCACTCGTATACCCAGTGAATGTTGAAGAATACAGCGCCTCTGCGGCGTACGAAGAAGTCAACTGGTTTTGCTGTCATTTCGTAATCCATTGCGTATACAAGTGGGATTAGAACGTCTAGCGGCATGTTGTATTCTTTCGCTTCGTCTTTATGTTTTTTCGCTAAGTCGAACAGTACGTCAACGTTAGAGCCATAGAATTTCGCGAACTCTTCTGCTTGCGCTTTCGTTAAACCAGATTTCGTACCTTCGTCTGCTTTTTTCGCAACGAATGCTGGGAATCCGTGTGAACCACTTACATGTCCACCAGAGATTGGCATATGTTTCGTGTCGCTCTTCGGATATGCACTATGACCTTCTTTTTGTAATAGGTTTGTTACGTAGTCTACTACCATTTCAGCCATTTTACGGTATCCTGTTAATTTACCACCAGCGATTGTAATTAAACCAGATTCAGAAGTCCAAATTTCATCTTTACGAGAAATTTCAGATGCATTCTTACCTTCTTCGTAAATTAACGGACGTACACCAGCCCAGCTTGACTCCACATCTTTTTCTGTAATTTTCACACTTGGGAACATGTAGTTAATCGCATTAATGATATATGTGCGATCTTCTGTTGTCATGTGCGGTACAGCTGCGTCTTTATCATAGAACGTATCTGTTGTACCTACGTATGTTTTTCCGCCGCGAGGAATCGCGAACACCATACGTTTATCTGGTGTATCAAAGTAAATAGCTTGCCCTAATGGGAAACGTTTTTGGTCAATTACTAAATGCACACCTTTTGATAACTGAAGTACTTTCCCTTTTTTCGAGTTATCTTTTTCACGAAGTGTATCTACCCAAGGACCAGCTGCGTTTACAATTTTCTTACCGTACACTTCATACACTTCGCCATCTAGTAAATCGATTACACGTACACCGCATACTTTTCCATCTTTATATAAGAAACTGTCTACTTTTGCGTAGTTAACAGCTTTCGCACCGTGTTCAATCGCTTCTTTCATTACTTCAATTGTAAGACGCGCATCGTCTGTACGATATTCTACGTAGTAACCGCCGCCCTTTAGTCCTTCTTTTTTTACAAGAGGCTCTTTGTTTAATGTTTCTTCACGGTTAAACATTTTTCTGCGCTCGCTTCGTTTTACACCTGCTAAGAAGTCATATACACGAAGACCAATTGATGTACTGAATGATCCGAACGTACCGCCTGTATGGAACGGAAGTAACATCCACTCTGGTGTTGTTACATGGGGACCGTTCTCATATACGATTGCACGCTCTTTCCCCACCTCTGCTACCATTTTCACTTCAAGTTGTTTTAAATAACGTAGACCACCGTGTACAAGCTTCGTTGAACGACTTGATGTACCTGCTGCAAAGTCCTGCATTTCAAACACAATTGTTGATAACCCGCGTGTTGCTCCATCTAATGCAATACCAGAACCAGTAATACCTCCACCAATTACGATCACATCTAACTCTTGTTTATTTACTCCGTTTAATACGTCTTTACGTTGTTTACTTGAAAATTTCATGGTAATTCCTCCCTTTGATAACGAAAAAAGAGACCACGAACTCCGCTATAGATTTCGCCTCTATAGCGTGTTGTGGTCTCTCCAAATCTCCTACCGAATTATTAACTTGTCACCATTATAACACTGTTTATGATTATTTGAAAGCTTTTGTTGCTTCAATTGCTTTTTTCCATCCAGCATATAGCTCTTCGCTTGTTTCCGCTTCCATCGTTGGTTCAAAGCGTTTGTCCATATGCCACTGTTCTTTAATTTCATCTTGGTTTTTCCAATATCCAACCGCAAGACCAGCTAAGTATGCTGCACCTAAAGCTGTCGTTTCATTGATTACTGGACGCTCTACAGGAACATCTAAAATATCACTTTGGAACTTCATTAAGAAGTTATTTTTAACTGCTCCGCCATCAACGCGTAATGTTTTTAATTCAATACCTGAATCTGCTTCCATTGCGCATAATACATCTTTCGTTTGGTACGCTAAAGATTCTAGTGTTGCACGAATGAAATGCTCTTTCGTCGTACCGCGCGTTACACCAAACATAGCGCCGCGTACTTCACTATCCCAGTACGGTGTACCTAATCCTACGAATGCTGGTACAACGTATACACCGTCAGTTGATTCAACGCGAGAAGCATATACTTCACTCTCACTTGCATCTTTAAACATGCGCATTCCGTCACGTAACCACTGAATTGCAGAACCTGCTACGAAAATACTTCCTTCTAATGCGTAGTTTACTTTACCATCTATACCCCATGCAATTGTTGTTAATAGGCCGTGCTCAGAAGCTACTGCTTTTTCACCTGTGTTCATTAACATGAAGCAACCAGTTCCGTACGTGTTCTTCGCCATACCTTCACCGAAACAAGCTTGTCCAAATAATGCTGCTTGTTGGTCACCAGCTACACCTGCAATCGGTATATTTTGACCGAAGAAGTGATAATCAATTGTTTCTCCATATATTTCAGATGATGGACGTACTTCTGGAAGCATGCTCTTTGGCACTGTTAACATGTCTAGAAGCTCATCATCCCACTGTAAGTCGTGAATGTTAAACATTAATGTACGTGATGCATTTGAGTAATCCGTTACGTGCGCTTTACCGCCAGATAATTTCCATACAAGCCACGTATCAATCGTTCCGAATAATAGATCGCCGTTTTCTGCTTTTTCTCTTGCACCTTCAACGTTATCTAAAATCCATTTTACTTTCGTACCAGAGAAGTATGCGTCAATTAAAAGACCTGTTTTTTCGCGAACCATTTCGCTATACCCTTTTTCTTTTAACTCATCACAAATTTCAACTGTTTGACGAGATTGCCATACGATTGCGTTGTAAATTGGTTTTCCAGTCGTTTTATCCCAAACAACTGCTGTTTCACGTTGGTTCGTAATACCGATACCAGCGATTTGTTCTGGTTTTACATCCGCTTCGCTTAAGCAAGTTGCGATAACTGCTAAAATAGATCCCCAAATCTCTTGTGCATTATGCTCTACCCAACCTGGCTTTGGAAAATGTTGTGTAAACTCTTTTTGAGCTGAATGAACAATTTCACCTTTTTTATTGAACAGAATTGCGCGTGAGCTAGTTGTTCCTTGGTCTAAAGAAAGAATATATTTTTTCATATCGGTTTCCCCCTATGCTACTTTTCTACTATTTGTATTGCTTTCACTTTTTTTACTTGTCATATAAGAGATTGCTAGTACAATCACAGTTGCAATAATCACATAAATAAGTGCTGCATTTTGTTTTCCTTCAAATACAACTTGATGGAATAATCCTGCAAGTGACCCACCTAGAATTGGACCAACTACTGGAATCCATGCATACTTCCAGTTCGAACCGCCTTTTCCTGCAATCGGAAGGAAGAAGTGTGCGATACGCGGACCTAAATCACGAGCCGGGTTAATCGCATATCCTGTTGTTCCACCTAATGATAAACCAATACTTACAATTAAGAAACCTACGATAAATGGATTTAATCCATCTGCAAATTTATTTGCTCCAATTGCTAATATACCAAATACTAAAACGAATGTTCCAATCATTTCACTTAAAAGGTTTGCAAATGTGTTCGGAATTGCTGGACCTGTTGCAAATACACCTAATTTTGTTCCTGGATCTTCTGTTTCTTTCCAGTGTGGTAAGTAATGTAAATATACAAGAACTGCCCCGATAATTGCCCCAATCATTTGTGCTGCGATATAACCTGGTACGTCACTCCATGGGAACGCTCCCTTAAATGCTAATCCTATCGTTAAAGCCGGATTCAAATGTGCCCCACTAATTGATCCAACTGCATACGCTGCCATAGCAACTGCTAAGCCCCAGCCCATTGTAATAACAATCCAACCAGAATCTTTCGCAAACGATTTCTTTAAACTTACACCAGCGCAAACGCCGCCACCAAGTAAGATTAACAACGCAGTCCCTACTAACTCTCCTAAAAATGCTGACATAGTATCCCTCCACAATCAATTTAAACGCTTCCAAATGTGATAGAGGTAAAATGAATGGCCATTCGTTTTTGTCAAAAGAAAAAGACCCACAGCTTTGCACGCTTCTATATAAATTTATATAGAAACAATGAAATGTGGATCTCTTCTTTTCTCCGTCACGTTTATTAACTTGTCTATAATGTTAACCTTTCATGAAAGCGGTGTCAACAGAATTTTTTCACATTTTCGTCACTTTTTTTGGTAATGTTTCCATAGTTCTTTTTTTGATGTCGTAATTGCTGTCGCACCAGCGCTTAAAGCTCTTTCAACATCTTGCACAGTACGAATGAAACCACCCGCTAAAATCGGAACACCAGTACGCTCTTTCACTTCAGCAATCACATCCGTTAACGCACCAGGAAGCACCTCTATATAATCCGGCTTCGTCTTTTCTAACAAATTACAGCTCTTTTCCATCGCGCTAGAATCAATTAAAAAGATGCGTTGAATGGAGACGACACCCTTTTGCTTCGCCTTCATAATCACGCTCGCCTTTGTCGAAAGTAACCCGTACGGTTTATATTCTTGGCATAAAAACTCCGTCGCATGCCCATCACTTTGTAATCCATGGATCAAATCAACATGTAAAAACACCTTTTTACTATGCTGCTTCGCAAGTGACACAACACTCTTCAATTGACCAACATGAATATCTAAAATAACGATATACTCATACGAACTATGTAATAGTTTTTCCAAATCTTTAATTTGCCTCACTGCCGGCAAAATCTTTTGTTCATGAAATTCCATTCTAAATGTCCCCTTCTCTATGTCATCCTATCCTTTATAGTACACAATTTGAGTAGAAAGAACAGCTAGTGCAGGGAAATTATTTCCTCTATCTATATATTTTCTTCAACTTATCAGAAGCCGTGCCGCCTATGATCATTAATATAAGAGGTAGAAAGTTCATTACATACGGTGCCTCCGCTATAATAGTAATGCTCGCTCCTGCAAACTTATTTAACATCCATATACCGATTTTTGTAACAAACAAAAGTACCCCCATCATAAATAAACTATCAAAAAACACCTTCCATTTTGGGTATGCCAATTGCTTACTATCTTCAATTACTTTTTGCGTCAACTCTTCATCACTCCTTAGCAGTTCATCAATCGTAATACCGAACAGATCACTTAAATGAATAATAATTTCAATGCTCGGATAGTTCTTTCCCGTCTCCCATTTCGAAACAGACTGCCTACTTACATGAATTTTTTCAGCCAAATCACTTTGCGACCAATTTCGTTTTTCTCGTTCTTGTTTTAAGCGTTCACTAAAAATCATACTGTGTTTATCACCTCTCTACGTCTAGTATGGGCAAATAACTGATGAAGAGTAAAGCTAGTTATCATTGCGTAGGTTGTGCAACTTGTGCGTTACAGGTTGTAATGGCGCCATTTAGTATGTACATTCTATATGCTATGCTCCTATAATAATTTCCCGAACAATAATACACCGAACAGATACTAGTAAAGACTAGATTAGACGTAAAAAAATACGTCGCCCTTCTTATCATTCTCCAGAAAGAATAACGCAAAGTTTCATTTTTAAACTTTTTCATCAAAAAGAAAAGAAGCTAACAATAAATTGTTAACTTCTCAGCTGAAAGTAAAATATTATCTTTCTTTATCTTCTAATATCTAGGTTGTGATTGAATATTTGTAAGGTGAACATCATACATATCAATGATTTCAAGAAATCTATCAGCTTCACGGAAAACATGGTCTGCTAATAATGGATGAATGATACTCTTTATTTTACATTGCTCAATTAAATCACGTGCTGTTTTCTTAAAATCCCGAAGAGATGCAACCGACACACGATTTTGATCTAAAAATTGATCTAAAAGTGGGACTGTTTGAGATTGTGGTTTCATAGATTCTAAGTCAATTGCTTGATACATCAATTCATCAAAATCATGGCTAAAATTCCGTGCTGTGTCTACAAGCTTTCTTTCCGATGGATCAAGAAGATGACCAATAAATTTAGCATGGTCTGCCATAATCCTTAAAAAGAAAACATTTTCTTTAATAATAGCATCAGGAAGAGCATCTAATTTACCTTCATTTAATTGTATTAAACGTTTTCTAAAATAATCAGCTTCCCTACTCGTATGGTCAACTAACAATGGAAAGTTATTTTGTCCTGGCAATTTACATGTGAGAATTAATCCTAAAATTTTTCGTTTAAATCCCCAAATATTAGTTGCGGCTTGTTGTACTTCTGAATTAAATCTTTTTATTTGCTCAGGATCTGTTTCATTTGTATAGGAATGCGCTATTTGTTCGATATGTTCAAACAATCGATAAAATTGATTAGCCTCTTCGATTAGTTGAGTATCCTCACATCTAAACCCTAAGCGAAGAAAAAAAGAATGCTCCTTCATGATTCTAGACCAAAAACGAATTTCATTTAATGAACGCTCAACAAACATTACAGATGTAACACCTGTATCAGGATGTAATGATGTTTCATCCCTATGCATTGTTAATCCCCCCCCAGTAAATAATGCGCTAGTTCCATTCTTATGAGTAAAAAAATATATAAATACCATCAATAAAAGTTCATGATGAATATTGTATACATGTAAAATTCAACTTGTATAAGCTTAGCTTGATGAACATATACTGCTCCTCCAGCAAAAAAAGGCTACCAGCTAGATGTAAAGTTCTACTAGTTGGTAGCCTTTCAAAATTTCTATTAAAGCAATACCGAATCCTTATCAGTATCCTGATTCCGTTTCTCTCTCTCTTCTTCTAAACGCTTCATATACACTTCGCCTTCTTTTTCGATAAACTCATTATCCATATCTTGCTCTTTTTTTGAAGTATATAAAACCATGTAGCCACTTAATACGATCCCGACAATTACAAGATACACCCACCATGGTAAAGTTTCCACTGTACTTCATTCCTTTCCTTAGACAAGCCTTATTAGTTTCACTGTATGAGGAAAGAAGTGGATTTATGCTTAAAATTTATTGTGGATTCTTCGCGAAGAACGCTTGTACATATTCCATAAACTCTATTGGTTCCTGGCGAAACGGTGCATGGTATCCTTTTTCAATGATATGGAACGTACTATTCGCAAATAGCTCATGATACAGTTCACCATTTTTCCAAGAAACGCTCTTATCGTGTCGTCCCCATATAATTAAAGTCGGCACCTTAATTTTATCGGCTTCCATCGCAATGCGGCGCTCTCTCATTTTCGTCAGTTGATCATAATGCTCTTTATCATCGCGACTATTTTTCACTGCATTTTTATTGTAATCTGTAATCTCTGTTACAGTTTGTAAGTCCGTTGATAGCGGCGGCACTTCATAGCTTTCTTTTTGCTGGAAAGACTCGATCCCTGTAGAATCCGCTAAAACGAGATGCGTTACTGCATCCGGATATAAATACGCTAAATTTAGAGACATCTCTCCGCCCATCGAATGACCAAGTACTGCGAATTGATCGTATCCGAGTTTCTTCATTAACTTATAATATAAATTCACTTGCGCAGGAAACGAATACTGAAAATCAACCGGCTTCGAAGAACGTCCAAATCCTAAAATATCAACCGCGATAATCGTATGGTCTCGTGCAAGTTCCGGATAAATATCACTAAACCCATCTGAAGAACCACCAAACCCGTGAAGCATAAGTAAAGGCGGCTTCCCCTCACCAATTTGCTTAAAGTAAATCGTCTGCCCATCAATTTGCGCCATACTCTCTTTCGTATTCAGCTTCATCATAACAGTATTTTTCACTTCTCCAACCTTTGCAATCGGCTTATCAACGAAGTTACATACGATTAACAAAACGAGCATAATACCGCTAATAAAATAAAATTTAAACCGTTTCAACATTCCCGTCTCCTTTCTCTTGTTGCTATTTAAAGTTTTTACATTATTTGGTTGTTTTATAATTATTTTTTATTGTAACTATAACAGTTACAATTATACTAAAAAAATATTACTCACTGCCATTAGTGATGGTTATTTTGTAACTATTATAGTTACATATTTAAAGTAAGTCAATTCTTTTCTCTACATGGCCTAATAACAAAGAAAAGGACTTCCTGTTGAAGTCCTTTTCTTTATCATTATAGTTGGCTTACTCCGCCGTCTCCTCTATTATCTGCTGGTGCTCCTCCTGTATCTCCTATATTAACGTAGTCTGGTTTTGCTGGTGCTGGAACATCACCGTGCTCCGCTTGTTGTACAAAAGAACTATTTAAACCGACAGATACAATAACAACTAACACTATACCAGTTACAACCATACCTATTTTTTTAAACATTATTTTAATGCTCCTCTCTCTATCTTCTTCTCTTTTGCCTGTAATGCTTTGTAAAAATAATCACTTGCTTTCATGTAATTAGCATCCTCACGAAACTTTATTGCAAGTTTTTCCACATATTCCTGAGTGTAACTATATAAAGATTCTTTATCAAAATAAGTAATTCCTTTAAGGACAATCTGCTCTAATTCTTTAATAGGAACATTACCATTTACTGCTTTTAAAATACTAAAATGATGTATATACTCTTCATTTTCTAACTCCATACAAATATTTAATCCTCTATCAATTAATTCTTCAGCAATGTTTGTTTCTCCCAGTTTAAAATGTTCCCTAGCTTGTAGGAAAATCGCTTTGAAATGTGCTGGGAATTTCTCTGTTACTTCCGAAAGATGTCGAATAGCTAGTGCAGAAAGGTTTTGACTTGCGTATAGCCATCCTAAATTATGACGTACCCTTAAAAGTAATATAGCGTTATCCTGTTTTTGTAGAATATCTATCGCTGAATTTAGACACTCTTCTGCTTGTTCATATTGCTTTATTTGTATGGCAGTTAGTCCTAAAAGATTTTGAGATAAAGCAATATTCATATCTTGTCCTGCTTGTTTTGAAAAAATTTCTTTAGCTTTATTTACATATTTTATTGTATTCATTGGTTGCCTTGTATTGTAGAAAAATGCAGAAAGACGATAACAGAATTCCCCATATTCTAATTCATCAGGAATATATTTTATTAGTGTTTTGGCCTTCTCATAACATCTACTTGCATCATTGTAATTTGATATTAGAGTTGCATGCATTGCCTTAAAAAAATAATAGTAATATGACAAACGATTTTCAGACGTTTTATAAATTTCATCAATTTTATCAAAACTATTTTTAGTAATTTGTAAGCCATCCGCCAGCACTTTATATCTAAAATCTAATAAAGAGTAATATAGCCATAAATCCCCATCCTCTTTTACATTAGAAAACTCACTCTCAATATCTTCCTTCATTTCCCTAGCTTTCTCTATATTTTGCTGCAACATTACACGATACCAATCATCTAAAGAATGTTTCATTTGCTCCCTTCTTACTACCTCTGCTCCCATACACTCGCATCCCCTTTTCTCCAAACTTACAAAATTAGGATATTTATACAATTATCCAAATTGTATATTACCACCTCTTTTCTATGTATTGAAAAATAATTATCAGAAAATTAAATATTTTAATTAATTATACCAAAGTTTTCCTTTTTGATAACTTGAGAAAAAATTATCAGAAAACTTTATGGAACAAATAAAAAAGCAAGCAGTTCCAGCGATCAGCTAAAACTACTTGCTCTCCTACTTACTCTCTCTATTGTTACTCTTTAATAAATTCCTTCGTACTTCTCACTGTATCAATTGGACGAACTAATTTTTCGATTTCTTCACGTTTTGGCTCTAAGAACGGAGGTAACGATAATTTTTCGCCAAGTGTTTCGTATGGCTCATCTCCCATAAACCCTGGGCCATCTGTTGCAAATTCAAATAAAATTTGTGGTGCAACTCTTGCGTATAATGACTCGAAGAAGTGACGATTTACATAGCCAGATGAAGGAAGCCCTACGCTACTGATTCTCTCAATCCACTCTTCTAATACAGCACGATCTTCTACGCGGAATGCGGCATGGTGCACTGTACCAAAACCTTGTTGTGCTTCTGGAAGAACCGTATTATGTTCTACAATGACAGAAGCACCGTTTCCGCCTTCGTTTACTTCAAATAAATAGAATTCTCCTTCTTGAGCAATCTCTTTAAATAATAGAACTTTTTCTAACACTTCTTTAAAGAAACTAAAGTTTGAAATGCGGATAAATACAGGGCCTAAGCCAGTAATTGCATATTCTAATGGAACTGGACCGTTTTGCCACGGTGTACCTGACTCTATCCCTTTATCTAATTCATCAGAGATTAATTGATAGTGTTGATCGTCAAAATCAACGAAAGAAAGAGTTTTCTTACCAAATTGCTCTTTAATGCCTGTATGTTCTACTTCAAGACGGTCAAAACGGTTCACCCAATACGCTAATGCTGCATCAGTTGGAACGCGGAATGAAGTTTTTGAAATTTCATTTGTACCGTGTACTCCTTTTGGAATACCTGGGAAATCAAAGAATGTCATATCTGTTCCTGCACTACCTTTATCATCTGCAAAGAATAAATGGTACGTTTGAATATCATCTTGGTTTACTGTTTTTTTAACTAAACGCATTCCTAACACGTGAGTGAAAAACTCATAGTTCTTTTCTGCACTACTTGTAATTGCTGTAACGTGGTGAATTCCTTTTAATTGGTTCATTTTATATTCCTCCAATGTGTTTTTAAATTTATATTTTCTCTTCTATTATTTCTCTTCAATAGGTGCTAATTTCGCTTCAATTGCTGCGCGCTGATCTTCTAAGAACGGCGGTAAATCAAGTTTTTCTCCTAAATGCTCCACATCTCCATCAACTGTAAATCCTGGTCCATCTGTCGCAATTTCAAATAAGATTCCGTTTGATTCACGGAAGTATAAGCTTTTAAAGTAGAAACGGTCGATAATACCTGAAGAATGGAAACCTTTTTGTATTACCTGTTCTTCCCAATAAGCTAGCTCTGCATCGTTTTTTACACGAATTGCTAAATGATGAATGCTACCGCGGCCTGGCTTTTCAGTAGGACCATCCAAATATTTCACAACGATTTCTCCAAAGGCTTCTCCTTTAATAGACTGGAAAATCGCTTCTTCATCATTTCGGCTAACTTCTGTATAACCAAATATGTCTGTAAGTGTACTCGCCAGTTTATCAAGTCTACGCACTGTCATTTCCACAGAACCCATTCCTTGAATTTGATGTTCAGCAGGAACTTCTGATTTCTCCCAAGTTTCCCAGTGCTCCACTTTTTCTCCATTTGAAACGAGTAGCACGAGACGAAGACCTTCCGCATCCTCAAATTGCAAAGCAGGACGATTTGCATATGTTGTCATTTCACTATGTTTCATATCAAATTTCTCAAATCGTTCTTTCCAGTAATGTAAGCTTTCCTCTGACGGAACGAGTAATCCGATTCGCGTAATTGCATTCGTACCACGGTACGTTTTTCCTACTAAAGGCATTTCAAAAAACGATAGTTCTGTACCTGGACTTCCTGTTTTATCTCCGTAAAATAAGTGATACATGGACGGATCATCTTGGTTTACCGTCATTTTCACACGGCGTAAACCAAGCACGTTTTTATAAAAATGGTTATTCTCACTCGCGTTTTTTGTAACCATTGAAATGTGATGATGCCCTTTAATTTCATACATTGATAATTCCTCCGTTTCATTTTACTAGTCAAGTGATACCTAAAAAATAATATGCTTCTTAGCTTTTCAATTTATTCTCATTATGTTTTTGTAAATTCATCTTAGTTTTTACTGAATAAGTTACTTCGTTTTTCAATCGAAAGCAATTGAGTATATGTTTTTCATATGACTCAATCCCTTTCGTTACTATCACTTTACATCTCAAGTGATTAAAAAGCAAGTGATTTATCTCAAATTCGAGATATTTTTTTATTGGATAACATTTTGAACTGGAGAATGATAAAGTGAAGGCTAATAATCAGTGGGGGTTTTACTGTCCATTAACGCGGGATAAAGTATTCATACGAAGAGTAGACAACTTCTCCCCTTTAAAAAGGTTTATTACATGGTGAAAAGGAATATTATCCATAAAAGAAAGGGGTTAATTTATGAATAAAAATATATCATTACTGACCTTATCATTATTCCTATATCTATCCGCTTGTTCGACTGAGACAAACACTGGTAGTACATCTACTACTGAACAACCAAAAGTAAAAACTGCCTCAATACAACAAGAGGAAAATCATAAACCTATTTTCTTTCAAGGAAAGGAAATAAAGAAAATTGAGCTTATATCCGCTAAGGTAAAAAATAAAAAAGCAGTTATAAATCTAGAGTTTGATCAAATTATTAAATCCATGGAACATACAGGAATAGATAAGGATCGAGAAAGAGTTATTCCTCTTTTGCTAGATGATGAGGCCAAAGCAAATATTGATTATCAAATGAATGTAAATTACCAAGATGGTTCCAATGAAACATATTTAATTTGGCTAGAGGATAAAAAAGTTGTAATTGCTCGTCAAGATCATGAAGAACAAAAAAATCTAGAACATTACATAATAAGGGATACAGATGCTCAACAAATATTACGTTTATTTAAGAACAATGTAGAATAACAATAAGCTGCCCATATGGACAGCTTATTGTATTTTTTGCTTAACATATTTTTTCTGAAATGCTGGCGGTACTCAATTTAAAAGTTGATATGCCCCCATTCTAGTGGCAAGATATGTTTTATTAGTTCTTCGTTACACCCATGCGTACTTCTTAACTATTTTATTTCATTTTTAATAAAGTGAAACTTTAATCAGCCCTCACCAATCGGACTTTTATGGGCAGCCCGACCCCCACCTAACTTCTTTGCTTTCGCTGAATTTTGAGTTGGGGGTCTTACTGCCCATTAAAGCGGGATAAATTGAAATTTAATGACTTAACATTATGCTTATCTTGGGAGCAAGGTATTTTATCGGTGAGTGTATACAAACCATGTAATGCTTGCTGTTAATAATGCTGACGAAATCAAAGCTGTAAGAACACTATATGTTCGCCACATAAGTATTGTTGACCAATCGAAAGCACAGCACAGTATACCCAGGGCAATCGTAGCGGTCAGGAAAATAACTGTTACGGTTATTCTCTTTTTTGTCATTGGCTGCCGCTCATTCGTTCTCCTTCTGCGTAATCCTAAGAGAAATAGCAAAACGGCCAATAGGCAAAGAATAATTGTGATAGACGACAAAATGATATCCAAAAGCTGTGTGCCGCTTATTTCATATGACTGAGTTAGATTGCCTTCTAATATATCTTTAACTTTTAGTACCATGTTTGTATTGGTATTTGCGCCGTTGCTCAGCAAGGAGACGGCTGTTCGTTCATTTGGCAGTATGACTACTTCGGTTCTGAAATTTGGATTGCCCCCAGTGTGTTCTATAATCGTTTGTTCGGCGTTTACGGACCAGCCTGCCGCATAATACATACCGTTGACAGCCGAAACAGACATATCACCCCTATGTGATTTTTCGATAACCATGTGAAATATTTCGGGTATGTCCTGCACGATCCCCATCTGTATGCCCATCCAACGCGCCATATCTTTTGTATTAGAAATGATGTAGCCTGCGGGTTTATTCCCAGCATAATCCGGAGCTTTAAATGGAGTTGTCATAAAAAAGGAAGAACGGTAGCCCTGTGCCAACTGTCCAGTGGCTTGAGCAGCTTCTTTATAAACATACGTCTGGTGAAGACCTAACGGCTGAAATACCTGTTCCTTCATAAAGTCTTCATAGCTCTGTCGCGACACAATCTCAATAACCAAACCCAATACGTCATAATTAACGGTTCCATAGTTATACTGTTCACCGGGAGGGAACGCCAATTCAGCATCCACGAGCATTTCCACAGTCTTTTGCAACATATCCGGTGTATTGCCTTGTGGAATATTTTGAAGATGCCTAATATTTGTTAGACCACTGGTATGGTGAAGAAAGTTATTTAGTGTAAGACTTTGCATATCAACAGGTTTCCCTTGATATTTTAATGTAAACCAAGGTAAATATTTTTGGACAGGGTCAGTCATTGAAAGCAGCCCTTGCTCTTCCAATAGCATAATACCCATACCGGTAAAAGCTTTACTGACCGAGGCTAACTCATAGAGTGTATTTTCACTTGCAGACAACCCCTTTTCACGGTCTGCATACCCTGAAGAAAAGTAGAACACTTCATCATCAGCAAGTATTGAGATTGACATTCCCGGCACACCTGATATACGACAGGCATCATCTAGCAACGCTTGTATTGCCGCAGATTGCGAACCTGACAACGCATAACTTTGTGTTGCAAATCCTGAGAATAATATAAATATTGTTAATACAAAAACAATAATCTTTTTCATAAACTCTCCTTTTTGGAAAATTATAAGAGAATAATATAAAGTGAACCTATAATCAGCCCTCACCAATCGGACGTTTACGGGCAGCCCGACCCCCACCTAACTTCTTTGCTCCAGCCAAATTTTGAGGTGGGAGTTTTACTGCCCGTTAATGTCGGATAAATAACCTCCTTTTACAACTACGAAACTAAATTTTAATGTATCTTTCTATTCACCTGTATAATATCAAATAATTACGAATAGTTACACTTAAACGGACAGATGGATGTAATTTGAAACAACTTTAAAGAGCCTTGCTACGTAGAATGTAGTAAGGCTCTTAGCTTTTTAATAATCAAAATTCAATAACTTTATTATCATTATACAACAGCCCCACTAAGCTTTTAACACTTAATGAGGCCACTTTATTCACACTATTAATTATGGAACGTCGGTTTATAGAACGAACGATTATCAAGTGCAAAGACACGCTCTGTGTATTCGCCTGGTTTTGTGCGTCCTAATGCGCGATCCATCATGTTCATTTTTGCATCTAAGTTATCGATGTAGTGCAGAATTTCTGCTTCTTTTACTAACGGTGGTTTTGGGCTACCCCATTCTGCTTTTCCGTGGTGAGAAAGAACGATGTGTTGAAGAATTAATACTTCTTCTGCATCGATTTGTAGCTCGTCTGCAGCTTTACCAATTTCGTTCACCATAATAGAAATGTGGCCTAGTAAATTCCCCTCTAACGTATAAGTTGTAGAGATTGGGCCAGATAGCTCAATTACTTTACCAAGGTCGTGTAAAATAACGCCCGCATATAGTAAGTCTTTATCTAACGATGGGTATAAAGCCGCAATAGCTTTCGCTAAATCAAGCATCGATACAACGTGATAAGCTAGTCCAGATACGAACTCGTGATGGTTCTTTGTCGCTGCTGGATATTCTAAAAATTCGTTTTGGTGCTTATTTAACAAATGTCTTGTTAGACGTTGAATGTTTGGATTTCTCATTTCAAATATGTATTGCGTAATTTTTTCAACCATATCTTCTTTTTTCACTGGTGCTTTTTCTACGAAATCCGAGATATCTGTTACTTCATTTTCATTCGCAACACGGATTTGTTTCACACGTAATTGAATACGTCCTTTGTAGTTTAAAATATCACCAGCTACTTTAACGATTGTTTCTGCTACATATTGTTTCTCAACTTCTGGCGATACGTCCCATAGCTTCGCTTCAATATCTCCACTTGGATCTTGTAAGATTACTGTTAAAAATGGTTTTCCATTGCTTGCTAAACCTTTTGTCGCTGTTTTAATTAACAAGAAAACATCGACTTGTTCACCAACTTCATATTCTGCAATTTTCTTTTTCATTCGAATTCCTCCACCATATCAATTACTTTTAGTATAGCATACTACAACTCATTTTCTTTACGCTTATGCGTTAATTTTATAATCTGTTTTTCTGTAAAATACGTTAATAAATGCGCATGGCATGTAAAGAAGATGACTTGTCTATCTTTCGCAATTTCCTTTATTAGTTCAATTGTACGATTCGTCCTTACCGCATCAAAATGCACGAAACTATCATCAATAATGAACGGATAATCATGCTCAAATGTTTTCGCTAATGCAAATCGTAACGATAAATATAACTGCTCTGCTGTCGCTTGACTTAGTTCATGACTGTAAAAACGCATACCGTCGTTACGCTCAACGATGAACGGTTCTGCCTCTGACGGTGAAAAGATTTTACTATATCGTCCGCCTGTTAAATAGACGAAATACTCTTCTGATTTTTGTAAAATACGAGGAAGATGTACTTCATGATAATATTGCTTCGTTTTCGTTAATACTGTCTTTGCGGCCGCATAAGCAGCCCACTTCTTCACTTGTTCACGCACTTGCGCTTTTTTCATTTCCCATTCGTGCAGTAAATCACCGTACGTACTACCTTCTTCTAAATTCGCGATTTCCATACGATGTTTCGCAATACGCTCTGTCAGTTCTTTCTCTTTCATAAGACAATTTTGCGCAGCTGTCATTTCTTGCTTTAATTTTTCATCATAACCGTCAGCCTCATAATGTTCAGCTAATGATAAACTCGTTAAACGCTGTTCTAACAGATCAATTTGCGGTAATAAACGCCCGACTTGCTGCTCAGCATCTTCACGTTTTTCTGCCAGTTTACCTGCTTCTAAAAACATCTCTTCATCTGTAGAATGTGCGATATGCCATAAACTATCTCGTTCTACTAACAGTTGTTTCAATTGCTCTTGCATGAACTCATATTCTTCTTGCCATTCCACAAGCTTCTCTTTTAACTGCTTACAAGTTTGGCGCTTTTCTTTCTCATTTTGCATACGGCTTTGCGCCTCGTGCAGCTTACTATATTCCGCACTACCGATAACAGTTTCTAGTTTATGTTCAAATTGCGAAATCATTTCATATAATGAAGATTTCCGCTCATTTTGTTTCTCTAACTCGCGATATAATTGCTGCATTTTTTCCATACGCTCAAACGCCGGCAATATGTGTGCATACGTATAAAATTCAGGGAACATATAGCGCATTTTATACACATCTACTTGCTCGCTAATGCGGAACGTTTCTCTCTCCCATTCCTCATACGATGAAACGACTTTATCATAAGCTCGCTCCATTTGCTGTAACTTATACGACTCACGCTCAAATAATTTACGTATCTCTTCATCTTTTTCTAATTGATAACGAACTGACATTGCTTCTTCACTTTGTCTCCCACCAGCACTTTGCTGAAGAGTAAGAAGCTCTTCTTGTAATCCACTTGACGGATCTTTATATAAAACGAGGGCAAGAACGATCCCTACAAAAATAATGACACTAATAAATAAGAGTAGGCGGTTGTCCATAAATAAGCTTGTGAATAAAACGACTGTGTTAATAAGAAGTAACAGAAGACAAACTCTTTGCCACTGTTTTTTCTTTTGCACTGCCGCTCCCGCCTTCTCTTCATACTTGCGCTTCATTCTCTCTGCGCCCATACCGATAAACGCCGCATCTTGGAATGACTTTTCTTTCTCAACTAGCGTATTTCGTTCTTCATCCGCTAACATTTGGTGCTTAACCTGTCTTATGTTTTCTTCTTGTTCTTCTAATTGCTCCTGCGCTACTTTAAAACGCTCATCAAGCTGTGTTTTTTGCGTTTCTAGTTCGCGCGCCTTTTGCACCGTTTGCGTAATTAACTCTTTCGTTGCCAAACTCATATCAAACGAAAGAACTGTTTCTTTTTCAAAAGTAGCACCGATTTGTTGTTCTAGTTCTGCCAGTTCTTCTTTTATATTCGTAATTGTTCCTGTCATATCACGCATTTCTTGGCGTGCATTTTCATAAGACATATGCTGCATACGAAGTTCTTCTACATAACTTTCTTTTTGTAAAAACTCTTCATCTATTTGAATCGATTCAATTTCCGTTTGCACATTCTCTATTTTCTTATGGAGTGAATCAACTTGTAATTGGAGCGGCTCCATCTTCGCCTTAATCGCTTCATAACGCGCCATCCCGTTTACAGGAAACTGCCCGCTCTCGTTTTCTAACACTTTCTCATGCGCACGCTTTTCAATAACGAGAGGCTCTAGCACTGCTAATATTTCATAATCTTGCTTTCGCTTTTCTGCACTCTCTTTTTCCGCACGAACAGCAGCAAGTTTCTCTTCACTTTCTTTTAACTGCTCCACTTGCTTTTCATACATGCCAATTTTCCCTTGCCACTCTTTCATCTTCTCTTCAAGCTTCTTCATTTCTTGCAGTGACACGTTAATTTCTGGTTTACGACCGCTCGGCTTAAAGCGCTGATCCATTTCTTTTTCTAGCTTTTTATCTAGCTGCAATAACGCATCGCTTCCGACTGCGCTTGCCGAAAATAAATAATTTCCGATATCCGCTTCGCCGAGTTGATGAATATTTTGAAGGCCGTGCATATCAAATGAAAAGACTGATTCAAATAAACTTTCATTCATCCCGCTTAATATATCGTGTAAAATTTCCTCGTTGCCCGTTTTCCCGTCTTCAAAATAAACGGTCACCTCACCAGCTGCTGTCTTTGGCAATCGTTCAATTTTCAAACGGCCGTACTTCTCTGTTTGCACAGTCATCGCACCGCCATACTTGCCGCCTTCTTTCGGCTCATAACGGCGCTGTCCTCTCGTTGGAAAACCGAATAAAATACTTTTCATAAATGAGCGAATTGTCGATTTCCCCGCTTCATTTTCACCGTATAACACTGTCAGCATTGACAGATCCATTTCCACATTTTCTAATTTTCCGTACCCATAAATATGGAGTTTTTCAATTCTCATTTCTTATCCCTCTCTTGCTGGAATAATTGCTCTAAAATAATATTTTCTGCTTCCTTTTGAATCTCTTTCTTCTCTTCTTCTGTAAAAGATTCAATACTATTACGCGCTACAGGAGATGTCCAAATACTGCGCAATACGCCGTCCATATTGGTGAAAGCTTCTAACTCTTTCAGCACACTACCGACGAAATGGTTTTCCTCTTTCAAACGCTCGATTTCCGCAAAAGAAACCGTCTCATTTTTCCACTTCATCGCATATACGAAGTCTTTTCGCTCTTCGCCAGCTGCTAAAATATGAAAGATCTCTTCCACACGCTTTTCATCACGTAAATAAGGAGAAAGTGGGCCTTGTCCTGTAAATACGACAGTAAGTAGCGTCCCTTCCTCTTCTCTTCGGCACTCATTCATCGCACTCGATGCGCTCGTCATAAGTTCATCAACAGTTTCAAGTCCATCAATATTCACTTCTATCTCGTCCCACACAACATCCGCCGTATGGAAAAATGAACAGTGCGTTCCTTGTTTCGTAAGTTCAATCAGGTATGCACCCTTCTCTCCTGTTTCCTTACGATGACGTCCTTGTATATTACCTGGATAAATAATGCACGGCTCTTCTAATAAAATTTCACGTTTATGTATATGACCAAGAGCCCAATAATCAAACTGCTTTTCTTTCAGCTCACGAATTTGAAACGGTGCATAGCGATTATGCTCTGCATCTCCTTCCACACTTCCGTGAAGCATACCAATATGAAAAGGCGCATCACTCATTTTCGTAAACTGCGCTGTCATATTATCCGTTACCGCTTGCTGCAAATAACTAAACCCGTAAATAGAAGCTAACAACTCACCATTTTTATAAAATGATTTCTCTTCTACATAAGGCTCCGTAAACACATGAACATTTTCCGGAAACTCAATTGCTGCCCAGCTTCCCCCTAAATGATCGTGGTTACCGTGAATAATAAAAACAGGGATATCATACTGCGACAGTCTCTTCATTTGCTCGCGCACAAACACTTGCGCTCTCAAACTTCTCGTCTCCGCATCATACAAATCCCCGGCTAGTAATACGAAATCAACGCGCTCTTGAATCGCTTTATCAATAATACGTTCGAACGATTCAAACGTACTCTGCTTCATTCTTTCCCAAACAGACTGCGGTACATTCATTTCCATCCCTTTAAACGGACTATCCAAATGCAAATCAGCCGCATGTATAAACTTCACTTGTTTCACAAATAACGATCCTTTCTATATTTCAAAAGTTTCATTTTATCCGCATGAACACAAACACTACATGCTCAATTGGTGAAAACTAGTAATAAGCAGGAAATAAAAAACTCCCCACTGATTAAAGTTTCACTTTACCCCGTATTAACGGGCAGTAGGCAAAGAAGCCAATCTGAAAGTAAACTGCCCATAAATACCCGATTGGTTCAACTAATAACTAGTGGGGATGAAAAGACTCCCCACTAGTTAAAGTTTCACTTTATTGTAACACGCAATGTCATATATTTCTTTGCATATTCTAGCGATTTATGCCAAAATAGTTATAAGATTCTGATTTTTATTATTGGAGGGAATTTTCATGGGAGTATACGTTCTAACAGTCTTTGAAAAAGATGGTTCTAAAGCATTAGACGAATCATTCGAGGCGGCAACTGAAAAAGAAGCGAAAGCAAAAGGTGAATCTATTTTACAAGAAAAAGGATTGTATGAAAAAACACATCGCTGTACATCTTCTGCAGGTAAGCTCGTTTTATTCCAGCGCTAAAAAAAGAAGCGTCATCCGCTTCTTTTTACTCTACTATATCTTCGTCACACCACGTAAACGTCACATCTAGAATGCGATTACCGATACGTACGCGCTTATTCCATTTTCCTGTTTGGATCTGATGTTGCAACTCTGCTTTCATCTTTTCCGTCCAGTCGTGAATCGTTTCACTACCGTTGTACGGATATACGCTTGGAAACTCTTCCTGCAGTAGATGCAAGCTCTCTGCGTCAAAATGAAAATGGAAGAAGTAGTTTGCTGTAAGCGATGGTTCTTGCAATCGTAAAAAATGATCATCAACTTGCTTTCTATTTCTATAGAAAGTAAAGATATTCACTTTACCGCTCGTAATTTGGTCAATTTGAATTTCGTGCTTCTCTATAATCACGTCTTGCCCACCTCGTTATATACTATCCTTAGTATATATGTCTTTTGCAACAAAGTTAACCATTTTCGCGCGAAATTCATTTCCTTCATTAATACCCGTACCTCCAAGTATGATCAGAACAAACAAAAAATAAAGTTGAAGGGGAGCGATCACATGTATTTCGGAAGCAAAGGTTGGTATGTAAAAGAACTTAAAAAATTAGGTATTCGTACTTATGAAGGTAAAAAACTAGAGTCGTATCGTACGCATGTGTTATCTAGTTTACTTGAGAGAATGAAGAAGGCTTCGGCTTAATTGATGTAGGAAGCGACTACGGTTGCTTCCTTTTTATATAGTGGTAAAAAAGAAATAATCCTATCTTAACGTTCTATCTTTACCGTTATACTCTCTTGATAAAAACCACCGATTATTAACTGAATCTCTATTACTAAATTTCTTTCTAGATAATCATTCGTACATACTTTAAATTCCCCATACTTATTAACCCGTCCGCTTCCAACATACATATCACCACTTGTTATGACAATTGTTGAATGAGGTTCTGCACAGCCCGATACATAATTAGCACCACATTTTACAAAATCTATATTTATTTCCTTATGAATTTTAGTAACCGAATCTATATATTTCTTGTTACGCAAATTATCATCTTGCTCTTCAGCCCTCAAAAGCGTTTGATTTTTGCTAACTTTTTCTGAAGAGGAAGCAACATTCCTCAGCCAAATAAACCTATAAAATGTAGTAATAGGTAGAAACATCTACGCTAACTCCCCCATTCTTCCTTCTCGTTTTTATCGACTACAATCTTTCGATGAACTTACAGCATTGATTTATACATCAATATAAATTAATATTATTTTCCATTCAATTTCGCACTGTTAATTTGTACAGAATACATAGAATACTGTTTTGCACCCCAGATGCAATGGCAACACTACACAAAATAATCCACGATCCATTAAATGTAAATCCGCCTTCAAATGTGTTAATAATAATTATGTTGCCGATTATTAAAAGAATCCATGAAATGGAATACTGTTTTCCATTTGTAATATATAAAATTCCATCCTCATAACAAACTGTAATTCCTCCACCTTGCCAAACACCAATAGCGAAAGAAAAAAGCGTAACTGCCAATAACTCTGCTTGTAAATCTCTAGTCACTGGTTGCGGCGCCGTATAAGTAATAATCCCTATCATCATGAGAAAAGTAATAATATGTATCCAGTTTAATTTTGTTTGTTTACTTTGCAGCCAAATAAAGAAAATTACTACAGAAATTAAAAACAAAGTTGCCATTTAATTATTCTTCTTCCTTTCCCACATTAAAAACGTCTGTGTAATGCAATTAGAGCGTTCTTAAATCTCTCATACTTTCTAAAGCATAACATGAGAAAGAAATAAAAAAATCGTACAAAAGGGCAAGCCTATAATGTACGATTGGGCATATATAATGTTTTAAAAATGAATTAATTTCCTTTCAATAGATACAGCTACTGCTTCTGACCTTGAATTAACACCTAATTTATTGTATATATTTGTTAAATACGCTTTTACCGTTCGCTCAGCTATTCCCATATCGAATGCAATTTCTTTATTCTTATTTCCACGCGCAATAGCTTTCAACACAAACAATTCTTTTTCTGTTAAATTATTTTCTTCAACCATATTAGCATGTATTTCTTTCCTTTTATAATTCACTATCTTTTCCATAATATTGGGTTGTAGTAATATCTCACCTCGAATAGCCGCTTCCAATGTTCGAAACAAATTCTCACGATCCGTATCTTTTAGCAAATATCCTTTTGCTCCTAGCTCAATTCCCTTTAACATTAATTCATCTTCGTTATAAGTAGTTAATATAATAATCGGCGTATGATTTTGTTTTTTATTTAAAGCTTCAATTGTTTCTAAACCACTCATTTTAGGCATATTTAAATCCATTAAAATAACATCAGGTTCCTTTTTTTCTATGAAAGAAAGAGCTTCTTCTCCGTTTGCAGCCTCACCTATAATTTGAAATGAATCACTCGTTTCTAATATTAATTTCAGACCTTCTCTTACAACGAAATGATCATCCACAATTAATACGTTATACTTCATCGCTATCTCCTTCATTATTGATAGGTACTTGAATATACACTTTCGTACCCTTCATCTTTTCACTTAATATATGTATTTCTCCATTCATCAATCGAACACGCTCATTTAAGCCAATTAAGCCGTAATGTCCAGGATTCTTACCGATATCTCCAGTGTCAAAACCAATTCCATTATCTTCAACTTCAATAGTAAGTTTTTCAAGATCATCGATATATTCAACTTTTAAATTTACATCTGTTGCCTGCGAATGTTTTGCGATATTCGTTAAACATTCACTAATTACATATAAACAATGTTCCTTTACTAAGCTTGAAATATGCGGAGGGCTTTGAATAGTAAATCTCACGTGTATAGACGTAGCCTCAGAAAAACGTTGAACTTCTTCCTCTACTGCTTTATTAAATGAATTGGTAGTATGACGCAAATCATCAATAACCAGCCTTGCATCATGTAAAGTTTGTCTCGCTCTTATCATAGTTTGTTTCGTAATCTCTTGAGATCGTCCTGTATTCCCTTTTTGCATATGGGCATCTATTGCTTCCAATTGCATAATTAAGCTCGCTACACCTTGCGCTAACGTATCATGTAAATCCCTTGCCATTCGCTGCCTTTCATTAGCTAATGTCAATTCTTCTACTCTCATATATGCAGACTCTAACTCTTGAATGTAGCTCTGTATACGATTACGTGCATCATATTGCTGCTTATTAATATAAGAAAAAGGAATAATAATTGCTAGTACTAAAAGGAACATAGAGATAAGAATAGCTACTTTATTCACACCATAATTCATACTAATCGCAGTACAAAATATGGCATACATGAGAGTAAAAACCGCCATTACTTTAAATATATTGTTATAAACATATAGACTTTGGGCAATTAAAATAGGCGTTAATCCAACAAAAATAGCTATTGAACCATTTGGTACAATAAATGCAGCAAGAAACACAATGAAGAGTTGTACAAAAAAGAAATACAACAATTGTCTATTCTTTAATGAACTTGCATACCAATGAAAGATAGTATGAATAACAATAATTATTGTGAAGAAGAAACTATCCATTGAGAGAATATTATTACGAAATTCTAAAAGCATTGAAGCTATATATACGAGTGTAATCCATAAAACAACAAACCTTCTTGGAATAAATACCGCTTCCAATACATTTGTATCCAAGTCTATATTTGAATTCATTTTTTTCATATTCGACCTCCATCATTATATTATACAAGATGCAGCTTACATTTTGATAAAGTGAAACTTTAATTAGTGGGGCTTTTTTCCATCCCCATTACAGAATATAAATATGAAATATTGCATATCGAAATGCATTGATATAATTGTAAGCGCTTACTATAATAAGCGTATAAAGATTTATTGCATCTTACCATTAAAAAAGGAGGCACTCATATGGAAATCGCAATGGCAGTTTTAAAATTTGTAGGTGGAGTAATTCCATTAGTTCAAGAACTTTTAAAAGCATTCATGTAAGGTGATCATTCAGCAATTATCTATAATAATTATCATACAAATGATCTGTATATCAAAAACAAATTGATACACAGATCATTTGTGTGAGAAAACTTTATACGAGAACTATGTAACCTAGTAGAACAATAATAATGTATCTATCTCAAGTTAGAAAAAGTCGCTCACAAGAGCGTCTTTTTCTTATATTAGTACGTATTCAGAAGAAATCGATTTTATCAAATAGATAAACGACGAATTTCTGTTCCCTTTTATTTTTTGATAACGAAATAATCACTCCAACCAAAAATGCTATAATAAACCCAATCAAACTAAGGGGGAACATTTATCGTGCACGGAAAACACATTCAATTTCACGAGTTTGGCAACCCAAAAGATGTATTACAAGTTGAATATAAAAATATAGAACCACTAAAAGAGAATGAAGTTTTCGTTCGTATGTTAGTTAGGCCGATTAATCCATCTGACTTAATTCCAATAACGGGGGCGTACGCTCATAGAATCCCTTTACCTAACATACCTGGTTATGAAGGTGTTGGTATTGTAGAAGATGTAGGCGCGGGCGTTACGAGAGACCTTATCGGTAAACGTGTTTTACCGTTACGCGGAGAAGGTACTTGGCAGGAGTATGTGAAGACATCAGCTGATTTTGTAGTCCCTATTCCGGATTCTATTGATGATTTTACAGCGGCACAAATGTATATTAATCCTCTTACGGCGTGGGTTACTTGTACAGAAACGTTAAACTTACAGAGTAATGACGTTTTATTAGTGAACGCTTGTGGATCCGCTATTGGACATCTATTTGCGCAGTTATCACAAATTTTAAACTTCCGATTAATTGCTGTTACAAGAAATAATAAGCATACAGAAGAATTACTGCGCCTTTGTGCTGCATATGTAATTGATACTTCCACTGCCCCGCTTTATGAAACCGTTATGGAATTAACAAACGGGCTCGGTGCGGATGCTGCAATTGATTCTATTGGGGGATCTGATGGAAATGAATTAGCTTTCTCCTTACGTCCAAACGGGCACTTTTTAACGATCGGTCTTCTATCAGGAATACAAGTGAACTGGGCAGAGATTGTCACGAAAGCAAAAGTGCACGCGAACATATTTCATTTACGACATTGGAATAAAGAAGTATCACCATATAAATGGCAAGAAACGTTTCGTCACTTAATTCGCTTAGTGGAAAACAAACAATTACATTTTATGAAAGTCCATTCTACGTATGACTTAGCAGATGTGAAAAGTGCGGTTGATGTTGTGCAGTCTGCTGAGAAAACGAAAGGGAAAGTGTTTTTGACGAGTTATTGAATGCAATTGAAGAAGTCTTTTTGATTGACCTTTTAAATAGACTAAATAATACGTTTAGAAACATATAATTGTAAGTATCTGGTATAATTATATTAAAAGGTAAAAGGAGATTTTCACATGTGGTTCATTTCGGCAATCGCGCCTGTTGTAATAGTTGGTGGAATTGTAGTATTTGTAATTAAAAGATTGGAACATAAATATAAGAACGGAAAATTAGGTAAGAAAAACTCTCAAAAAGCTCAACTGTTATTAGATAGTTTAATACCTATGGGAATGCTTGTTGGCTGTATGATCGGTTTGATTTTCGGTATGTTTTTCCCGGATTTCTCACTGCTTTCCATTAGTTTAGGGTCTGGAATAGGCTATTTATTTGGTTATTTCGCCTATGAAATTTATAGCAAGACAGGAAACAACTTTTCCTAATCCAAAAAGAATAAGCGGGACAGTACATAGTCGTCATATAAAATATGTACTGTCCTTTATTTTTGCATCAACGTTATCACCTTACCTTCCACATCCTATACACCTTTTTTATTGATTTTCCTCTCCTCCCTCTTTTGTATATCCACTTTTTTATTTTCATTGGATCTATACCCATAATAAAGTAGAGCGCATGTAATAACTGAACCTACAATATATCCTAAAAAACATCCTAACCAAAACATAATATAACCGCCTCCATTCATTATAAATTTTTATGTAATACAACTCTTTACATGCTCAATCGTTTATTTCTATAAACTATACACCCTCTAAAGTTATTCATACCATTATTTCTCCCCTTACCTCAAATAACAATTTTATTATTTATCATAAAGTTAACACTTTCGTTAAACATATATAAAGATTGCTATATTCCTTACTTTTCTCCTTGAAAACGTTATATACTACATTTGAAATAAGCAAGTGTGTCTGCTTATTATCTAAATTCCCGTGCAATACCCCCTCACGAAATGCTAGGAGCAATCCTAGCATTTTTTACAATAACGTTTTGCTTATTTTAAACATATGTACAGTATAGTGTTTTTCAGCTTATCCCTTAAGCGGTTATATCATTTTAGCGAGCCAGTACATTCGCCATCAGCTCTTCTTCATTTTAACTGAACTGTAGTCATGAAACAAAAAAATCCCCTCAAAGCATGAACTTCAAGGGGGAGCCTGTTTTTTATTTACTTATATACGTACAGCTGTACCACTTACAGCAACCATTAACATTCCATCACGAACAACTTCGTAATCTACGTCAATACCAACGATAGCGTTCGCACCTTTTTGTTTTGCAAGTTCTTTCATTTCATCCATTGCGATATCACGAGCTTCTTTTAGCTTGCTTTCGTAAGAACCAGCACGACCACCGACAACATCACGAACAGAAGCGAATAAGTCGCGAACAATATTTGCACCCATAATAGCTTCACCATTTACAATATCGATATACTCAATAATTTCTTTACCTTGAATTCCAGACGTTGTTGTTACAATCATGACTGACACTCTCCTAATAAGTTGTAGTTTTAATTAGCTTTCTTATGTCTTTATTATGACATGGAAAAAGTAACTAATCTATTGAATTACCTTACAGGAATGTGACAGTTTTGTAAGAATAAAACGCGCATTATGTTTAATTTTAATAAAGCGCTTTAATATTGGGATACATAAAAGATTCTCTATTTTCTTTCCAGTCCTTTTCTACTTCTTTAAAAGTTGGTCTCCCTAACTCTTCCTTGTTTTCATGTTTACTAAACCATTTCTTCACATACTTCTCTCCATTTTGATTTTGAACTGTACAAAGGAAACTATTACTACTATCCTTTACTATTTTTACAATCACGAAAAGACACCTCTTTCCTTTTAAATAACAGAATAGAACTTGATCTTTTACTATAAGCCCTTCCTCTCTTATAGTCATACGACTCCTCGGCCGCGCCAAAGTTGTAAGATCAAAAAACGATATTCACTATGTTTACATTTTTCATCATTGATATGTGAAGTACATATTATTTAAAGAAATCAGAGTTATAAGCATTATGCTTATCAAATATTTTATAGATTTCTAACTTATCACCTAATTTTGCATCTACTAAAATTAATATATTTCCATCGTAAATGTATTCTTCATATTTCTTAGCGTGTTCTTCGGGAATTCCTAATCCGATAAATGCTCCTATTAAACTTCCAGCTCCTCCGCCAATACCGGCTCCTCCAATAGCTGCTGCGATAGGTCCCGCTGCTACGATTGGACCCATTCCAGAAACGGCAAGTATACCAAGACCTGTTAATAAACCACCGAGTCCGCCTGCTACTCCTCCTGCCACAAGCCCTGTCGCTGAAAAGATATCCGCTTTATGTGCAGTTTCATGATTCACTTTTTCACCCGATTTTTCTTCCAGATGTTCAATTTCCTTTTGATCCTTCGCAATAGCTGAAATATTATCCGCCGAGTATCCTTTATCATTTAATTCATTAATAACACATGCCGCATCATCAATTGTTCTAAAAACACCTACTATTTTTCTATCTACATCCATAACTATTAACCTCCTAAAGTTTTATATAATGTATCTTTATCTTTCTTCATTTCTGTATACACTAATCTTCTTATTAACATAACCATTTACGAAAAAAGCGAATAATAAAAGGATTACAAGCGAACTACTTAACAAGTAAATTAAATCAAATGTAATGTCAATCATCATTTCATTCATGTATACCAGACTCCTTTTTATTTAAAGTAAAAGTATATTTTTATAGACTAGAGCTCTTATAATTCATCTTCAGTCAATCTCTTTCTAGTATATGTATACCCTTCGTAACCCTTTCTAAACCTAAAATACTATAATTATATTTTTTCTTATTTATATGTTTAACTTTTTTTAAAACGGGTATGTTTATATTGTTATGCTTACTATATGGAAAGGAATATTTCGATGAATGCAATCCAATCTACTACTATTCTTTATAATGAAACACCTACAATAACGCAGATTCATCATTTTTATGCTTTAATGACAACATTTCAAACGAATTTATTTATAAGTAAACACGGAACACTTACTTCTATTAAAAGCTTAAGCACATTAATATCCTTTTTCCTTACTGTAAAAAAGAGAGAGCTTGTATTATTTATCTTTGAAGGAATAGATGCAAAAAAAGCTTTAAGAACACTCTTTCCTTCTTAAAAGTTATATGATCCCCCTATTCCCTCGATTGTTACTTTTCATATATAGTTTTATATTTCAAAATGATTTCCTCTATGAAAAACGAGCCCCCTAATACAATAGGGGGATTTCTAGTTTGGCCTTATAAAAACTGATATAATATATATTACGTTTTTCATTCTTTACAATTGAAAACTTTGAATAACCTTGAAGGTAGGAATTTTTAATGAAATCGAAAGCAAAATTTAGTATTCGCTACAAAATTATGGCTGGTTATTTAGTTATCATTTTGTTCTTACTTATTTCTTTCATTATGCTAAACAATGAGATTTCTAGTTTACAAAAATCTCGTAATTTTATTATTGATCACGATTTTAAAGTTCTTAATTTAACGAATCAAGTGGAGAAAGAATTGCTAACAATTGAAAATAAAGCGAAAGGATTTGTCACTTCTAATGATGCAAATTACGTGCAATCTCTTAACGCTGCGGAAAAGGATTACGAAAAACACTATCAAGATCTTTTGGCTCTATTAGAGGATAACCCCTCTCAACAGGAAAAATTAAAACAGATTAATGAAAACATTACTAGTTGGATTAATAAAGAGATTCACCCATTCATTACAAATCACAATAGTAATAACGTACAAGCAATCGACACGACTCAAATTCAATCATTACAATCGCAGCTAACTAACTTCCGTAGTGTAGAGGAGCAACTAACGAAAAAAAGAGCTGCACAATTAGATACTGAAAATAATAAATTAGAAATTTGGTTATACAGTTTATTGTTCTTACTTTCTTGTATTTCTATTATCATTTCACTCTATATTTCGAATTCCATTACAAAAACGATTAAAAATGTAATTCAAGTTATTAAATCCATTTCTTCTAAAGAAAAAATTACGGAAAGAATTCATGTGAACAGCCATGATGAAATAAAAGATCTAGCTCACACAACGAACCACCTACTAGACGAAATATCGAAAAGAGAGTGGTTGCAAACCGAGCTTGCAGAATTAATTTTAATGTATCAAGGTGTATCTTCTATTGAGATGTTAGGTAACAAAATTCTTAGTGGAGTTATACAAAAAACGCAAACTTCTTGCGGTGCATTCTATGTACGTGAAGAAATTGAAGAAACTGTCTACTATGTGAAGAAAGCTTCTTTCGCAGATCAAGGTGCTGATATTGGGAAACAATCCATTAAAATGGGGGAAGGTTTAATTGGGCAATGTGCTTTAGAAAAACAAAGCTTTATTCTTCGAGAAATACCAGAAGAATTTCGTTATGTCACTAGCGGCTTATTAGAAATACGCCCTCAAAATCTACTAGTCGTCCCTATCTTATTTGAAGATGAAGTGATCGCAGTAATGGAATTAGTAAGTGTAGCTGAGATTTCAGATTTACATCAAGATTTAATTCAACAAACCGTTGATAATCTAGGTTTAACAATCCATAGCATTATGGGACGTATGCGAATTCAAACTCTATTACATGAATCACAAGCAATGACAGAAGAGTTGCAAGTTCAATCAGAAGAATTGCAAACGCAAGCTGAAGAACTACAAATGCAAGCTGAAGAATTAAGAACAACGAATGAACAACTAGAGTCTAGAACGGAAGAGGCCGAGCAAAAGACAGCTGACTTACAAATTACTAAATCAGAATTAGAAGAAAAAGCAAGTGAGCTATTACGTAGCTCAAAATACAAATCAGAATTCCTAGCAAATATGTCACATGAATTACGCACACCGTTAAATAGTATTTTACTCTTATCTGAAATGTTAAAAGAAAATCATGATAATCATTTATCCGATGATGAAATTGAATTAGCAACCGTTATTCATTCATCAGGAAAAGATTTACTTACTTTAATTAATGACATACTAGATTTGTCTAAAGTAGAAGCCGGAAAACTAGATGTGATTTTTGAAGCAACGAACATAAGTGACATGGCAGCAAATATGCATCAAAACTTTTTACATATAGCTGCACAAAAAAATGTCGAATTTACTATTGAAGACAGTGATGCTATTCCTGATCTGTTTTATACAGATGCAAAACGTATTGAACAAATTATTAAAAACTTATTATCCAATGCATTTAAATTCACGGAAAAAGGATCCGTTTCTTTACATTTCGATTCGATAGAAACAACCCATTTAAGTCATGAAATGCAGTCTATAAGTAATGATTGGATGACAATTTCGGTAAAAGATACTGGTATTGGTATCGCTACAGAACAGCATCAACTTATTTTCGAAGCCTTTCAACAGGCAGATGGCGCAACGATTCGGAAATATGGTGGTACAGGCTTAGGGTTATCTATTTGTAAAGAATTTGCTAGATTGTTAGGTGGTTGGATTACGTTAGAGAGTCATGTAGGAGAAGGCAGTACTTTCACTGTATATATTCCTAACCTTCCAAATGGATTAACTGATATACAAGTATCCAATTTAGAGGTTGCAGCAACGATAGATGACGTTATTCCTGTTGAAGTGGTTGAGGAAACTATAGTGACTCCAGAAACAGATAACGTCTTCCAAGAGAAAACCATTTTAATTGTCGATGATGATCACCGAAATATATTTGCATTACAAAATGCATTAGAAAAACAACATGCCAACATTATTACTGCACAAAACGGTATAGAGTGTTTAAAAATACTTAAAAACAATACAAATATTGACCTTATTTTAATGGATATTATGATGCCTAATATGGATGGTTATGAAACGATGGAACATATCCGAATGAACTTAAGGTTACATGAAATACCTATTATCGCATTAACTGCGAAAGCAATGCCAAATGATAAAGAAAAATGTTTATCTGCTGGCGCTTCAGATTATATAAGTAAACCATTAAATTTACATCAACTCTATTCGGTAATGAGTGTATGGTTAATAAAATAAGTGAGGTTTAATTTAAGTGGAAAATAAGTATTATAATTTTGATCCATCCGTCGATATGGATAAGCGCACGAACTTAGAAATTGAATTACTATTAGAAGCGGTATTTAAACTATCTGGCTTCGATTTCCGCCAATATGCTCGCACATCTATTTATAGAAGAATTTGTAATCGAATGCAGCTCTCTAATATACCAACCATTTCAAAATTAATTGAAAAAGTAATTCATGAGGAAGGCTTTTTAGAACAGGTATTAAATGATTTCTCCATTAACGTAACTGAAATGTTCCGTAACCCTAACTTTTTTAAAGCGCTAAGAGAGCATGTCATTCCTGAATTAAAAAAGTATCCTGAAATTAGAATTTGGCATGCTGGATGCGCAACTGGTGAAGAAGTATTATCAATGTCCATCTTACTTCACGAAGAAGGATTAAGTGAAAAAGCTGTTATTTACGCAACAGATATGAATACAAATGTGTTAGAAAAAGCAAAACAAGGCATCCTTCCGTTAAATAAAATGCAAACTTATACGAAAAACTATTTACAAGCTGGCGGTACACAAGCATTTTCTAACTACTATTCAACAGATAATCGTTTTGCTTATTTTAATCCATCTCTTTTACAAAACATTATCTTTGCGCAACATAATTTAGTAACTGATCAATCTTTTAACGAATTTCATATTATACTTTGCCGTAACGTTTTAATTTACTTTACAGGTAAACTTCAAAACCAAGTACAGCAACTATTTTATGAAAGTTTAGGCCACAATGGATTCCTATGTTTAGGAAATAAAGAAACTCTTCGTTTTTCACATATAATGCCGTATTATATCCAGTTTAATCCGAACGAACAAATCTATCAAAAAATACAATAAAAGCGTATGAAATCCTCTGTTTGGATTTCATACGCTTTTTATTTCGCATTCGTTTGTATCATAATTAGGCACATATCATCTGATTGTTCTTTCTTCTGTTCTTCCTTATAAAACCCTTCTATCTCTTCTTCTAAATCTCCCCATTTTCTTTCTGTAAAAGCACGTAATTTCTCTTCAGACTCAAATTCATCATTTGCAATTGCTTCAAGAACACCATCTGTAAACAATACGATTTGAGCGTTCTTCTCAAAAGGTATAACTGTCTTTTTAACTTTTATTTCATCAAAAAATCCTACCGCGCAACTCCCGCGATTTAGTTCCACTACATTCGCTTCATCCACTAAAACGTATCCAGAAGGATGTCCTGCATTTACATATTCAATCGTTCTCTTTTCTGTATCCACTACTAAGTATATTGTTGTAAAATAATATGGAATATTGTCATTCTCATTATGTAAAAGAGTCATATATTTATTTAAGTCTTTAATGACGAGTTCTGGATCAATTAAACATTTAATCGTTTCACGTAATACAGACGAAATAAACATACAAACTAATGAAGCAGATATACCATGTCCCATCACATCCAATAATATAATACCGTAGCGGTTTTCATCGATTTTATACCAATAATACATATCTCCAGCTAGTTTGAATGAAGGTAAATAGCTTGCTTCAATTTTTATATGATCTTCTTTTAATGGGCTACTTAATAAGTTTCTTTGTACTTGTGTAGCTAAATCCAATTCATTACGAAGGTTTTCTTCTTGTTCTTTATGCCAATTTAATTCCGATTTCAAGCGTAATGCTACACGCATACGCGCTAACAATTCAACTTTATTTATCGGTTTCGTAATATAATCCATTGCGCCTATATCAAGCGCTTCAGCTAATTTATTCGCATCTTCTAAAGCTGTTACAAAAATAATAGGAATATCTTTACACTTCTCCTCATTTTGTAATCGCCTACAAACTTCAAGTCCATCAATTTCAGGCATCATAATATCTAATAGTATTAAATCAATTTCATTATGCCTGGAAGAATCTTTTCCAAATTGAATGTATTCGAAAAGCTCTTGTGCAGAATTAAGCGATACAAGATCCTGATATCCGGCTTGTTTTAAAATTTTTTCAATTACAAAGATGTTAACCGGATTATCATCGACAATTAAAATGGACACAAGTTATTTCCCCTTTTCTTATTTAAAATGTAAATCGATTATCATTTTCTATTTTTCTAGTATTACATACTCAGTTACAAAATGAAAATTTCCTACTCAAACATATTTATACAGCAAAAGAACAAACCCCCTAGAAATGAGAGTTTGTTCTTTCACTCTATAAATTTCCACTTTTAATTTAACACCATTGCTTTATCACTTAAAAGACGATCTAACTCTTCCATATGATTTGTTTCATCTGCGATCATATCTTCTAACTTTACAACTAACTCTGTCATATTTAATTTCGCTGCCTGTTCTTTTCTCTTTTCATAACGCTTAATTGTTTCATATTCTGACTTCCTAGCTTCTTCTAACATTTCTCTAACATCTTCTACTTGTTTCACTGGTAAAGGAATCGTAGTAGGTGTACCACCTAACGTCTTAATTTTCTCCGCTAAATATAGGGCATGTCCTTGTTCATCACTAATTTCAGATTCAAAGAAAGGTTTTAACACTTGTCTATATATACCAGAAACTGTAGCAGCATTATGGTTATACATAATAATTGCCGAGTATTCTCCTGCTAAATCTTCATTCAATCCTTCGATTAGTTCTTTCACATCGTGTGACATTTTTATATCTCCTCCTATACTTAATAACTACCCCTTTTCTCATGTTTTAAACATAATTCTTTTAAATTTTTATGTATCTAAAAACGCCGCTTGCTTCAATTTACTTATCGCTTGTCTTTTAATACGAGAAACATGCATTTGTGAAATACCTAACCGTTCCCCTGTATCCTTTTGATTTAAATTCTCTTCAAATATATAATGAATAACACTCTTTTCCGTCTCATTTAATACGTTAAAAATATCCTTTAAAACGAGACGCCTTTCTGTCTCTTCATATCCTTGCTCTACTTCACCTACAGATTCAATTCTCGCTACCGAACTGCCATCAGATGAATTTTCAACTACATCGTCTAAGGAAGATACTCGATAATTATTTTTCGCATCCATAATTTCTAGCACTTCCTCTTCGGATAGTTCTAAATGATCCGCAATCTCTATAATCTTCGGTGAACGTTGCAGTTGATCTGTTAGCTCCTCTATCGCAAGTTTAATTTTCCCGCCTAAATCTTTAATTCGCCTTGGAACATGAATACCCCAAGTTTTATCACGTAAATACTTCTTTATTTCGCCTACTATCGTAGGTATTGCAAACGGCTCAAAAGCATTCCCTATCGAGTAATCATACCTTCTTATTGCGCCTAAGAGCCCTAACATTCCTACTTGTATAATATCCTCATGCATCGGCCCACCTTTTGAATAACGATATGCAATGGAATGTACGAGGTTTTTATAGTGATTCACTAATCTTTCCTGTGCTTCATCACATTGGTTTTGTTGGAAGTCTATAATTAGTTTAATAACGTCTTCTTTAGCAAGATTTGTAGGTTGAGATTGGATTTCCATCATTCTCCACCTGCTCTCTTTGTATATATTTTGTCATTAAAACTGTCATGCCCTCATCATGCATAATTTGTATATCATCCATTAACGTATTGATTAAATATAAACCTAAACCATTTTCTGGCAAATGTTCTACTGGTTTACTAATATCATACGGACCAACTTCCCTTTTTAAGGTGCTAAAATCAAAGCTAACCCCATTATCAGCAACCATAATTTCTAATCGATCTTCATATAGCCCAAAGACAATTGCAATTTCTCCAACGTCTTCTTTGTATGCATGTTGTACAATATTTGTACATGCTTCACTAATAGCAATTTTCATATCTTCTATATCGTCATAAGCAAAGCCCATTCGATTCGCAACACCAGCCATTGTTAAACGAATAATAGCCACATATTCTGCTTTTGCAGGAATTTTCATTTCTATCTTTTCAAATCTCTCCATCATCCCTAGTCACCTTCTTTCTACTTTTTCAAAATCGGAATTCAAATTTAATATTTCTGTTAACCCTGTAATATCAAATAATCTTTTTAACCTTTTAGATACACCAATAAACTCTAGCTTTCCATCATTTTTCTTAATTGCTTTTAATAGAGCTATAAATACGCCTAAGCCTGTACTATCCATATACTCTACCTCAGTAAAATCTACTACAATATGAACCTCTTTTTCGCTTGCAATAGGCATAATCTTATTTTTTAAATCTGATGCCGTATACGCATCAATCTCACCATTAAGTTGTACCGTATAACCTACATCATTTTGCAAAATATGAATTTCCAAATTCATCATTTCCGCCCCCTTATCTCAAACTACTACTATGTTAATTACCCATAAAAATTAGTTTTAAACATATTTTTTCATTTTCATTATAAATAAATTTTCTACACCTTTCTCAGCTTAACACTTAAATCGTACTAATAAATGTTTAAAACTTATAATTTTGTGTATGTATAATGTATAAACATTATTTTTAGGGGGATCTATCTATGGAAGAGCACAACTTTAAAAGGGGAGATTTTGTTCAATTTTCTTATCGACACGATCATGCTACAAAATTAGTTGGTTCCATTATTAACATACTGACGAATACAATTGTAGTTGATATAGGTAATAGCGATGACTTATCTCATATAGAACCAAGGCAGGTCGTAAAAATAAATAATTGTGAAAAGGTAACGATGGTTTAATACATAATAGAAAGTGTAATTTTAATGAGTGGGGGGTCTTCATCCTCCACTCATTCCTATGCAGATTACATTAAAAAAGCATCCAAACTTTTAATTGGATGCTTTTTTATGTATATTTATCAGTTTATTAACTTTATAGCTACATATAATAAACTTAAGATTACTATTCATTATAATACTTACGCTTTCCGTAGCATTCTAGAAAAGAATGTAACGATTAAAATAAAGACGATTGCACCTAATAAAGCTGGAAGAATAAAGATGCCTCCCCATTCAGGACCCCAATGACCAAATAACGCACTACCTACCCAAGATCCGATTAATCCGGCAATAATATTACCAACTATACCTAAAGGAAAGTCTTTTCCTGTAATCATTCCAGCTAACGCACCAATAAGTCCACCTACAATACACGTAATAATAAGTCCCACAATTAAACCTCCTATATTCGTTTTATATTGGATTTATCAAGCTTTGGTATGTAACCAAAGCTTGATAAACATGTATTATTCTTTATTATCCAACCCATCACTTATCTTTTGTTTCACTTTTCCGACTTTTTCTTTTATCGTTCCTTTCGTCTTCTCCCACTTTCCTTCATTTTTCAACTCTCTATCTTCTGTAACTTCACCAATTCCTTCTTTTACTTGGCCCTTTTTCTTTTCAACTTTACCTTTAACTTGTTCCTTTAGCCCGTTCTCACTCATATTTACAATCTCCTTTTCGTAATAGATTTATAGATTTACAGGATACAACTTTAAATAGAATACATGCATCTTCTTTCTTGTAACCATTCACCGACTCTTTCTAAATCCTTAACGAATAACAAGATTTTTCCTTCATCCAGCTTTTCTTCGTAGAAGTTCGCTTCTTCCTCATTAAGCCCTAACTCTTGCATCTTATTTCTTAACTGATCTCCCGTGTTTTGAAAGACGTTAATAATGCTTGTCCCAAGTCCTTCCTCTTTTATCCCAATTGTATTCACGTCTGCATTGTCTGCAATTCTATCTGTCCTCTCTTTCTCATGTGTTAATACGTAAATATCTTTTTGGTCTATCCCTTTCTTCACTAGATCATTCGCCGCATTCATGACCTCTTTCTCCGTAATAAATTCATATACAAAAGGTTTACTATACTTCGTTTCCATCTTTAACTTCCTCCTTTAAAATGAATTATTTGTTATATTATATGTAGTACACCCATTTTCGAAATGTTAAACATAAAATATGAAAAAAGTTATATGAATTTTTTCTATCCTAAAACTAGTAGAATAAATCTACTTACAATAACTACCTTAAATAACAGAAAATTTTTATAATTAATCATAAGGAGGGATACTATGAAAAAAATCATATCTATATGCGCTCTAACCGCTCTATCTTTCACTTTAATAGGCTGTGCAAGTACCTCAGCTACAGACAACGCTCCACAAGCTAAGCAAGAACATACACAAAATACCTTTCAATTAAACTCCGCAAATATTACAGATATCGAAATACTTCGGACAACCGATAACACTACTTCTAAATCTCAAACAGACAACGAAGAAATGATATACTCTATCGTTTCAGCAGTTCAAAGCGGAACTCCTAAAGCAATTACACTAGATCGAAAAAGCCAGAGTCTGCGCATTCTACTATAACCGTTACATATAAAGATGACGCAAAAGAAGAGTTTTTTGTGTGGGTTGATAATAAAGAGCAAATTACGATTGCTAAAGATAAGAAGAAAGATAAGGTTGAAGGTGTAGCAGTGAACATTAGAGATGCGAAAATGATGAAGGATTTCTTTTAAAATTCTAATATAATTGATGTTAAAAAGAGTAGGATTACATCCTACTCTTTTTAACATTGTCCAATAAATAAACTTTCATAAAATCTATTTAAGATCTAATTTTGCTAAATCATGTTGTAAAACATTATTTCCTTCTTGTGGGTTAAATACTATTGCACTAAGACCAAAAACATTCGTAACAACATCTCTATCTTTCGAACGAATGATTCTTACTTCATAAGCAAAAACTCCTGAAGGAAGAGCTGCTGAACGAAAAGTAACATATCGATTAGGTGCCAATGTTTGTGTTGAAGGGTCTACTAATGGTAACAATACCGGAGAACCCGATGACCAATCAAACATTTCAACAGTTACTGTATGAGTATCATCTGGATCAACATTCATAGCTTCCACAGTAAGAAACAACGTAGCGGAATGTCTACGTAATACACCCGTTGACAAAGTTTCATTGTGATGTTTATGACATTTTTCAGGAGGATGACCATAGCCATAACTCATATCAATCCCCCCCCTTTCATTTACAATTAAGGACAAGTATTCCTTATAATATATAATGCTAGTATTATTTTAATGAAAGGTATAAAAGCGGATTTCCATCTGTATTTTTGGATATTTTGTTTTTCATTTATTCCCTCTTAAAGAATAATATAGATTCTCCTATTTTGCCCTTGAACTCCTTCTAAGAATAAATCTATTTTGGAAAGGACCTGCTCCATTCATTTGTAAAAGCATAAAGTAAATTGAATCCGTTAAAACACATGAGTGAACTCTTGGTTTTCCTCTCCTATTAAAAGGAGGAACTATTATGGGCTTTGGTGGTAGTTGTGGCGGCTGTGGCTTCGCTGGAGGATTTGCTTTATTAGTTGTATTGTTTATTTTATTAATCATCGTTGGAGCTGCTTGCTTCTGCTAAAAAACTATCGGAAAGACACTCATGTGAGTGTCTTTTCTTCATATGTAAAAAAAGCCCGCCTATTTCCGTAGGCGGGCCTTATCTTTATTACACAATAAGAAAGTATACTCTCTTTTCCCTTGATTTTTTATGTAATTATACATATTCATGAAAATAGAAGAAGTAAAATTGTCATTACAACATATTTTCCACTTTCAACCTAGTTATCAGTAGAATGTTTCTCTATAAAATCAAGAATTCTAGCATTAACTTCGTTAGAGAACTCACCATTAATTGCGTGAGATGCATTTTTCCAGTTCACTATATCTATATCTTTAACGTATTTTTTTCCAGTTTCAACTGCTTTTACCGAATTGTGCATTGTACTTTTTTCAGCCATTAAGGCAAGCACTGGAACATTGATATTTTTTAAGCCTTCTTTACTAAATAAATCAGGCGCTGGTGTTTTCAATTTATAGTTACGCATGCCCGACTCGATTAACTTAGCGATCGGCTCATCATCATTTGTTTCTGCTCCTCCAGAAACATAGCTTAACATCTTTTCTCTTAAAAACTTAGGTACAATAGGAACGGAAGCTGGAATAGATGCCAGAATCATCTTTATGGATATTTGTGCAAATACAAAGACTGGGTCCAATAAACTAGCCGTCGCAATATGCTTAGGGTTATATCTGGCCAAATTCATGGCTGTCCAACCTCCAATAGAGACACCCACGATATGCACTTTTTTTAAACCTAATCCTTCAATTACTTCATCTAACCATTCTGCTTGTTGTTTTTGGTTTTCAATCACCTTCGTTTGCACGCTCATTCCAGGTTCACCAAGTAAATCGATTGTGTAAACAGGCCTTTTCTCCCTTAACCCTTCTAAATTCGGTACCCACATTGGAGTAGATGCACCACGTCCAGGGAGTAAGAGTATTGGTTCCTTATGTTTATTTTCCTCTTTAGTAAAGTAATACGTACGAATTGTGCCAAATGTAGTTTCTATATCTTTCATATCGTTAGGTGTTGGAAGAAGTGCCATTGATTCATCGTAGGCAATTTGAAAGTCTTCTTTTCCTTTTTCAGATATAAAGTGACCAACCTTATTATCCTCTCTCTTCATTTGAATCCCTCCTTTCTACAAATATATGGATAAACTTTATTTATATATTCATGGGAATCATCCATTGAAAATTTATCTTCTTTAAGCCAAAACTGTCATTTAGAAAAAAGAAAAAGACACCCTAAGGTGCCTTTCTCTGACTTGAACCATCTTAATTTTAATAATATGTATTGGACTCCCAAGCAAATACCATATTGCAGGGTAAAAGCATTGTACTTCTTATTGGTATGCAATTCAGTTTTATTTCTATAACCCTCCATGTTTCCACTCTTTATTATGAACATCTAACCCCTCTTGACCAAAGAAATGGAGAATAAATTCTTTTTCATCACTATTCGTTTTTTTAGCTAGTTTAGCTCCCTCCATACTTTGCTTTTTTCCAGAGCGTAAATAATGAATTTCACTATAGTCTTCAACTGCAGATTCGAAATCTCCACCGTACCATTTGTTCAAAATAGATTCATATCTTTTTCTTTCATCATTATTGATAACATTTAAGTTGTTTTTTAGGTACTGAATGTTTGCTTTCGTCATTTGAAATCGCCCTACATCACGGGTACCAGAAACATGAAGATTCTTCCCATTGAATGTGAGTTTTTGGAGAGACATATGTATCATCATGTCATTTATAGTTTGCTCGTTTTTAATTTCTCCAATCATCTGTGCCGCTTTAGATAATTGCTCTTCACTTACTACGTAACTATCTTTTTGTTGCTTTTGATTAGTTTGAACTTTTTCTTCTTGTTTAGGCTTTGCTTCAGTTGCAGTCTTCTCATTTGTGCTACAAGCAGCCATGCTCACAAGTAATGTACTGCATGCTAATGATGTAAGTAATTTTCGTTTCATATTGTATGCCTCCGGTATGTACTAGTTATTTCAGCAAAAATGTAAGATTTCTCACCTCATGGTAGCAAACAAGTCATTTATACATTGTCATATTTTGTCGGATGAAAATAAAAAAAGCCCCCTCAAAACGCCAGCTTTAAGGAGATACTTTCTATCATCTTCTCTCTTCATACAACCGATTTGCTTTATACGAGCAAACTAAATACATAACAATTGCAGCAGGGATAAACAAACATGCAAAGCCTCTCATCAGTGCAAGTGGTGTTTCAAATAAGAATGACCATAGAAATGATATACCTTGCTTATCCCATAGTCCTGGCGTAAAATATAGTTCTTTTGGATTTGCAAGTGCTCCTAAATGAATCGTGTCATTAAACATAAATAGAATTAATATCGGAATAGAGCATATAGCTAATTCTAAAAATGTTTTAGATAGACGTTTATATTTCCCTGCTCGTGACATTTGATCTGAAAAAATGTCATCTTCACTTTCTTCATTTATCTTTTTAAAATAGTACGTACCTGACCACCGATTACCGGCTATATGCTCCCAGCCACTATCTTCAAATAATGTGCAGTAATTAATAAATTCACTTTTTCTACTAAATACTCTATGGTCTATTTTAATTGTCGCATCTTCCGGCTCTGTATATCTAAATGTATAACCAAATGTATTGCTTTCTAGTTGATAGCCTTTCCAAGCCATCTCTTCTAACCATTTTTCCTCTTTCTCAAAGTCTAAAAAGAATTTCAATCTCCACATCATTGTTTCCCCCTAACTATACGTGTAATAAACTCTTTGTAACCTCAATAATGTGTTGCATTCTCATAAAGTCTAAGTGCAATACTTCTTTCCCACGTTCCGTAATGACATACACTTTTCTTCGTTTATCTTCACTTTTCACCGATTCTATTAACCCTTGTTTTAATAAATTTTCAACCGCACCATACAATGTACCCGCTGCGATTTTTACTTGATGATTACTCAGTTCCTCCACCTTTTGCATAATTAAATATCCATGAGCTGGCTCTAATAAAGCTAAAAGAACGTAATATGTTGTTTCCGTTAATGGTAAATTTTTATCTCTATTCATAAAGACCTCCAATGTAACGATAAATATATAGCTAAACTATATAGTTCAACTGTATAGTTTAATTTTATACAGTTGAACTGTATATGTCAAATTAAGTTAAAAAAAAGCAACCTAGATCCAACATGGAATCTAGGTTGCTTTTTTACATAAACGTAATCGTCACTAAAGAATATCCCTCTTTCGCATTATACGGCTCAGCTTTATAAGAAACACGGTTCGCCCCTTGCGGATAACCGATTTCTCCAATTACTTTTTTCACATCTTGCAATGCGCCATCCATTGATTGTTTATAAAGGATTTCAATCTTTGGTGACTTTTCGTTATAACGTTTCTGCATTTTATTTTTGAATTCATTATAGTTATTTGCAATGTATTCATTTCCTAAATAATTTAACTTTGTATCTTTTAATATTTGCTGATATGCAGGGTTTTTCGTACTACCTGCCGCAATTTTATTTGTTAATGTACTATAATAATTTGTTGTAGCTTGCGGATAGTCACTTCTGTTCCACTCATGATTTCTTGCGATTTGCTCATCTGATAAGTTGAAATAGGAATACGTAACGCGGCCTTGTTCATCTGGCACTGGATCATCGAATGTTGTATCAAGGTGATACCATTTGTTTTCGATTTTCACTAAATTCCAAGCATGAGGCTGACCGTCCCCAGTTCCTACTACAAAATGATTCTCAATTCCAGCTTCTTTTAATAATTGATAGGTTAATAGTGCATAACCTTGGCAAACTGCAGAACGATTTACGAGTGCTTCATATGCTGTGTAAGCTTTATAAGACGTATCGTAAGAAATATGCTTTACGACATAATCATGAATCGCCTTCACTTTTTCGTGATCATCCATTCCAACTTGCGTAATAGAAGAAACAATTGCCTTTGCTTGCTTCATTACATATTCCGTTTGTTCTTTCGTTTCACGATATGTAATCTTTAACGTAAACGTATAATTTCCAGGTGATCCAGAAATTCCATATGAAACATTCGATCTATTATAATTTGTATACTCATTTTTACTTGCGACTTCTTTATAGGCGTTGAAAAGTGTCTTCATTACTTCTTCCTGATTACCATTTTTCGTTTTATATGGAAGTGTAATATTCGTTTCGTACGCATTAATACGCTTTTGCACTTCATCTTTAAATGCTGCTAATAATGCCGCATCCCCTGTATCTCGCAACGCAACTTGTTCTCTCGTCACAACATCACCAAAACCAAACTTTCCATCTCCATAGCCAGAAATAATGTTTTTACTCGCTAAATCTTTAATCGCTGGATACGACCAATGCGATGTAGGCACATCAGAAAAAATACCCGCCTCAGCAGCCTTCACATCACTGCCGTTTGTATACAATAAAGCACCACCAATAAGTGATAATGATGTAATTGATTTTAATAGTTTTGTGTACATAATTCCTTCTCCCAATACGTTCTCTATTTTATATTTTGTCGAAAAATCTAAAAATATGACAAAATATATTATACAATTAAAAGGTTTTGAGGGATATATTGAATTTTAAAATATGCAAAAATTCATATTAATATATTTTTCCGTGTTAATATTATGTTGTTTTATTTATGAATATGGATAGGTAGTAACTCGTTATAACTCCCCTCATGGTAATCTCTAATTTTATATTGAAATTCTTTAAAATAATTCTTCTTTATTTCTCAATATAAGGATCGATGGATTTCTATTAACATTCCTGTACTATTATTATCAAAGAGTAAGGTAAGAGTTACTCTTTGCCATTTTAGAAGAGGTTCTGTTGGAGACAACAGAACCTTTTTTCATATAGAGGTAGTTTTATTAAATTTTTCACCACTAACTATAAAAAAACATCTTATAATCATAATGTAACAAATTGATGCATTTAGGGTAGATCAACTGCCAGTTACACTAGAACTTATTCTTTTCATTCTTATAGTAATCAGTGCTGTTGGCTACTTAATAAAAGAATACCGACTATCATAATCTAATTTATAAAACATGAATTCCTTCGAATAAAACTCAATATTATGTCCATAATGTTGATAGGCTGTATGCCAACATTCATTTAGTTTTCTCTGTATCTCCTTGTATTGAGCAGTTAGCCATTGCTAGCTGCTCTTTTATATGTAACCTTATTAGACAAGTTTTCATATAATGTAGTCATTCCTTTCTTATAAAGTGAAACTTTAATCATTGAGGGTTTTGTTCATCCCCCAATGATTATCAGTCCTCACCAATAGGGCTTTTACGGGCAGCCCGCCCCCTACCTAACTTCTTTGCTTCCGTTGAATGTTAAGGTGGAGGTCTTACTGCCCGCAAATAGCGGGATAAATTAAACCCGTCACTTGAATTATAAAAATTGAATTATATCCTATAACATTTTCAGGAATCATCCATATTTTATTTCTAAAAAATTGCTTTGTTTCACTGAAAGGTGGTTGCGGAAACAACCGCCTTTTTATTTATGGCAACATAAGATTTCTATTAAGCCTCATTACAAAGTATGTTATTACTGGTACAAGCTGGTATAATAAATACAGATCAAACATTGAAAGGAAATATGACAATGAAAAGATATTTTAACTTCATTTCACTTTTCTTAACTGTACTCGTAATAATTAATCTTACAAATATACATACGAAGTACCAATTCTTTATAGGTGCATCTATAGCATTATGTTTAACTATTATTTCTACAAATGAAATTATAAAATTCCTTGCTACTAGTAGCTTATTAGTTTACGCATTTGCCGCTTTTACTCTTTTAAGTATTGCTTGCTAACTTTCAATGTCGCTTTTATTAAAATAGCGTTTTTATGTAATTCTAATATTGAGGCACATACGACTTTTTTGTTTATGGGTTCTTACGTAATAGTAAGAACCCTTTTTTATTCCAATCACGATTTGTTCATTTTTTTGATACATTTATGGAACATTCATACGTTACGTGGGATAAATCCTTTTGACAGAATGAATAATGAGCTATATCTTTTTCTCAATGAATTTATGTATTTAACATGATAAAATAATAGTTGGATGGGAGTCCAATACATATTATTAAAATTAAGATGGTTCAAGTCGCAGGAAGGCACCTTTGGGTGTCTTTTTTGTACATATTAAAATCCTCACCACCTTATGAAAACGGTAAGCCCTTTACAACAAACAATAATTGCAACTACATTATTTTTACATTACATTAAGGTAAAGGAATATTTCTTTACAAATAAAGTGCTAGATAGTAGGTGGAAAAATGGAATTTAACGATTTGGGTATTATCATTAAAGAACTTAGAATAAAAAAAAATATATCACAATCCGAATTATGTCATGGAATATGTTCACAAAGTCAAATTAGCAAGATTGAAAAAGGTATGATTTATCCATCTAGTATATTGTTATATCAATTATCAGAAAGACTTGGTATTGATCCAAATAATATATTTGCACTAACTCAAAACAAAAGATTAAAATATGTAGAAAACGTAAAATACGTAATAAAAGACTGCTTAAAGCAAAAACAATATAAAGAACTTTATGAAATAGTAAAAAAAGAAAAAAACTTAAATAATTTTCAAACAAAAGAAGAGAAACAGTTTCTAATATGGCACGAAGCAATTGCTATATTTATGGTGGATAGATCAATAAAAACTGCTTTAGATCTTTTAAATAATGCATTAAAACTGACTTTAACTAATTCTGATTTTTTATCAGAAAGAGAAATAGATATTATGCAAACAATGGCTATATTTTATGCAGAAAATAAAAATTATGAAAAAGGTATTAATATATTAAAAAGATGTTTAACTAATTTTAATAAGTTAGATTTTCCTAGAGATAAAGAAATTAAATTAAAAATCATGTTAAATTTAGCAAAATGTTTAGACTCCATATATCAACATGAAGAGGCAATAAAATACCTTGATAAGGGTATAAAATTAGCAATTAATTTAAATACTTTATACCTATTAGGTGAACTATTCTATTTAAAAGGTCAATATTTATTAAAGATTAAACAACATAATGTAGAAGAGGTTGTTTATAACTGGAAAAAAGCATTATTTATATTTGAACTAACAGAAAAAGAATATTATACAAAAATGCTACCAGATGAACTGATTGAAATACAAAATAAAAAACAATCATAATTTCGTAAAAGTTACTTACAAAAGTCGAAGGAAGGCACCTTTAGGTGTCTTTTTTTGTGGAGAATCAGTTTAAAAACTAAAAGAACCTCAATAAATGAGGTTCAAAGAATCTACTATTTTAAATTACCTTCGTAAAAAGCAACTCCATTTTGAACATGTTTTAAATACCACGTAATCGTCCCGCCACAAACATTTTCAGTAAAACTATTAGCATATACTCCATTTGAGTAATAAAGAGTTCTTTTGAATTTACCATTAGAATACTCATAAGGAATTGAGCATGTTGCTTGCTTCGGAGAGCTCACAGCTTTTTGCGTATCAGCTGAAGCTGCCCCAATTCCTCCTGTTAATACAATACCAGTTGCCAATAGTCCTACTACTAATTTCTTGAACATAATAAATCCCCCTTTAATAGTTTTTATAACTTACAACTTAAATGTATCACTTTTGTAATTTATGTAAATATCTTGAATATGTAGAAATATTTATTTAATTTTTGGTAATATTAGGATTTTATTTTATCAAATGAAAAATAGAGGAGTTAGAAAATTATGTAACAATGCATAATAAATCAATCAGATATTATGATATACTCACAAAGAACTGATACAAAATTTCTTTAGATTGGAAAACTAAAGTCTTATCTACCTAACAGGAAGGCGCCTAATGGCGTCTTTTCTTTATTTTCAAAAGGACCTGCTCCATTCATTCTTTAAAACATAAAGTAAAGTGAACCCATTAAGATCCATGGAATGAACCCTAGTTTTACCCTCTTATCTAAAGGAGGCACTATTGTTATGGGATATGGTGGTAGTTGCGGCGAGGGCTGCGGTTTCGCTGGAGGATTTGCTTTATTAGTTGTATTATTTATTCTATTAATCATTATCGGATGCAGTTGTTTCTGCTAAAAAACTATTAGAAAAGGTACCTATACTATATATAGGTACCTTTTCTTTATGTGCCTTATTCATTATCTGGTTCCAAACTTTTATCACGATTGGATTTGTTTTTTTCATTTTTCGCATTCGTCATACCTCAAATATGAATCGATTTCAGACATGAGCTTTTAACTAAAAGAATTTTGGGCCACTTTTTCCCACAAAGGAAATATCTTTTTTGAAAAACTCTATTATTTTTAATAAAAAATAAGTTCATATAGATGCTATTTATAAAATCCAAGAATAGATAATAGTATAAAAAAACACCATTCCTCATAACCTATAAATGGAGTACCGCCACATCACCATCAAGTTAAGAAATTCATTGTACCCCCGAAATGAAAAAAGATGAAAAAATAATAAAAAGCTTATCATTAATTGCTAAAAGATAAGCTTCTTTGTCTATACTTATTAAATTTTATTGGATTTCTTCCATGCTAATACTGTAATAAGATATTGAACACCAAATAGGACGGCGAAAAGTATAATGAACCTCGCTATTACTGATAACCATCCAACGAAATCTTCAGGTAAGTTATATTTGTATGTGGTAGCACCTATTGCGACAAAACAAAAAATAAAGGTATTACTCATTTTTTCTTTTAATTTTCCATTTAATTGTTCTTTATTATTAATATCTGTTTCATAAACACCAGTCAGAATAGATTTAATAAAAAAGAATATCATATAAAAAATTATAATGGCTAATAAGGCAGCCCATTCTAGAAATGGACGGTGTAGATATGCTCCTCTTATTATAACATCAACAAAAGCTATAAGTAGGACAACAATTCCAGATTGAGCCCAAATTTTCATTTCGATTTGTTGAATTCTTTCATCTGAGTGCGTACTGAGTGAAAACCATTTTTTTAGTTTTTCCATTTTAAAGTTCCTCTCAAAATAATTTATCTAAGATTTTATTTAATATTTTAGCTATATGAATACAAAGTTTTAAAGAAGGGTTATGTTTATTACTTTCAATAAGACTAATGGTTTGTCGTGTAACGTTTACAATATCGGCTAGCTCTTGTTGGGTCAGACCTTTTTCTACTCTTGCAATTTTCATTTTACTTACAGACATTAAATACACCTCATTTGTAAAAATAAACTTTATACCATAAATCTTATATTCTATATATTATGTTATTTTCAGGTTAGATGCAATATATATTTTACATTAAGACGCATATATATTACTAATATCTTTTCTCATTTCTGTTATTTTTTGCATCTAAAACCATCCTACAAATAACATTAAAATTATTAATTCACTAGCTTATTAGAACAAACTGGTTAACTATATAATGTTTTAATAAAATATAGATATAATTTAAGAAGGTAAAGTTAATATAGATCAACTAAATAACGCAAAGAAAATGTTTTATTGCATAAAAAAAGGCTCCATTGCTGGAGCGCTCAAAAATAAAATAAGTAAATGAATTAAAACAAATAACAGACAATTTAACTATATAGATTAAATATAAATGAATCTATATATATGCAATATTTCATATAAAAACCTTATTTTTTGATGCTATAATAAGCTTACTCGATGATTGTTATATATTTTTATGGTTTTTAAGCAATATAATACCTTCTTAACACCAAGTGTACAAGTAAAAGAAGACATCTTAATCGGTGTCTTCTTTTCTTATATAATAACACAATAAAATTAAGAAGAGGCAAGTCCGAGGAAGGCACCTTTAGGTGTCTTTTCTTTTAGGGAAAGGAATAAATTTTACCAGGATATATATGAAAATAAATCATCTGATTATAAAATAAAAAACGCTCATTTGAGCGTTTCATCTATATACCTAATAATTACTTTTTCTTCACTGATAACTCTTCTTCAGTAATAATCCCTTAATCCAACAACTCTTTATACTTCAATATTCCATCAGCCCCACGGCTCTCCATGCGTATATTGTATAACGCTTGTTGTATTAACCTTTGATTGTTCCGTTGAAACATTTACTCCATTTAATAGTATGACTGTAATTATTAATCCAATTGAGCTGCTTATGATTCTTTTCATTTTAAAGCCCCTTTCTGAAAACCTTTTTCTTTTTCTTTATATCCTAAATAGAAGTATTCACTAGATTTTATTGAATTTCCTTCTTCATGATATTTAACCGCTAACTTTTCAGCATATTCCTGGACATATTGCCATAAACCTACTTCATTAAAGAAAGAAATTCCTTTAGAAATAGCTAACTCTAATTCTTCAGCAGAAACATTCTCATTCATTCCCTTTAGAATGGTAAAATGATGTTCATATTCTTTTTGTTCTAGTTCATTACAGATTACTAATCCTTTTTCAATTAAAGAGGCTGCAAGCTTTGTTTTTCCTAACTTTAAATTCTCTCTAGCTTCCAAAAAAATCGCTCTAAAGTGATTCGGGATTTTTTGTGATACTTCTGATAAATAACGAAGTGCTAAATCAGATAGGTTTTGCTCTGCATACATAACTCCTAAACTATGTCGAACTCGTAACATTAGCTCTTCTTCATTCTGCTTTTTCAAAATATCCAGAGACGACATAAAATAAACTTCTGCCTGCTCAAATTCATTTAGCTTTACACATGCTAACCCCAGAACATTGTCACATGCTGCGACCTTCCTACTATACCCGTACAGCCCTTCAAATATATTTCTTGCTCTAGTTGCATATTGAATAACTAAAATAGGCTGGCAAACATGATAATAGTAGCTAGATAGCTTAAAGTTAAATTCTGCTTTTTCGATTGGATCCTGAATATTTTCCAACAAAGATTCTGCTATTCCATAATGCTTTTCAGCCACTTTAAAATCACCGTTTACCGTAGCATGAGAAGCCTTAAAGAAATGGTAATAATATAATAAAGATTCATCTGATGGCGCTTCATCTAACTTCATTTTTCTTAGATCATTCTTAGATATGTCAGATTGATGGGGATAAAACTCTGCACTCAACATTTTAAATCTAAAATCTAAAAGTGAATAAAACTCTGTATTCTTTTGATCTTCTTCCATACTATTAACTTTTGTATCAATACTTTGTTTTAATTCCTTTGCCTTAACGAAATTCTGTGAACGAATTTCTCGATACCACTCATGTAAAAGTAAAGTGATTTCTTCCTTTTTTATTACGTGTACACTCATATAGCCCCTTCTCCTTTGTCTATAGATTACTAACATAATAACAAAAATCAGCTGATAAAACATTTAATTTTCTGAATATTATTGTTTCAAAAAATTTCTCAATACAATTTCACCGTTTCAGCTCTTTAAACTTAAAACTTTTTCTGTTTCTTATTCATTTCTATATAAAAAATAACACTTCATTATTGGTAATGATGAAATATGAAAGTCTATCCTCTCATAAAAAAGCCCCTTTTATTTTTTCTCGATGATCGATATTACTTAACATGTAAAAAAAGATTGGGATAGGAGTTCAATACATATTATTCTACTTTTTTTCTTCTTTGTAATTCCATGCTATTTCTACTACTTCTTCGGGATTCAATTCTTCATCATTCCAAAAAATTAAATCACTTGGAGCAGGATGAGGTACACCAGAGTTATTAAATTGATGAACATAGTTACTGTGTTCATCTTCAGGTAAATCAAGATCATAAATTTTTTTTACAAGCTCAAGCAGTTCTGTTTTCGTCATTTTACATGTCATATTTTTCATCCTTCCATTCCATTTATATGATAATGAATTATTATCTATTGTTCTACCAAGGATTACAAAAGAGCACCCAAGAATTATCAAAGATTTTCCTACGTCTGTTCAACCTTTTAGAGAAAAACGGACGGAAATCTCACCGTTACGAAAAGCAAACAGTCTTTGATATCCTCGGCGTTATGTATGAATGTACGTTGTTAAAGAGTTTCAAAGTCGCATAATATTTTTCAAAACACCTTTTTGGTAGTTTTATTTGTTATGCACATTTTTAGTGTAGTCGTAGAAATTTCAAAAAAATACACTCGCATATACCCTCTTGATACCCTTAGCTTGATGGTGATGGGGTACCGCCAGTATTTTGGAAAATAACCACGCTAAGAGTATGCAAGATTTTATAAATTTTTTCGACTCATTCAGTAGCAAACAAGAACCTTAAACCCATGCCAGGATAGGAGTTTATAAAAAGGTGAATCCCTTTTGAAAGTAGGAATTCGCCTTTTTCTTGCTCCTGATAATAGGACGTTACGTTAACCAACCATGAATAAGTATTCATCACAAAAAATCAAGATCTTTCCCGTTGGTTTTTACCCTTTACTAAGGCCTCGCCCTAAACTGTTTATTACACGGTTCACTTGACTACAATCTGCCTCTATCTCATCAAACTCAAGTAACTTTCTCCACATAAACACATGGACTCAACAAATTACTTCTAAAATTTATAAAAAGAAAAGACCTTTTATTTTAATTAAAAGGTCTTTCTTTAAATGTATTTATTAAGATTTATATTTTTTGACTGTACAAGGAATAGTTACAATGTATAAATCTATAGCATAGATTGTAACCCAAATACCTTTACCTTCAGCCGCTAGCTTTTCATTTAATTGTGATAAATGCTCTGAAACTTTTCTTTTACCCCATTTTCTAGGAAACCATTGAAAAACCTTAGGAACATTATGTTTTTTGTTATACCATACGTTCAATCTCCAAAAAATCAAGAAAAACGAGACAATCACTACAATACAAAAAATATCAAAATATGAAATCCCTAAAATCATATAATATATTCTCCATTTCCATTAAAGCTCAGATAATTTTTTTCTTATACAAAATCAGAGAAAGGATTGCACCCTCCCTCCCTCACAATATACAGTTATATATAGCTTATCATACAGTTCTATTAGAGGAAATATCATCGGAATACCCTCGAATTATATCTATCTAAAAACAAAATATAGGCTTTACTCACTTTTACGATACATTTATATGTTACGTTGGGTAAATCCTTTTATAAGCCGTTCTTTTGATGTAGATGCCATTATTCTTAATACAATAGAAATAATTATTGGAATATATATAGGAATAAGAAGATCCCCTCTAGCTTAAGCTAGAGGGGATCCTTCTTACTCCTATTTCAAACTATTCACAAACTCCGCAAAGATTACTTCAAACGCATGCACATCTGCATCTGGATATCCTAAACTTGGTCATACGCCAACGATTACTTTAACAAAGGCTTTCACTAGAAACTTATAGATTATTTAACTGACTCTACTTGTTTCTCTAATTCTCTTCCAAGGAATGTAGCAAGTTCAAGCATACCAAATTGATTCGCTACAGACTCTGCGTCAGAATTATAGTTTGTGTTTGTATTAATATCATACGTATAAATTGTTCCATCCGCACTGCGAATAAATTCAATACCAGCAACGGTAATTTCATTTTCTTTCAAGAACTCTTTGTATTGTTCAATAATTGGCTCGTGGAAGTCCGATATAATTTCAAATTTTGTTGACGTTTCTTTCTTATTCTCTTCTCCTACTGGGCAGAAAGCATCTTGAATCGAGCAAGCATCTGCTGGACAAAGCTCAAATCCCTCTGATGTATCTACTTTAACTGCATATACAAACTGACCGCCTACAAATTCACAACGTGTAATATATGGTTCTGGCGCTTCAATATATTGCTGGATTAAAGTAATTTCATCAATAGGCTCTTCAAACGCCGGACTATCCAAATATTGTTCTAAAGCATCTATGGAATGAAAGAGTTGAACACCAAGGCCTTTCCCTGCACGGTTATGCTTTGTAATGAACGGTACTTCCCCTAACTCCCTTGCTGCTTTTACTATATGATCACGGCCAACAGCACCAATTGTTTTCGGCACTTGTATCCCAAATTTTCTTAATGCTGCATATTGATTCAATTTACTTACTTCAAGGCGTAACGCACGAGACCCGTTAAATACTGTGCGCCCGTATCCCTCTAGCCAAGCAAGAACCCCTTCAGTCAGCTCAGGTGCATATCGATGCCCTCTCGTATGTGAAGAGGCACTCATGCGACTATAAAAAACACCTTTTGGAGGTTCTTGTTCTAACGAAAGTGTTCCTTCATTTAAAAGCCATTCCTCATACGGTAACTCCAGTTCTTCCAACCTTTTCACTAAATGATTCGTCCATTCCTTATTTTCATGTAATATGTAAACTTTACTCATTTGTAATCAATTCCTTTCTTTTTGCTTCAACTAATGGCATCACTTTTTCAGAAAATCGTTTCATCTCTTCAAGCTGTGGTGAAAATTGTAAAAGTAATAACGTAACACCCACTTTTTCAAAAGCAAGTATTCTTTCTGCAATTTGTTCTGGTGTTCCGATTAAATTAGGACGTAACCCGCGATTCGATACGGAATAATCATTGAGCTTCACTTGCTGTTCCAACTGCGATTTACTCACAAAATCTTGGTAACCCGCGTAACCTAACGCATCATCTTTCACATCCGTTATGCGTCTCCATTCCTCTAATGCCTCTTCTTCTGTATCACGACAAATAACGTAAGCCGCGAGCCCGAATGACTGCAATGGCTCCTCTGTAACTTTCTTTCTACGATTCTTCATATCTTCTATTTTCACAGATACTTCTTCCACTGTTCCACCATGCATTACATATGCATCCGCGTAATTTACAATGACCTCTTTTCCTCGCTCACTCTCACCACCTGCATAAAGCTTAATGCCTTGTTTCTGCACAGGTTTTGGACTTAAATGCGTATGATGCAGCTCATAAAAGTTCCCCTTATAAGAAAACTCTTCTTCTTTCCAAAGGCCCTTCAAAACTGTTACAAATTCTTCTGTGCGATCATACCTTTCATCATGTGCGGTAAATACTCCGCCGTACTGTCTCGCTTCTTCTTCCCACCATGCTGAAACTACATTCAATGTAAAACGGCCATTACTTAATTGATCGATATTTGCTGCCATTTTCGCTGTAACAGCTGGATTGTGGAATCCAGGTCTGACAGCTGTCATAATCTCTAATCTATCCGTCACTGCTGCAAGTGCTGCCGCAGTTGTCCACGCTTCTAAACTTGGTGCTGACACACCTTTTATATCATTTAAGTTTAATTCTGCAATAAGCGTTGTTGAAAAACCTAATTGTTCTGCCGCTTGCGCTGTTTGTTTTGCATACTCAAACGTAGGCGGCATAGATTCATCATCTACATTTCGAAGCCATCCCCCAAAAATCGGTAACCAAAAACCATACTCCACTACCTATTCCCCCTTTATCTTTTAGCCATAAAAAAAGCTACTCTTATCGAAATAAGAGTAGCCTTCTTGACTAAGTGAACCGCTCTTATCTTTCAGGTGTTTTTTCACCTGCAGGATTTGGCACCTTTCGTCTAAAACGAGGTTGCCGAAGTTTCATAGGGCCCGTCCCTCCACTTCTCAGCATAAGAATTGTTTGATTTCCATTTATTATAATCATCAGAATAATAAAAATCAATCCTTTAATACTTATTTTTCCGATAAACATTAAATGATATATGAAATCATATTGTTATAGAGAATTATAGGATTATTATGTTGTTTTACTTACGAATATATAAAGGGCTATGTTGTATCATGTCGAAAACATCATGTATAACCAAGTTGCTTTACTTCTATCTTAAAAACACAGCAAATGAGGTGTTAGTAGCATGAAAAATAAACGATGCGAGAATTGTGGTTCTACTACATTTAAAGAAGGCAGAGTTGGCTTTGCTTATCATGCATATGTTTGTGAAGATGATTCTAGTAGGCTCTTTTCAGCGGGGAAACGTTCCAAGCTATTAACTACATTTTGTTTAGAATGTGGTGAGGTGAAATCATTTAGAGTGGAGAAGCCGGAGATATTTGAAGAATAAAATAATACTAACTACATATTATGAAGATGGTTATTAATGATGGCAACATTCAAGCATTTCGCTTACCTTTACAATTGGAATATTGGGTACTTTCATCTATAGGTGCTGCTTCACTAGGAAAAATCCGTTCCTCTGTAAAGTTGTTTTCGGAATAACAGACACGAAATTGCATGTTAAATGCAAATAAACAAGGAACCTATTAGTCGGTTCCTTGTTTATTTAGCTAAAGCAGACTCCTTTGGAAAACCCAAATAAAAGTTAAATCAACTCCTATTTAACATTTCCCTTCAAATATATGACAGTAAAGAATACATCATCACGGTGTCAGCAAGCAAAAGTGTATTCTGCATTTCTAAAAACAGTAGATGGCAGATTGTGACCTGCTGAATCTGCTAAGAAAGAATATACAAGAACATCCTTAACATCATCTTTATTTCCACTAATAATAACATCAAGAAAATCTTCTATTTGGAATTCTGGAGTAAATAACACAATCTTAGTTGTTCTGTTTGGTTCTAAAGAAACAAAAGTACGAGAGATTTCAACTAATTCATTTTGAGTTGGGAAAGAAGTGTTTGGACTTCTCTTAACAGTTACCGTTACATTACTAGTATGGCAGCGTGAATCATTGTTTAACATAATGTTGAGAGCAGTTGGAATAATCCCATTTTCAGAAACTGGAACTCGAAACACTCCCGTAGATTTATGAGCCATATAATCACATCCTTTCAAAATAAAATATACTTACAATATATTAGATGCAAAAAACGTTCATTTTGATAGAGACAAATTACTGATATGTGGTACATATGTGAAGAAATCAAATTGGCAATGGAAATAGACTTTAAACTAGACAAATAAAAGTTGATCGATATTGTCAAAAAACAAAAAAACTCTAACTAATTCGTCATGGCGATTTAGTTAGAGTTTTTTTGTTTGAAGTATTCACGAGTATCTACCCTTATCTTTTCAGGTAAAACAATATCAAGTTCTTTATCTAACCATGCAAGAGTCTTTTTACGAAGAAACTCACGCATGTGTTCTTCTGCTTCAAGCATTACTAAGTTAATTGTACAAGAAGAATTGCTAGGGTCACAAGAATTACAAGCGTCGTCTCGATATAGTAGGCCATTCTGTACAATATTTTTACATTGAAAAATAGGTTTTGGGCCTTCGACGGCTTCTATTACATCCCAAAAAGAGATATCTTCTGGAGACTTAGCTAACCTATATCCTCCCTTTACACCTGGGACAGAATTCACAATGTCAGCTTTAGATAATTTACCGAAAACTTTTGAAAGAAATGTTTCAGAAAGTCCTTGAAACTCTGCCAAATCTTTTATTCCAACACTTTCCTTGGAAGGAGTATTAATTAAATAAACTAGGCAATGCAAGGCATATTCAACCCCAACACTATATTGCATATACAAATCACCTGCTTTTTATTTTAAGGGTTATCAAATTGTATCTTAGGACCATTTAGAATTTTAGTCAAATAAAAAAAGGCTCTTTTAGAATAGTATGTATTTCATTTGACAAAAATAATTTCAGAGCTTATATTAAAGACTAATTTAATCGACGATTAACTTAGTCGGCAATTAAAACGTAAAAACTTTTAAAAAGGGGAAATACAAATGAACAAAACACTTATCATAAACGCACATCCGAAAGTGGATGATACATCATCAGTCAGCATTAAGGTTCTTAACCACTTTTTAGTATCTTATAAAGAATTAATTCCTAATAATGAAACGATTGAACAGATTAATTTATACGATGATGTAGTACCAATGATAGATAAAACTGTTTTAAGCGCATGGGAAAAGCAAGGAAATGGACAGAAGTTAACTGATGAAGAACAAAAAGTAACAGAGCGTATGTCCGAAATTTTACAACAATTTAAAAGTGCAAATACGTATGTTATCGTATTACCTTTGCACAACTTTAATATTCCATCAAAGTTAAAAGATTACATGGACAATATTATGATTGCACGTGAAACATTTAAATATACTGAAACTGGATCAGTGGGATTACTTAAAGATGGAAGAAGAATGCTTGTTATACAAGCAAGTGGAGGAATCTATACAAATGATGATTGGTATACAGAAGTGGAATACTCTCATAAATATTTAAAAGCAATGTTTAATTTCCTAGGTATTGAAGATTATCAAATAGTTCGTGCACAAGGAACAGCAGTACTAGATCCAACTGAAGTATTACAAAATGCATATAAAGAAGTTGAAGAAGCAGCTTCCAGATTGGCTAACAAATAAATTTTTTCACTGGAAGAATGATGTTTATAATTAAAGATCCCCTCCACCACAAGGCAGAGGGGACTTTCCAATTCCTATTTCAAACTACCCGCAATCTCCGTAAAGATAACTCCAAGTGCATGTGCACCTGCATCTGGGTAGCCTAAACTTCTTTCACCAACTGTACCGGCGCGGCCCATGCGAGCTACGATTTCTTTCGTGTACTCTGCTCCTTTAACCGCTGCTTCTGCACCTTTTTCAAAGGCAGTTTTCATGTCTTCTTCGTTTGAAGCGCTAGCTAACCAAGAGTCTACACATGGAGCAAGTGCATCAACAAGTGTTTTATCACCAACTACTGCTCCTCTACCGAATGATCTTTCACCGATAGATTGTATACCTTGCAGTGCCGCTTGTAACATTTCACCGAATTCTTTCACTGTTAGCTCACGTTTTTCGCCAGCTGCTTTACTAGCTGCGCGGAATGCCCCGCCCCAAATTGGACCAGATGCGCCGCCGCAATGTTCCATAATAATCATGGAACAACCGTCAAGGAATGATCCGATTGTTACGTTCTCTTGGTCTACGATAGAATGCCACTCACGTTTTAATTGCTTAAATCCTTTTGCCACACTCATTCCGAAGTCGCCATCACCAGCGTGCGTGTCTAACTCACAGAACGGTACTTCATTTTTAATAATAACGTCGCTCATTTTATCAACGAGATAAATCATGTTGTTTAATGTAATAACATTATCCTTAATAACAGCGTGCTCTTCCGCCGTTTCTATTTCAAAGGAAACTTCCTTCTCTTCTGTCTCTTCAAGAACATTCACGTACTCTACACTTTCAACTGGTCCATCTACTTTAAACGCTGGTGTATTACATTCTTTAGATAGTAATGTTTTTAACTCATCGTCTAGTTTCATTACTGTTAAAGACATACCAGCCATATCGATACTCGTCATATAGTTTCCGACAAATACTCTATTAATTTTAATGTTTCTAGCAGCTAATTCTCTCGTAACTGCGTTGTTAAATAAGTAAAGTTCTTGCAGTGGTGTTCCGCCAAAACCGTTAACTAAAAGCGCAATTTCTTCACCATCTTTTACTCCTAAATCTTTTACAAGATCGTTTGCCATACGGTTCGCTAATTCATCTGCTGACAACATTTTTTCACGTTTAATTCCTGGTTCACCGTGAATACCTACGCCGTATTCCATTTCATCTTCCGCAAGTGTGAAAGTAGGTGATCCGCTCGCTGGAACTGTACAAGAAGTTAACGCTAAACCGATTGTGCGCACGTTAGCAGCTGCTTTTTCTGCGACAGCTTTCACCGCTCCTAAATCCATACCTGCTTCCGCTGCTGCACCGGCAATTTTATGGACTAAAATAACGCCCGCAACGCCGCGTCGTCCTACTGTATATAGACTATCTTCTACCGCAATATCATCGTCCACTTTTACGTAGTCGACTTCAATTCCATCTTCCGTTGCTAAATGCGCTCCGTTTTTGAAATTCATAATATCGCCGCTGTAATTTTTAATAATTAATAACGTTCCTTTTTTACTAGCTGTCTCTTTAATCGCTTGATACACCTGAATTTGTGAAGGCGAAGCAAACACATCTCCGCACACTGCCGCATCTAACATTCCTTTTCCAACTAGTCCTGCATGCGCTGGCTCATGACCACTACCGCCGCCACTAATTAATGTTACTTTATTTTCGTTCATTTCTTTCTTCTTAATGACTTTATATTTTTTCAAAAGCTCAAGCTCTGGATGAGCCATCACCATTCCGTTGCACATTTCCATTACTAATGTTTCTGGTTTGTTTATAATCTTTTTCATTGTGATTCTCCCTCAATTCCTTTAATATATTGTGATATATTTGAAATCTTCTTCTTACTATCCATGTTAAAATGAAAGCGTTTTATAGTAAACGGACAAAATGGACAATCTGTCTAAAGACACCGCTCTCATTTCTCGGTAGGATTTTCATATTAATAACATTCTAGGGATGATTCACATGACCTCTTCTATAATTTCTAAAAAGATAATCGCAAATTCATTGAAGTATTTAATGGAAACAGAGTCGTTTCATAAAATATCAGTGAGCGATATTATGTTACACTGTCAAATGCGTAGGCAAACTTTTTATTATCATTTTAAAGATAAATTTGAACTATTAAGCTGGATTTATAGAGAAGAAACGAAAGAGAACATTATCGACTTTCTCGACTATGAAACGTGGGAAAACATTTTCGATTTATTATTTGATTACTTTTATGAAAATCAAAAATTTTACCGAAATGCTTTTAAAGTCATTGAGCAAAACTCGTTTAATCACTATTTATTTGAGCATACGAAAAACTTATATATGAAGATTATTGATGAATTATCTGTGAGCTGTGGATTCAGCCTTTCTGATGAGACAAAAAATACGATTGCCTCCTTTTATAGTCACGGCTTCGTTGGAACGATAAAAGATTGGATTGAAAGCAAATGCGAAGTAGATCCTTCCATTATGTCTTCTCTCATGAAAAATATGATAAACAATCAATTACTACTATTACTGGAACAATCAGCAAAGTAATTAAAGGGTGGCAAAAGCAATGAAAAAGATTATGAATGATGTAGAAAATGTTGTTCAAGATATGATGCATGGCTTTTATTTTGAACATAACGAAAAAGTAAATTACGATGAAACAAATAACATCATTTATGTAAAAGATATAGAAAAACTGACGCAAAACGTTGTTATCATAAGCGGCGGTGGTAGCGGACATGAACCTGCTGATATAGGTTATGTAGGAAAAGGCATGCTTACAGCGGCCGTAAACGGCAGTATTTTCACTCCGCCTACAGTGGAACAAATTATTGCGGCAACTCGCCTCATGCCAAAAAATAAAAGTATTTTATTCATCATCAAAAACTTTAAAAATGACGTAGCAAACTTTCTTGCGGCTGAACAAGTTGCTAAAGAAGAAGGAAGACAAATTGACCACATTATCGTAAATGATGACGTTTCAATTGAAGATGATGCTTCTTTTAATAAAAGAAGACGAGGCGTCGCTGGTACTGTTTTCGTTCAAAAAATACTTGGTGCGGCTGCTCTTGAAGACCATTCTTTAGAAGAATTAACAATGCTTGGGCAATCTATCATCAAAAACTTACACACATTAGGAGTCGCACTTTCACCTGCAAACGATCCAGTGAAAGGAAAAGCTTCGTTCTCATTAAACGACGATGAAGTCTTTTACGGAGTCGGCATTCACGGCGAAAAAGGTTACCGTAAAGAAGCACTATCCTCTTCTGAAATATTAGCGATCGAACTAATGAATAAATTAAAAAGCATTTACCGCTGGAGAAAAGGCGACAACTTCGCTATTCTCATTAACGGATTAGGCGCAACTCCACTAATGGAACAATACATTTTCGCAAATGATATTCGCCGTTTATGTGAGCTGGAAGGTTTACAAATTACATTCGTAAAAGTTGGTACGCTGCTTACTTCTTTAGATATGAAAGGTGTTTCGCTCAGTTTGCTTAAGGTGGAGGATTCGGATTGGGTGCAGTGGTTGAAAGAAAGTACTGAAACTGCTAGTTGGTAATACAAATAGGTTGGCTTCAATGGGCCAACCTATTTTTGTACGTAATTCAGCTATTAAAAAAATTCTGCCCTCAATATTACAGCAAATTTACATTAAAAATGTAAATCCTCATTTCCTTCGTATTTTCCTTTATTAAGTCTTTTTCTTATGAATAATTCTGCAACAATTAAATTAGGTACCCACGCTAACCAAGCAATAATAGCGTAGCTAAGTTCAAACCGCTCTATTCCAAATAGAACGATAAACAACGGTAGCCAAATTCTTAATGTAACTGCTCCAAAGGTTAAAGAATAATTTCTAACCATCCAATTCCGATGGTCTTTAATTTTTTTATTCTTAACTCTATGTAACGCTTGATATGCTGATGTTAGCCAAAATACGGATAACAAACCGAAACCTAACTTCGCTACCAACCCTCCCGTAGCATAAAAAGATAGATATAGTCCAGAAACGCCTCCTAATAATATACCAACCATATAGATTCTCCCAACTATTCGATGACGGTTGATATTCCTTTCTCTAAATTTAGTCGATAATGTAAAAGGACCAATTACTAATGCTACTATACTAGTTGTAATATGTATAAATAACATCATATACCAGAATTCACTTAATTTAGATCCAAACATAAGCTTCGCTTGTACAAGTCCTGTTTGAAATCCATCCATAATAAAATATTGGACAACAACATAACCAGATACTAAAAGAGCAAAAAAAGTAAATACAAACCAAATTTTCCTGTTCAAATTTTACTGCCTCCTTATTACATTAAGGAATTAGATTATACATTACTGTTCATTCTAGAGAAAAATAGAAAAGCCTTCTTCATATATAAAAACCCTCAAGTATATCGCTCTATACTTGAGGGTTTGCTCATCTATTTCCTCTCATCTCTCATTTTCTTACATCAATAGTTAGCTCTTCTGTAATCTGCTCAAGATGGAAAAATCTTTTTATATAATGGATATGTGACCATTTCTCTTCTCCACCAATAATAAATAATTCTTGCGCATCATACATAAATGAAAAGCTTGGGTAAAAACTGTCAGCCTTTATTTCAATCTCATCATTACGATTACTGATAATCTTACAGTCTGCTGAATAGCTTAATAACGTATAGAGCGAATCTTGTGCTGATTGGAAGAAATACGAGAATCATTTTATAAACGAGATAGCACAAGAACATAATCACCTCACTAAAGGATGACAGGTCTTCCAAATAAAGCTGGATGATAAATTAACATCGCACCTACAAATGAACACACTAAACAAAAAACGGCCTCGTATTTTATGACTAAAGAAGAGTTCGTGTCAAGCTTTTTCCCCTCTCTTTTACATATCATTTTAAATAAAACTCTATATAATACATACCCAATAATCGCCCCGAGGGTATTCGTAAATAAATCATCAATATCTGTAATTCTATTATTTAGTAATTGATTTAACTCAATTGCCAATGAAAAAAAGAATCCCGCACATACGGTGTTTTTCATTTTTCTAAACTGTGGCCAAATAGTCGGTAATAAAAAACCGAACGGCATAAACAGTACAATGTTCAAAAGATACGTAGTACTACCTGCCGTATCAAATAGAGTCAAGTTAATTTGACTGACACGAATCCACTTTTCATATCTACTTATATCCCATACAGTCGCGATTTGAGTCACCTTATACACTAGCGAAAGGTAGAACAGAAAAACATATACCCATAAAAAATGCCGAATAGATATATTTCCTTTCGCTTTAAAATAACATCCAATTTGAAACACAATACAAAAAATAATAGTAAAAAAATAAGTATACAAATAACTAATCAAAACTTCTGTATGCATGTAGAATCCCCTAACTTTACATTTTCATCTATGACTTTGTCGTTTTTAGCCTTCTTCTTGATGTAACTCATTTATAGGATAGGAAAAACTTTTAAAATAAAAAGTGGGGTAAACATAAAATTTTTCTTAAATCTTCAGTTTGGTTTTATTATTACTCTTCTTAGGAATCCCCCATTGATAGCTAGGCAACAACATGCTTAAATCTAACAATATTATCATTTTTGCACGTAATCCTCGTAGTACTTTAACCGATGAAGCATATATAAAATCATGTGAATCGTTTGTTCAGTTAACACATGAAATTAAGAAATATATGACGTACTATAATCACTCTTACTATCAATAGAATTTAAAGAAGATAACTCCTGCTTGCATACAGAAATCATCTTTTTTAGGTTGCCTAACTTTTTTTAGAATGTCCTTTACAAAGGGTACAGATCAAGAGCACCTTATTCCTATTCAAGGGGATCAACTATACCTTCTTCCCTTAAAATTACTAAAACCCATTTACAAATCTATAAAAGTAGATATAATATCCTTATGGAACCTTTATTAATTTATAAAGCATTGTCAAATGAAACAAGATGTCAAATTTTATCATGGTTGAAAAATCCAGAAAACCATTTCGATGAAAAACCTTATCTAGAACAAGACCTTAACTTTCAAGTTGGAGTATGTGTAGGAGATATCCAGCTTAAAACTGGCTTAGCCCAATCGGTTATTTCTAGTTATTTATTAACTATGAAAAAAGCAGGCTTACTAGAGTCTGACCGAATTGGAAAATGGACCTACTATCGTCGAAATGAAAAAACAATACGAGAGTTTTCTGAATACGTCCAAAACGAATTATAAAATGAAAACTAATGATCAATCAGCATACTAATTGATCATTAGTTTTCACACATTCTGCTTTTTTACAGGTATCCAATTACTTTTTTTATAAATTGCACTGCCTATAAAAGCAAGAAACATCGAAAGGAGAATTTTTTTTAACATATCATATCTAGTTATTTAGATATCTGTTATTGTATTTAGAATTACATACTCCTGATAATATTGGCATCCAATCATGCTTATAATAATGCTTCTTTGTTAATGAATTTACTTTCAAAATACTGATACGAATGGAGAGTTTAATAAATGAAAAAAGTAAATCCTTTACTTATTCTGACACTCGCAATAGGTGTGTTCGGAATTATTACTACCGAGATGGGTATTGTCGGCGTATTACCACAAATCACTGAAAAATTCGGAATTTCAACTACACAAGCTGGATTTTTAGTAAGTATATTTGCACTAGTTGTTGCTATTTCTGGTCCATTTTTAATTCTGCTCGTCTCTAGTATTAATCGCAAAATAATTTTATTAACAGCAATTTTCATATTTGTTATTTCAAATTTAATCTACGCTTATACAACGCAATTTGAAATCATGCTTATTTTTCGTATTTTACCGGCAGCGCTTCATCCACTCTTCTTTTCGATCGCTCTTGTAACAGCTGCTAAACTTGTCCCTCCAGAAAAGAGCGGTCAAGCAGTTACAAAAGTTTTCATGGGAATTACTGTTGGTTTCGCTTTAGGTGTACCACTAACCTCTTACCTTGCAGACCAATTTTCACTCGAAATGGCTTTCTTATTCGGAGCATTCGTTAACACTGTTGCATTCATTGGAATACTACTCCTACTTCCTTCTATGCCTGTTAAAGAAAAAATGTCTTTCGGCAAACAAATTCGTATACTCGGCAAACCAGGATTATGGTTAAATATTTTAACCGTCACATTCCTTTTTGCAGCCATGTTTTCCGTATACAGCTACTTCGCTGAGTACCTTGCAAAAGTAACTTCCATGAATGGATCTCTCATCAGTATCATGCTATTCATATTTGGTATAGTTATGATTTTAGGTAATCATTTATTTGGTGGTCTCCTACAAAAAAGCATAATAAACACTGTAATAGCATTCCCTATTCTATATTCTATTGTTTACATATTGGTTTATTATTTAGGTTCCTACCTTGTTCCAATGATTTTTATAGTATTCGTTTGGGGAATCGTACATGCTGGTGGATTAATTGTTGGTCAAACATGGTTAATAAGTGAAGCTAAAGAAGCACCTGAATTTGGTAACAGTCTATTCGTTTCGTTCTCAAATCTCGGAATTACTTTAGGAACCACTATTGGAGGCTGGTTCATTTCAAACTTAGGTATTCACCAACTTATTTGGAGCGGATTTATATTCACACTACTCTCATTTCTATTAATTATAATAAAACTAAAATTTTTCAATTCTAATAGCCAGGCTGCATTATCAAGCTAGTACATTTTCAGTTCCAAATTCGATAAAAAACATTATAAATTCTTCTTATAAGATTTTATTAACTAAAAAGTATAATGCTCAAAGCCTTTAGCCATAATTACGACTAAAGGCTTTTTTGTATATAAAAATAATTCTAAAAGGAGCTAATTTTATGGAACATAATCAAAATGGAGTACTTGCTTTAATTGTTTTGTTTTTAGGATTAGTGTTTTTTGTTAGTGGAATGGTTTATCATTTATGGGGTTCTTTTTAATGGTATGATTGTAATCACTCATAAAGTGAAACTTTAATCAGTGGGGGTTTTCTTCATCCCCCACCTAAATTCTTTGCTTTCGCTAAATTTTGAGGTGGGGGTCTTACTGCCCATTAAAGCGGGATAAAAACCCTCAAGTATATCGTTCCTTTATTAATTTCAACGTTTAGACAGATACATAATTCCAAAACTAAAACGTGTACTGTAATTATCGATATGGAATATTTCCAAAAACAACTTAACATGGTAAAATAATATTCGGACGGGAGTCCAATATTATTAAAATTAAGATGGTTCAAGTCGGAGAAAGGCACCTTAGGGTGTCTTTTCTTTATTTTCAAAAGGACCTGCTCAATTATTGTGTGAAAAACATAAAGTAAGTTGAATCCATTAAAATACATGAGTGACCCCTTGTTTTCCCCTCTTATTAAAGGAGGAACTATTATGGGATTTGGTGGTAGTTGTAGTAGTAATTGTGGCGGCGGCTTTGCTTTACTAGTTGTATTGTTTATTTTATTAATCATTGTTGGAGCTTCTTGCTTCTGCTAAAAAACTATCGGAAAAGACACTCTTATATGGGTGTCTTTTCTTTGTAATAAAAAGCTCTCTATAAAGGAAAGTTTTTAGGCTTTTACATTCAAATCATCCAAATTAGTTATTTACACAGCACTTTATTCCTTCGCATCCCTCATACTGTAATAACCCAAATTAATAATAATTAAGAAATACCCACCCATAATTCCAGCTGCAAATGTCCACATGTACTCACGGTGTTCAATTTCATACATAATAATCGCACCGAGTATGGCGGCTGCAAACCGATTCATCATGCCAAGCATTGGTGCTTTTTCTTTTTTTACGATGCTATCTCCGAACTTTTCGATACGCCTTCCTAAAATCCAGGCGCAGTACATACTTACTAAAAGGCCAATGCTTATCCCTACAAACTGGGCTGAGAAAGGTGTCATCAACCATCCCAATAACATCACGCCTAGCAAACAATATATTTGTATGTTGAATGATCTTAATGCGATACGAATCATGTTATTCTCCTTATCTTTCCTATTAACCCCATCTTTCGGACTTCAAGCTTTCCGATATATCCTTTTTAAAATGGGGGAATTTGATTTTGCTCACCATTAAATAAGCGAGTACGCATGTGCCAAATGCCACGGAAACTGGGTTATTTAGGAGGCATAAAATAAGAAGACACATTGCCGCAAATGGAATAGGCATCCCTATAAATGTTGGGAGTTTGCTTTGTTGCGTGTTAAATCTAGCAAGCCGAAGCATTCCGCAAATACTATACGCGAGTGCACATAGCATCCCGATAGACTGCAAATCTTTTAACGAGGCACTATATGCAAGAATAGACGGTGCCACACCAAAGGTCACTAAATCCGCAAATGAATCTAGTTCTCCGCCCATTTCCGAAACAGCATCAAGTTTCCGAGCAACCATGCCATCAAATAGATCAAATACCATCCCTGTAATAATGAACATAACTGCACCATACATATCGTGAACGAAAACAGCGTGAATAGCCAAAAGCCCACACACAAAATTTGCTATCGTAATCATATTTGGTATGTAACTCATAACACGCTTCTCCTCCTTTCTACTCATTACAATCAAGAGCCTTCTGTTTCTCTTCCAATATCACTTTATTTATTTTCGTTAACGTATCAGTCATTTGCTCTAAAGCATTTATATCGATTTTAGAAAAGTATTTCTCAATTAATACATCATCTAACTCAGACAACCGCTCTATATACTTACTACCGTTTGGGCCAAGTGTAAGGAAATACTCCCGTTTATTGTTAGGATTAACTTGTTTCGAAATCATCTTCTGCTTTTCCAACTTCGATAAAACTTGGCTCACAGCACTTTTCGATATATTAAAAGTAGTCGCAATGTGATTTGCTGTCGTGTTTTCATTTAAATTAATATGAAATAGCATACTCTCTTGCTGCCCAGTAAGACCAAACTCATCCTTTAAATCTTGAAATAGTAAAATGTAAAATTCATTATAAGCTCGATTCATTTCATTAATTACTTCTTTATACGATCTAGTCATAGCGTTCTTCCTCCATGCTGTTATTTCATTTTTAATAGTTAAGTTCACTTAACTTAACTATATTATATCGTTATGTTTGTGTAAAGGGAAATCTATCTCTATACATTCCTATAACACGGAATAAAGTATGCCCTTTGCCTTTTCCACTGCTTTTAATAGATCAAATTCAGAATGATACATCTATCATTCTGAATAAATAAACATAATCATTACAAAAATTCCATATAGACCCATTACTGGTTAAAATGTTATAATGAAATTACCCTACATAGTTACTCATATTCCGATTGAGGAACTAGCGTCTTATTAAGCAATGCGCATAACTCAAATAAAAAAGACACTTTTTACAGTGTCTTTTTTATTTATATTCTATTCGTAAGGATTCTCTCTTTTACACACAAAATCTATTACATGACAAAGGAGACCATCAAATGGAACATCCTGTTGCAAAAGAACTACGTTTCATACGTATATGCCTCATCATCTTGATCATTGTCATCGCGTTTTGGGATCGTGAGAAAACTGTGGAAATCACTGACCACGGTAGCGATCCTAACGTAAACACGAGCAATATGACCCCAGTTGGCGATAATACATTTGCCTATAAAGACGAATCGAATCAAATTAAAATATTTAAGTTTGACCCGGATACAAATGAAATAAAATTAATAAAAGAATTTTATGCTAACGAATATTAATTACATAAAGTGAAACTTTAATCAGTGGGGGTTTTCTTCATCCCCCACTGATTATTAGTTGAACCAATCGGACTTTTATGGGCAGCCCGACCCCCACCTAAATTCTTTGCTTTCGCTGAATTTTGAGGTGGGGGTCTTACTGCCCATTAAAGCGGGATAAAGGCACCTTAAGATGTCTTTTTTATTTTCAAAAGGACCTGCTCACGTTTATGCGTCAAAACATAAAGTAAATAGAATCCGTTAAAAAACACGAGTGACCCTTTGTTTTCCCCTCTTATTAAAGGAGGAACTATTATGGGATTTGGTGGTAGTTGCGGCGGAAGCTGCGGTTTTTCTGGAGGATTTGCACTATTAGTTGTATTGTTTATTTTATTAATCATCGTTGGAGCTTCTTGCTTCTGCTAAACAAACTATCGGAAAAGACACTCTTATACGGGTGTCTTTTCTTTGTAAACTAAAAAAGTATGAGAATCCGATCCTTTAGCCATAATTACGACTAAAGGCTTTTTGTATATAACTCAAAAAGGAGCTGACTGTATGGAACATAATAAAAATGGAATGCTTGCTTTAATTGTTTTGTTTGTAGGACTAGCATTTTTTGTTTTCGGTATGGTTTATCATTTATGGGGAACGGTGTGAACTACCCACCACTTAGTATCTCTTACGAGCCTACTTGAAGTGGGGGCTTCTCGGTTCATCGCTACTTTTGACAGCTAACGAATTTGTCCTAGGACAGCCGAGCTAACTCCCTTGTTCCAAAGGTTATTTTGTTACTATTTATACCAACACTAATAAGCGGATGGCTTCCTTTTTGATATTGATCGCTGCATTATAATCACGGCCAATTATGAGTCCACACAAACACGCATACGTGCGTTCACATAATGGCATTTCTTTTTTATTTCCACAATTACTACACATCTTTGTAGAAGGAAACCATTTATCTATTTTTACAATCTGTTTTCCTTGTTCTTGTAGCTTATATGCTAAAAATGTCGTAAACATCCTCCAACCGTTGTCCGCTACACTTTTACCAAAGCGAAGTGCTCGTGACATACCTTTCATATGTAAGTCTTCGATTGCTACAACGTCAAAACTCGTAGCTAATTCTTTAGACTTATGATGAAGAAAATTTTTACGTTGATTGGTGACCTTTTCATGCAACTTCGCTACACGAATGCGTTGTTTATTCCAGCGTTCTGAACCTTTCACACATCTTGCTAACACTCGCTGTGCCTTTGCTAATCTATCTAACATCTGACGATAAAAGCGAGGATAATTGGCTTTCTCATCTTCGCTACTCACGTACAATTCAGCCATTGCGAAGTCTAATCCAACTACACGTTCTACTTCTTTTGGTGTGATTTCTTTTTCATATTCGGTCAAAATAGACACGTAATACTTACCAGTTGGTGTCCTCGAAATTGTGCACGATTTGATGATATGGTTTTGCGGTATCTCTCTATGTTGCTTCAGTTTCACCATTTTCAATTTCGGTAATTTGATATAACCATGAAATAACATAATATTTCCATTTACTCGATTCATTGTATAGGATTTTCTACTCTTTTTGCTTTTGAATGTTGGAAAATCATTTTGACCACTAAAAAAATTCTTATACGCAGTTTGCAAATTTAATTGCGCGTTGGCCAACGCTAAGGAATCGACTTCTTTCAACCATTCATACTCCATTTTGTATTTCGCAGGAGTAGGGAATTTTTGTTTCTTCAGTTCTTCCTTATTCGCTTTGTGTTTTTCATATGCTTCTTTTCGTTCAGCCAGCATTTTATTATATACAAATCGTACGCAGCCGAATGTTTTACGTATGAGATGTGCTTGTTCTTCTGTTGGATACAGACGAAATTTGTAAGCCTTATTCTGCTTTGCCATATCCATTCACCCCATTTTCCGCTTCATTTCCCATAAGCTATGACGGTGATCACACAACCTGAACACTACAAAATTATTATCTACTTTCATTGTTATACCAAACTTTACCTCTTATAAGAATAATTATATCAAAGGCGAAATAAATAGGAAAACCAAATGTTTGGCTACGCCAAACCGAAATTCATCTCCCACCTGCCGCTAGACTATCGTCTTTCACACGCCTGAGGAAGGAGACTTCTTTCGGATAATACGTTAAAAATAAATAGTAATCCATTTAGAAGAAATTCAGACGCAATATCCTGAACTTCTTCTCATTAAGCACCAATAATCATTTACCTAGTTATGAAACCCCTCATTATGCTTCAGGGGTTTCCGCTTTAAAACAATTATAAAAAAAGGCCCCATCAATGGGGCGCTCAAAAAATAATATAAGTAAATGAATGAAAACAAATAACAGACAACTAAAATATATAAGATTAACATCATAAAATCTGTATATATGCAAAGTTACATGAAATTATTTATTATTACATGCTATACTAAAACAGGAGTCGACAATCGTTATTTTCTTCTTATTTTTAAAGCAATATGGATATACCTTCTTAACTCATTTGGATTGTACAAGTAAAAGAAGACATCTTACTAGATGTCTTCTTTTCTTATATTTTTATGAATTCCTTTGAGCAGATGCTCTCCAAGCACGAAAAGATGTTGGGTGTCCAGAATGAGCTCTTTGCTTTGCAGCAGCAACAGCTGGTTTTTCTTCAATAGTCGTTGGTTTCTCTTCCACAATCGCTGATTTTTCTTCAAGAGTAGTCACAGCAGTTTGTATTTTTTCCAACTGCTCTTTTAAAGCTTGCTGTTCAATCTTTAAATCCGTAAGTAATCGTAAAATCATTTCAGAATTGGCCATAAAGATCCTCCTTCCCCCAATACACAGAATAAAATACAATATGTCATCAGCATACTACCGGTGACAAAAATAAGGTCGTCAACTCTTTTAAAATCTAAGCACTTTTTATTTTTCAAAAGGACCTGCTCAAGTTTATCCGTAAAAACATAAAGTAAATTAAATCCATTAATTAAATGGTCTTTATGGAAGGAGGAGTTAATATGGGATATGGCGGTAGTTGTGGTGGAGGCTGTGGTTTCGGCGGCGGATTCGCTTTACTTGTTGTGCTCTTTATCTTATTAATCATCGTAGGAGCTAGTTGTTGGGGCGGCGGATTCGGCTGCTAATAAGAGGCACTCTTGAGAGTGTCTTTTTTTTGTGTTTTTGGATGTACAACCCTTCTCATTGGTAGTTTATCAACGTTACTAGTTACTGTCATAAAGAAATCGTATCCTTGTAATTCCCCCTCGAAATTCGCACATTTTAAAATTGACATAGCACTTTATGCACCATATACTGTTAACAACAGTATACTGTCAATAACAGTATAAATTCTAATTCATTCAAGGAGGTATATCCATGAAACATACAGGAAGACATACAGGTGCATTTCTTTTGTTATTTTTGGCAGAAGGTGATAACTATGGCGGGCAATTATTGCAAAAGTGCGAGGAAGAACTTCCAGTCAATCCAATCGATAGCGCCATTTTATATCGTACGCTAAAGAAATTAGAAAACGAAGGTGCGATTGAATCTTACGTAAGTACAGATCATCAAGACAAACCGAGAAAGATGTACAAAATTACACCTGCTGGAGAGGAACAATTGACAGATTTCCAAATGGATATTGAAGAAAAAATGAAGAACTTATCCTTTTTCATAGACAAATATAAAGACTTAAAGGAATCCGATCATGATTAACGGCGTGATTCTTTACACTTTAGCCATTATTTTTACGGGGCTTTCTTTTATGAAGGATCGTACGAAAACGAAAAATGCTCTAATGAAATCATGGAAAATGTTTCGCAATCTTCTACCTGCAATGCTTTCCATCATGCTTTTCGTTGGCTTATCGCTTTCTATATTAACGCCGTCTTTCATCTCTTCCATCATTGGAGAACAGTCTGGATTGTTAGGTATTATGTATTCAGCAATACTCGGCTCTGTTGCACTTATTCCAAGCTTCGTCGTATTTCCACTCGGCAATACATTAGTCCAACACGGCGCAGGCCTTCCTCAAGTTGCGACACTTATGTCTACACTCATGTCAGTAGGGCTTACAACATTACCGATGGAACAAAAGATATTCGGGCGAAGCTTTGCTTACGCACGTAATGCATCTGCATTACTCATGTCCCTCTTATTCTCTTATATCATTTGGGTGGTGATGGTATGAAGGAACTAAAAAAATATCGCTTCTTTTTCATTTTATTACTGGGGCTCTTTGTATTAACTTTTATTAATCAATCTTTAGGATGGAACGCATTACAATTAACAGGGAATAGCATTTTAGATATGTTGTTTCTACTCCCCCCTGTCCTAATATTTGTAGGATTACTTGATCAATGGGTGAAGAAAGAAACGCTCATGAAATATATGGGCGAAAAATCCGGTATATACGGAATCTTATTCTCTCTATTATTAGGCGGCATTGCAGCTGGTCCTCTCTACGTTGCCTTCCCAATTGCAGCACTACTCTTACAAAAAGGCGCAAGCATTCGGTACATCGTATTTTTCTTAGGCGTTTGGACAACTGCGAAATTGCCAATTCTCGTGTATGAATTCTCTTCATTTGGAGCTACTTTTACACTCATTCATATTGGTTTCGGGCTAGTATTCTTCTATATTATGGGGCTTCTTTTTGAGAGGTTTTATAATCAGGGGCAGTTGCTTCGGTATGATGTTACGGAGGAAATGTAATCAAATTGACCATAAAATAGGAATATGATATATTTTCGGTAGAGTGCTATATAAGTATGACATCAAATAAAATGGCATATAATAAAAGAAGAGATGCGCTAACATCTCTTCCCTAACTGCTACCGTATAGGGTGGTAGTTATTATAAGTTATTTCTTTTTACGAAACCCACCCTTCTGCTTCCTACGGCGCGGAGTGGGTTTTTTGTTGTCCTTATCTAGAAGTTGCTTCCGCAAAAAATACGCTGAAACTTCGCGCACAGTCGCTTTGACAAACTCTTTTACAAGGTCAAACAAAAAGTCCATATTATCACCTCCTTTCCTTCCAAATAGAAAGAAGGGATAACCACCCACCCTCACAATACGCAGTTGAATTTATTTTATCAAATAATTGTAAAGATATTATGTAAACAAATGAAATTTCTTCGTTTGGAACTACTTTTACACTTATTCATATTTGTTTGGTTTAGTATTCTTCTATGTAATGGAGCTTACTTTTGAGAGGTTTTATAATCAGGGAGAGTTGCTTCAGTATGATGTTACGGAGGAAATGTAAGATTAACAAACATTTGATAACAGATGCAGAAGATCGAACTGTCATTGTAGAAAAAGATAAAACAACATGTTCCCCCTTTAACTACATCGGTGACGCCCCAGATCGCTATATTATTGAAGCGTCTTTAATTTCTACTAACTAAAAAGAAGATGTCACCTTATAACTATGTGACACCTCCTTTTTATTTTAGAAACATTACCATCACCTTACTTCGATACAGTATGATAAATGTACAATACAGAAAATTCCATATTTTGTATCATGCTATTTTTCGGAGGTGATTACCTTGAGTAAAAACGTGAATTTACTTCTTCAAATAGTAATTGGAATTATCATTATGATCGCACCTATTCTCATTACAGGGACTATGTATGATGTCACTAAAACGATGGGTGACTTATTAGTTGCAGAACTTATTATAAGAACACTTTCCCTCATTATTGGACTTTTAGTTATTAGTAAGGCTTTGCATCGTTATTCTCAATAGTTCTTCTTACTAAAAAACAGACAACACATACACCACATTTTCCTCGGCTGTTTAAACTATTATTACGAAAGAAATATAAAAAGACATCTTTAATCGTAAAGATGTCTTTTTATATAAACCTTAATTTTCGTTCTGTAAAACCCCCTTTACTTCTACTCCCTTTTTCTCTTCTTTTAAGAATAGCGATACGATAAAAGCAACAACAATAAAGATTAACCCTAGTGTAAATGCACTTTGGAATCCTGAAGTTAAACCGTTTAACTTCTCCACTGGATCCATTGGATTTGCGGAGCTTTCCATATACTGAGTTGTTCCTGAAGACATTTTTGAAATAAAGATAGCCGTACCAATTGCGCCAGCTACTTGTTGCAACGTACTAAATAGTGCTGTTCCGTGCGGATATAAATCTGTTGTTAATTGATTTAACCCATATGTTTGTGCTGTCATGACAAACATGAGTCCAACCATTAATACGCTATGCATAACAATAATTTGTACCATTGATGTATCAGGAGTAATGCCTTTAAATAAGAACATTGCTATCCCTACTAACACAATACCAGGAACGATAATAACTTTCGGACTAAATTTATCAAATAGTTTACCTGCGATTGGTCCCATTATGGCGCTAATAATACTTCCCGGAAGCATGATGATTCCTGATTTAAAAGCTGTAACGAGTAAAACTGTTTGCAGGAACATCGGTAATAAAGTCATCGTTGAAAATAGCGACATCATCACAATCACGATTAATCCAACCGATATTGTAAACATCGGAACTTTAAACGCGCGTAATTCTAAAATTGGATTCTCAATTTTCAATTGTCGAACGACAAAAATACATAATGAGATAAGCCCAACAATTAAAGTGCCATACACTTTCGCATCAGACCATCCTAAATCACCTGATGCACTAAAGCTATACACAAACCCGCCAAATCCTAATGTCGATAAAAGGATAGATGGATAATCTACTTTTGGCCTTGTTAACTCTGAAACATTTTGAATGTACTTCATCCCAATCATAATGGAAATGATCACGATAGGAATAACAATATAGAATAACCATCGCCAATTTAATGAATCCACAATTACTCCAGATAATGTAGGGCCAATTGCTGGAGCGGACATCATCACAAGTGCGATTAATCCCATTGTGGCACCACGTTTTTCTGGCGGACAAATAAGTAAAATCGTATTCATTAATAACGGTGAAATTAACCCCGTCGCTACAGCTTGGACGATACGGCCAACTAATAAAATAGAAAATGTCGGTGCAAATCCCGCAATTAATGTACCGACTAAAAACGTTACCATAGCGATCAAAAACATTTGTCTCGTTGTGAGCCATTGCTGAAGTAACGCTGTAATCGGGACTAAAACACCAACCACTAACATGTAAGCTGTAGAAAGCCATTGAATCGTTGAAGCCGTTACGCCAAATTCTTTCATTAATACAGTTAACGCATTACCAAGTAACGTTTCGTTTAATAATGCAACCATTGCCCCTAAAAGTAATGCAATTAAAATCGGGGTATGTTTCATATTAGAAGTATCAACTTTGCCACTTACAGGGCTCTTAGTTGTCATATCCATTTGCAAATTCTCCTCCTATTTCTTACTTAAAAAGCTTTAAATAAACCCAAACACATGTAATATAATATACATATGTAGATTAAAAAGGGAGAATCAATTTTCAGCCATTGTATATTTAATCTACAAAAAAGGAGAATTGTAGATGAATGATAATGAAAAACAACTTGATTTACGTATTAGACGTACACATAAATTATTGTGGGATTCCTTATTTGAATTAATGACGCAATCAAAACAGAAATATAGTTCCATCACGATTAACCAAATTTGTGACCTTGCGATGGTACACCGAACAACCTTTTATAAACATTTTGAAGATAAAGATGCTTTATTAGCATTTGGATTTAAACGATACAGCAAGATAATTGCTGAAATACCGGTTTCAGATCGATTAAGCAAACCATTTCAAGTAATGGAACAATTTCTACATCATGAAGAAATCGGTAAAATATTAGAGACGCAAATGTCTGATGAACAATTTATTAGCCGTACACAGTATTTAAGTCACGAAACGAGAAAACAAGAAATAGAAGCGTTAAATCAACTTTGCAAAGACCATACGATGCCAAATGATTTAATCATTGAATTTTATTCAGGGGCAATCACCTCATTAAGCACGTGGTGGTTTAAAAATGAAAGAAAAGTTTCTGCTGCTGAAATGGATAGGTATCTCCACCAACTTATTAACCGGGATATTTTTCAGTTTGAAGAGGAATAACTTCCCCATCAAAAAAAGGCTGTTTTATAACCAGCCTTTTTTTTGATGAAATAAAACGTCGATAAATTTAAGTTACAAATATTCAGAATTAATATTAAAATATAAAAATGGGGATAGGGGTATGGGATTATAAAGTGAAACTTTAATCAGTGGGGTTTTGTTCATCCCCCACTGATTATCAGCCCTCACCAATCGGGCTTTTACGGGCAGTTAATCTCCCACCTAACTTCTTTGCTCCAGCCGAATTTTGAGGTGGGAGTCTTACTGCCCGTTAATGCGGGGTAAAATTTATACATAACGAGGGAATAGAAATGAAACTACAATTAAAAGCGGATTTAGGGCTACTACTAGTTACATTCTTTTGGGGTGCATCCATCTTACTGACAAAGGTTGGACTCGAAGGCATAGAAGAATATAATTTAATCGCATTACGATTTATTATCGCCTTTCTTTTATCAGGTTTAATATTTTACAAACATTTATTCAAAATCGATTTTAAAACTGTAAAATATGCATTTATACTCGCTTCTGTTTTATTCATCGTTTACATTTTTGCGACTTTCGGCACAAAGTATACGAGTGTTTCTAACGCCGGTTTCTTACTATGTCTCACAGTCATTTTCATTCCGATCTTATCAGCTATATTTTTAAAACACATTCCAGAAAAGAAAGTTATAGTAGGAATCATTTTAACGATAATAGGAATCGGCTTATTAACATTAACGAGCGAATTCAAGATCAGTAACGGCGATATATTTTGCATACTGTCTGCCTTATTTTATGCCATTCACGTCATCATTACTGGCAGCGTAACAAAACATGTGAACTCCATTGCACTTGGAGTCATCCAGCTCGGTTTCGTCGGCCTATTTAGTCTTATTTTTTCATTCATTATCGAAACGCCAAAACTACCTAGCACAACCAACTCATGGCTAATCATCCTAGCCTTAAGCATATTTTGCACCGCAGTTGCATTCATCGTGCAAGTTATCGCCCAGCAGTACACAACGCCTACACATACAGGCCTTATCTTCTCATTAGAACCTGTCTTTTCCGCAGGCTTCGCCTTCGTCTTCACAGGTGAAACACTCACAGGAAAAGGATACTTAGGCGCGACACTTATATTAGTGAGTGTGTTGATTGCTGAGGTGGATTTTAAGGGGGCGTTGCGAGTTAATTATAAGAAGAATATGGAATAGTTATTTCACTAAAGTACATAAACATACCCCGAAAATATTCGTTTATATTATTTTCACCCTCTTACCTTAATTTTTTTAGATGCTACCTTCAAATAAAGTAGCATCTAAAATATTTATGTAGTCTGCATAGTTAACCTTTTCTACATTACTTACTGCACATAGTCATACAGATTTTTCGCTAACAATAAACAAGTTACTGTAATGAAAAGAGCACGAACATACCCGCTTCCTTTTTTTATAGCAAATTTGGAGCCAACAATCCCTCCAGCAATTTGAGCAATCCCCATTATAAAACCATACGCATAGTTTACTTGCCCTACACACATAAACATCAACAACGCACCAACATTACTTCCTAAATTAAGAAGCTTCGCATTACCTGCTGCTTTTAAAAAATCATACCCAATAAATAAAAGAGCAAACATTAAAAACGAACCTGTGCCAGGTCCTAGAAATCCATCATAAAAACCAATAGCAAAAATAAAAAAGGTAAAAATAATGACGTGTCGACCAGATAATTTCTTATGAGTAGAAATACTACCCCAATCCTTTTTGAATATCGTATAAATAGCAACCGCACCAAGCATAATCAGCATCAATGGCTTCAGTACTTCTGGGTTCATTAAATGAACGGTCCATGCCCCTATTATGGAACCTATGAAAGTGAGTGGAACTAATTTAAACGCCGATTTCAAATCAAGATTACCAGAACGATAAAACACAATATTACTAGTTGCACACCCCATTGTCGACGCTAGTTTATTCGTAGCTACCGCACTTGCTGGATTCAGCCCTGTAAATAATAAAGCGGGTAAGGCGATCAGTCCACCGCCACCTACAACTGAATCAATAAATGCAGCTAAAAATCCAAAAGCAATCAAAATAATTAATACTGATGGGTCTAAAGAAAACTCCATACTATTACCCCCCTTTTAGTCACTATCAGAATAGTAACTAATAATTTGCTAAATGTAAACAGTTATTGTAACGTTGAAATATAAAAGCAAACATCGGAGGACAAAAAAAGTGGACTACATAGTACAACAGCTTAAAAAAATTGGTTTTAATGAATATGAAGCTAAATCTTATGTATCTCTTGTTAAACAGGGGCCTGTCACAGCCTATCAAGTGAGTAAGGATTCAGGTATCCCAAGAGCACGAATTTATGAGATTTTAGGTAACCTTGTAGAAAAAGGCATTGTCATGAAGGAAGAAATAAATGACACCACTCGCTATTCACCTCTACCTGTTGAAATCTTTTTACAGAAGGCTCAATCAGAATGGCAGTCTACTTATGAAGGAATCAGTGACTCATTAAAAAAACTAGAAACTTCCGAGGAAAAAACGGATAATCGAGTGATTACTTTAAAAGACAACAAAACAATCATTAGCTATTGTCAGGCATTAATAAAAAAAGCAGAACAACGTATTGTCATTTCAATGTGGGATGAGATGTATGAAGCGTTAAAAGAGGAACTATCTGAGGTAGCTGATAAAGTTTCAGTACAAGGTATTACCTTACATGTTGAAAATCCAATTAAAAATCTAGAAGCCCATCGTATCACACCCTATACAGAAACTCTGTCTACAGAACATTGGTTTATTTTATCGATAGATTCTAAAGAGATGATTTATGGACCATCACTTGAAGAGCGTAATGTTGCTTTTTATACAGATGATCCGGTTCATATATACTTACTAGAGGATTATGTATGGCATGATGTTTTAGTAAATCGACTTGTCCGACGTAGCCAAGACGACTTGGAGCAATGGATTACTACAGAGAGACGATCCTTTTTTATGGGAAAATAATTTTCCAATCCCTACACCAGTATTTATCTAAACGATACTGGTGTTTTAATTTCGAAAAACTCCCCCCTCCAACTCTCTCACCATATTTTTTGTCTTGGATATTAGCCGGAGTGAATTTGACGAATACAATTATACGTTATATGGTAGAAAAGGAAATAACAGAGAAAAAGAGGGGTATTTATGAAAAAGATTAAAGTCATATTCACACTCGCCACATCACTACTACTTTTACAAGGTTATAATAACACTCCGAGTAAAGCAAATGAAAACACGAATTCTACTACTGAATTACAGACTGTACAAAAGGAAAAAGACTCTCTAGAAAAAGCAAATAAAGAATTAACAAAAAAAACTTGCTGATTTAGAATCGAAAGCAGATAAAGAGCAAAAGACATATGAGTTAGATAAAAAATTAGCACAAAAAATCTATAGCATTTACACAGGTTCTCCTTGGGACAATAGTCTTGAAGATGCAGGGTGGGAATTTAAGAAAAACTCCAACACAAAAGGTACAATCTCCACAAATCGCGGCGGCGGACAAGTCATACAAATACTTTCAAATTACGCCATTATGTTTGAAGTTGGCGGTTTAGATACACCAACTATAAGTAACCTTAAAATTATTGATTTGAATACTGAAAAAGTAATGAATGAATATCCGGTTCAAAATGCGAATGATAGTAAAGAAAATAATAAAGAAGAAACTACAAAATCATCCTCAAAGGTTGATAAAGAGAAATTGAAGAAGCAGTTGACTGATAAAACTTTTGTTGCTCCTTCAACAATGGAAGAAGGCGCTTTTAGATTTTCAGAAATCGAAGCTGGAATGAAAACTTACTTGATTTCAAGTAAAGAAAACCCACAGGATTTTGAATTAGAGCATCTGGATGATCCTACAGATGAAGGAATGAGTTTATTTCTTTTAAGAAAAGATAGCCATAATGGAAATATGTTTGTTGCTGGTTACTACGCTGTAGATAAAAATGGTTATGTTTATGAATATGATTTCGCTAAAGAAAAAGCGAAAGATACTCCTTTAACAAATTTATATATTGAAGCGCAATTAAGTTAAGAGGACTAGGAAACTAGTCTTTTTGGCTATTTCTAAGCATTATTCAGGATTAAATTGTTTTGATTTAATTCTAAATAATAAGAAAAATAACACCCACCCCCTTCAAAATCAATTATAATTATATAGATAAATAGATTGAAGTATGTATTAACGATAGAAGGAAAGTGGGTATCATATTGGTAAATAAAAAATTTTATCTTTTAGATCCAAAAGGTGTCGAGTTAAAAAAGAACTCCATAGATTTCCGCTATAATATTCAAACAACATTATCTTCTATCCATAACTTAAGAAAAGCAGAGAGAAAAATCTATAATAAAGGCAATGTTGCAGTAGCCCAATTTATTTTCAATGACTTTATCCAAACATTATACTCCCACAGTCAAATTGACTACCTTACAGATCCTTATTTACACTATGCAAAAGAAGATAATTTATTTGCCTCATCATGTGCTATTTTACGTAAAGACAAAATATTTACCACCTTGGAACTTAGCTCTAAGGACTCCTTACTTCCATATGATAGATATGTGGATACAGAAGCGAAACTTTTGGAACAAATACGTTTTCTTGCAGATACTTTTAAGCCAACTAAAGGAATTGTAAATTTATTTACTGAGCTACATCCTTGCACAAGCTGTAAAAATGTTATAGATCAATTCGAAAAGAGATATAATGGAAATATAACATTGAACTTATTCCACGAAAAATAACATAAAAGGTGGTGTTCCAAATAATGAATGAAAATGAAAATAAGTATACAGAGTTAGTTGAATTCACCAACATACTATTCCATAAATTCCATGAAGTTCAGGGCGCCAAACTACGAGATACTTTTGGCAGAATCCTTCAAGAATTACGCGAAGATACAAATGCAGATCCACTTGCGAAATTCGTTGTATATAACCGTTTATATGAACTAGCCATAGATAAAACAAACTTTGAATTAGTAAAAGTTTTAACAGAAGAATTAGCACTACTTCAAACCGAGCTTCAAAGAGTTCCACCAGTTAATAAACATTTACAAGAACAAATCAAAAAATTTGCGTATTTAACCTAATAAAAATAGCCGACTTTAGTCGGCTATTTTTATTACATGAATCTATGCAGACACTACCACTTTTTCTTTACGAAAGATTCCCATTAACCCACCGATTAATAGCAGAACTGAAGGTAAAATATAAATGAAAGAAATACAAATAAATCCTCCAATTGCAGCGATTGTCATCATAGCCCCGCCAACTTTTGCTTTGCTTTTTACCATAACTGATCCAACGATACCCACAACCGATAAAGCAACTGCTGCCCAGCCTAAACCTATAACATCACTTGCTCCTTCTGCCTCCATAGCAGAAGCGACTCCTCCAATAAATAAAGCAATAAATGCACATAAAATACCGAAAATACCACCAATAAGTCCTAATACAAATTCTGTTGTACGTTTCATTTTGAATCCCCTATCCTTCCTTTATTTCATTCCCATTTGTGCTTTACTCGTAGCAAGTTTTTGTCCATCTTTTTCAGTAAATGTAACATTAAAGTTCGCTCCAAGGTCACCATTAATATTTTTTGTCCAGCTAGCAATAATCATTTTAACATCCCCAGCTTGAGACTCCGCTTTATTATCCGGCTCTCCAAACTTTGCGACCACATCTTCATATTTCTCACCACCCGCACCAGTTAAAGAATCACCTACTTTAATAGCTTCTACGTCAGCTGCTGTAATTTTCTTTTTACTTTCTGTATTCTCTTTCTTTGCCTCTTGCTTCGGCACGTCTTTTTTCTCATTAGAAGCTTCCTTAGTAGAATCGTCACATGCCACTAAACTTAATGCTACAGCACTACCCAAAACCAATCCCCCGATTTTTTTTAACATTTTCATTGCCTCCTATTAAGTATGATGTAAGATTACCAAGCCCATCTTAGCAAAGGACTCATCCAGAATTTGTCATATTCTGTCGTAGATAATAAAAAAGAGCAATGCTGAGCATTACTCCATTAACTGCTTATCTTATCTATTCCACATCCGCATCATCCAAACGAATATGCGCTACCTCTCCCTCTCCACAAACCGCCCAAACTCCTTCAAAAACCTCAATTTTAAACTCCCCACAGGCCCATTCCGATGCTTCGCCACATGAATTTCCGTCATCTCTTTCTGCACCGTTTCCTTATCATAATAATCCTCTCGATACATAAGCATAATGACATCCGCATCTTGCTCAATTTGTCCTGTCTCTCTTAAATCAGATAAAAGAGGGCGCTTATCTTGCCTTGCTTCTACCGAACGAGACAATTGCGACAACGCTACTACACAAACATTTAATTCACGTGCTAATACTTTAAGCTTACGAGAAATTTCACTAATCTCTTGAAATCGATTGCCCTTATGCTTCGGATCACCCGTAATAAGCTGCAAGTAATCTACAATAACTAAAACCTTCTTATCACCGTGCTTCCTCTTTAACTTACGAGTTTGCATCCAAATATCTTGCACCGAAATGCCTGCGTTATCGTAAATCTCAAATGGTAATTCCCCGATCTCCGCAAACGCCTTACTCACCTTTTCCCAGTCCTCTATCGCAAAACGGTGCTTCGGATTTTTCAGCCTACCTCCTGATACTTCCCCTACGCAAGACGCCATCCTTTTCAACAATTGCTTACTACTCATCTCTAACGAAAACAATCCAACCGCCGCTCCAGACTTCGCCGCATGCAGTCCTACATTTAACGCAAACGCAGTCTTCCCCATAGAAGGACGCGCACCAAGAACGACAAAATCACCCTCCTGCAATCCGCACGTCATTTTATTTAACGATGTATAACCAGTCTCAATACCCGTAATCTCTTTCGCATCTTGATGCAGCTCTTCATATAAATCAACTAACGCATCCTTCAAATCAAACTCACATACACAGTCCTTCTCCTCTAACTCACAAAGTGCCGTAATCGTCTCACCAATAATTTTCTCACTCTTCTCCGCAATAAGACGCTCTCCCATCTTGTGCCCGAGAACACCCGCCTGATACATTTTCCAGGCACCTCGAACAAGCCCCTCATAATAAGAGAAATTGGCAGTTGTAGGCACCCCATCCATTAACCCTATAAAATACTCCATTCCCCCGATCCCCTCTAAAAACTTCGGATCTACCCTAGAAATGAACGTCACAAGATCAATCGGTTGCCCCTCTTCTTCCATTTTTCGCATTAACTGAAATATAGACTTATGCACTGACAGAGAAAAATACTGCTCCGTCAAACGGCACTCCTTAATAAGCTCTCCATCAAGTAATAGAGAACCTAACACCGTCTTTTCCGCCTCCACATTTTGAATACTCATGGACGCCACCCGCGCTCCGCTAAAAAGCGCTGCAACTCTTCCTCAGACGGCGCATTCTTCTCCCACTCCTCACACCTCGCCAAAAACTCCTCCGTCTCCCCCGTACTAACAGACGACTCCTTCTTCCTAAAGCTCGCCGTATCCGCCTCAACCTCAGAAACTTTCGTAAATCCTTTCCCGTGCCACCCTCTCAAAATGCCCTTCACATAAGCAACCGTCCGCTTATTATTCTCAAACGCAATTTGGAGAGCCTTCAGCACAAGCTCCTCTGACAAATCTTCCATCCACGCACTCAGTTCCTCTACAGTATGCGGGGACAAACTACCGAAATGTTGCTCATAAAAAGAAAACACGCGACTCCCCGTTTCTTCCTCTATAACCTCTTCTTCCTCTGTCTCCTCGCAAACTGGCTCAACATCATCCACAGCCAAATCACTCGGCATACCGAAATGCGCTAAAAGCATCGGAACATTCAGCTCCTCCTCTACGCACTTCTGAAGAAACATATGTACAAACTCCTTATTCTTCACACCCTTAAGCTCCCGAAGCACACACTTCTCCACATTTGTATTCGTCACCGGATTATAACGAAGCCAATTCAAAACGAATAACTCCCGTGTATCCGCATCATAAAGAATCTTCCCATAATCAATAAAGCGCTGCACAAGCTTATCAACAGTCTCCCGATTATAACCCGTCTCCATCTCAGCTAACCGCTTCGGAAAAGGAAAAATCCCACACTGCGTCGTCTTCGAACAAGTCAACAAATACACATAAAAATACCGCTCCTCCGGCGTCAAATCCAAAACAAAATCATCCTGCCAAAAATTTACCTGCACAGTACGATACACCGCCATCCTAATTCCTCCCGTCCTAATTCAAAAATGAAAATTTCCTCTTTGTACTATATATAGGAAGGAGGGCTGGGTTTTTGGCGTGTTATTTCAAATTTTTTTCGACTCCTACTACGGTGTTTGTTGGTGTTTTTGTTTTGTTATGTTTTTTCTTAGTGATTTATTACTTGGTAGGGGCTTGCAAGGGGCTTATGAGGGGCTAGTTGTCGGTTACTTCGATTAGGAAGACTCGATTTGAAAAGCCGCCTCGTTCTTCTGCTTTCTTTTTACGGATGTTGTTTATTTCTTCTAGTGTTGTGCCTTCGTGTTCGGCTAGGGCGTTGATTAGTTCTAGGAGGTCGGATAGTTCTTCGAGTTTATGTTCTTTTGTGTCTGCTTCTAGATATTCGGTTAGTTCTTCTTGTGTTTTTTTGCAGAGTTCTTTTATGTATTCTTCTTCGGGTAGGATTCTAGTTGTGGGTGTTTTTCCGTTGGATTTTATTATTTGTGGGATTTTGTTTCGGATTAGTTTGTTGTAGGTTGGCATGGAATTTCCCTCCGTTGGTTTTTCTTCTATTATAATGGAAAAGCAGTTTAACTAGTTGTTAAACTGCTGGATTGCTTCTTTTATATAGTTTTCTTCTTCGGTTGTGAAGAGGGTTGGGAATTCAGATAGTGGGAGGTTTGATTTTTGGATTATATCCTCTATATCACTTTGAGGTGTATCAAGATAGTTCATCACCTCTTCTATTAAATTGAAAAATTCCTTCAAGGTAACTTGAACGGCATGGTGACAAGGGGTCCTCTCTTCTTCCTTATACTTTTTCAACTTCCCTATCACATCCATAAATCGCCGATCAAACTCTTCTTTTAATTCCTTATTATTATAAAAACCTTGAACACTCTCTTTTGAAAAATGTTCCTCTAACCATTCCTTATTTTCTTTCTCCCATATGAAAGTTTGCAAAAAAGAAGAAAACAAAGCAACATCCACTCGTTCTTCCTTTTGAAACTTCTTCGTCATCTCATCCATATGCGTAAGCACCCTTCGCAATTCTTTCTTGCTCTGCCAAAAGCAATTCCCTTTGAAAATGCATTTGCCTTAAAAATTCTTCTGTCTCTATATCACGCTGCAATATAATATTTTGAATTTCCCCAAGCGAAAAACCGAGATGCTTAAACGATTGAATTTGCTGCAGCACATACAAATCATCTTTCGTATATAACCGATGTCTGCCTTCAGTATAATCACTCGGCTTTAATAAATTAATCTTGTCATAATAACGAAGCGTCCGCACCGTAACATCCCCAACACTTGCAAACTCACTAATCATCCAAGCCATATCATCACCTACCCCGCTAACTTCTCTTTCACATACTGAAGCATATGAGAAAAACTCATCTCATTCTGCCTACAATATTGAAACAAACCTACAACAAGTAACAAAAAAGGAACATTCCCTCTATAACGATTTTCATACTCGATAATACCATCATAGAAGTACTCATACTTTCTTTTTCGTAAAACGATATAAATCGCAATAAACAACACGGCAATCATAATAAAAATTCGCTTTCCCCTTATCTCCACTTCTTTTTTCACCACCTATTCTCCTTCCACAGCGTACTTATCCTCTTTAAATAACGGAATTCGAATGAAATAACGATATGGCGCGTCGCGTATTACTTTCCACGCAATAATGATCACTTGAACGACCTCAAAAGCAAACACAATCCAAAACAAAACATCACTAATACGCGAACTAATATTAAATAGAAGAAAAATTAACAAATGAAAATTGAACGCCTTTCGGCAATGATATTTGTACACCTCATTTTTACGTACCAGTGTGATGTACATGAGTAGTGGTGAAAAGATTCCTATTGTGGCTGAGAGTAATAGCATGATGATGGTGTTTCTTTTTTCTTTTATGGTGGTTTTCATGAGTTGTTTGGTCCCCCTTTTGATTTGTCTTCTTTAGGTTAGGGGATGACGTTGGGGGAGGTGCAAGGGGATTTTATAGAAAAAATTAGAGCTTTATCTTGACAGTTTTTTCATCGTAGGCTCTTAATCTGTCTAGTCTGCTATCTCAATGGTATCAATACTTGAGAGACTATTTCCAAAAGCTGAAACTGTGGGGGGCTATATAAACTCACAACTCGTAAAGAGGACTACTTAAAATTAGCCTATGAAGGTTAGCTAGGTAGTCCTCTTTTTTTGTATGCAACTACATAGAAAGGATTGGTGAGTTATGCTATTAAGTTTTGCTATGAAAGAGTTCCAGGAAGAGAAAGAATACAACAACCTATCGTTTTTTTTATGTAATCTTAGGATAGACTCACAGATTACTTCCCATTTCTTCTGATTAATTTGTAAAGTATTTACATAAATTTGCGACTCGGGTAATGTATTATCTATAGGGGGCATACAAAGTGATTAAGAAACTATTTAGAAAACTGGCAGATGACTTCAAGAGTGATTGGGGTGCCTTAAAGGAACACAAAGAAGCAATGGACCATTTGCCTACTAAAGCCGTTCTCGTGTATAGCGGTAATAGAGAGTTCGTCTTTACAGGCACAGACATGTCGCTGTTCCTAGGGAGTGGACGTAATAAGACGTTGTACTTGAAGAATCAGCTAACTGGGAGAAACGTGAACTTTTATAAGAACAGCAGAATATCTTACGAGACAGTAGGTTACATAAAAGCTACTAAGGAAATACTTTAGTATGTTAACAATGAATAAAACTAGTGAGGTAGGACTATAAAGGTTCTACCTCTTTTGTTTGTGTTGGTGAGGTGGAATAATACGAGTAGTACCTAACAGGGGAATTCTCCAAGGGGATTTTACCTTCTCAGGTAGAGCTCAATAGTTATATTTTTATACCCTTTATAGTTCCTATGTTGATGTACTGAAAAGTGACCACATCGAGGGAGAGGTTTTACCTCTCAGGGTAATTAAAAACGCGAGGAGAAAATCATGTAATAAGCAACTTACAAGTAAAAAGCCAACTAGAATAACTCCTAGTCCACTTTATAGGTGATCTAAAGGTATTCTAATTAGCTTTTCTTATTTAAGACATAGGTCTGATTCGGTTATACTCAAAGGTGAATCTATCGAGTAGGAAGTTAAACAACCTAAAGTCTCCTTGCTTATATGTATCCCACTCACTCCAACATCCTCAAAGTCTACATTTTTATTTAATGTACTCGTTATATTTAACTCACTTAAGATTTCTCATATATTTTTATCAACAATCAACCTATGTAGAAATTTATTTTAATCCAATATTGAAAACACCCTTACAATGCGGACATTGAATTCTTGAATAACTCTGTAGCTCAATTCGATCAGCTACAACTACTTTATTACACTTAGGATTAGGACAATTTCCCCTTACTTCATTTGGGTTACCAAAAATTAATGCAGAGCCATCCCCAAAGCCTACCGAGTTGCCTGTAACCTGTATATTTCCTTGTTGCGTAATTCCATCCATACCAACAGTACCTATAGAATCCTTAAAACTTGTCCCCTGCAAATAATTGGATGAATGATTTGTAGCCCTTAAATGAGTTCGTTTAGAGTTAATATCAACATTTTCCAAACGATTATGGCTATTATTAGTAGCTGAAACTGATGTAAAGTCTGCATTAATAATTTGATCAATTATAGTTTGCGTACTCCATTCGTCTGTTTCAACAACAAATTCAGAAGGTAATTCCTGCTGAGCTTGCTCCATAATTAAATTAACTTTATCATCTAAATCTGAGACAACCGAAACAATATTAGCCATTGATTGGATTTTTTCTACATCACTTTCGATTGTAGATATCCGTGTATTAGTTTGGTAAATACCCTCTCGTAATTCTGTGATTAATAGGTTTAAATTATGATTAGCAACTAATTTATTAACTAATAGAGCAGCTTGTTGGTATCCAGGAACAGGAATTAATGTAGCTAAGAAGGTATAGAAATCTAAATCCTCAGCAACTTGTTGATTCTTTGGTAACGCTTTTAAGCAAGTTTTAATTTTAGTAATTTTTTCTTTAATCACCTTTTAACCATCTCCTCATCGTCTACTTTCTAGCAATTTTTCTTAATACTATATTAAATAGATTAAACTAGCTCATTTACAATATCAAACAATACTCCCCTTAAATTGTTATTCTTAAAGATTACTTGAGAACGTTAACTCAAAAGCCAAATCTGTGGAGGTCGTTATAAAAAGTACTTGACCAATGAATATAACTCCTTTAGTATTTTCCGTAAGAAACTCTAACTGAAGTGGTTCTCAATGAGGATAATAACTTGAGGGCCTTGATACATATAAGTTTTACTGATCCCAAACCTCTACAGTTCACTGGGAAGTTCCCTTGACAGGGTGGAGGTCGCTGGTTCGAGGCCAGTCGGGATCATAATTGTAGAAACTGTGTCAAATTAACGTTTGATGCGGTTTTTATTTGTTTACTTTCATCCTCAAAAACACCAGTGGTCACAGAATTGGTCACATTCCCTACAAAATCTCTTCTATTTTGTTAACTGCATCTTCTTGCATCGTTGGCAATACATGCGAATAAGTGTCTAATTTAATTTTGATGTTACTATGTCCTAACCGTTCAGAAATTACCTTTATATTTACACCTTTAGCTAGTAGTAAAGTCGCATGTGTATGACGTAAATCATGGAATCGAATCTTTGGCACAGCTGCTTTCTGAATCAAAGCGTTTAAACTTCTTCTAACATTAGCAGGATTAATTGGTGTTCCAGAAGGCGTACACATCACCAAGTCATTTTCTTGGTATTCCTCACCTTGACTCAGCTTCTCTTTTATTACGACCGCTCTGTGTTTCTTTAGCTTCACTATTGTTGATGCAGGTAATAGTATCTTTCTTAAACTTGACTTTGTCTTGCCTCCAAGCAAAAACGTCTTTCCATCATGACTTAACGTTTGGCTAATGGTTAAATGTCTTTTTTCTAAATCAATATCTTTCCACCGCAAGCCTAACAATTCACCCTGTCTCATTCCAGTTACAAGAGCCATATGAAAGACAATAGAATATCTGCTATCCTGCGCAGCTTTTAAGAACCACTGTACTTCATGTTTATTCCACACAGTTAACCCTTCCTTATCAGCTTTAGGAAACTTGGTTTTAGCTACAACATTTTTGGTGATTAACTCCAAATCTATTGCATGTTCAAGAGAGTTCCGTATGAGTTTTATTATCTTCTCAATTGTTCCTCGCTTTAAACCTTCATCTCGCAGCGAATTGACGTAGTTTTGCATATGCAGTGTGTTAACTTGGCTAGTTTGATATTACCTAGAGAAGGAATGATGCGAGTGTTTAAATACCCTTTCAGCACCTTTGCTGTTTGAATACCGACACCATGCTTCTTTGTATTAAACCAGCTTTCCAGATATTCACCATAAGTAAGTTTACTAGGTTCTACATATATTCCAGTATGAACTTCTGCGAGTAGTGTTGTTAAAGCATTTTCTGCTTCTTGTTTACTAGCAAATCCCCTCTTCTTCTTTTGTTTTCTTCTACCCATTAAAGGGTCAATACCAATATCTACAATATAAAAATACTTTCCTGTTTTCTTATCTTTTTTGACGCTTCCTTTCATTGTTAAGAGCCTCCTTGGAGTCCTTAACTGTGCTGTATATGGTAATTTTATTATAGCGTATTATCTTGGGGTATTGATTAGAATTTCACCTTATACTAATGTAAAAGCTGCTGAACCTTATTTACACATATTCTCTCACAAATAAAAGTATCGCGAACCTTTAGCACTTTACAAGCTATGCTAAATATCAGCTGGTAACCACCCTTATATCTTAAAATATATATTAGTAATACTACACTTATCATAAATCTTAACTTTGGAAACTATTATCAAAAATATTCCATCAGCCCGTGAATGAAGTTTTCCTACGTTAACAAAGATACTATTAAATAAAAAATCCTATCTCGTATAAAAGAAATAGGATTTTTTAAGAGTCATATACTTATAAACCGCAGCCAATGTAGGACACCTTAAGCTCTAACAGCTCAAGGTGTTATAATTAAAAATTAAACCACAAGAAATAACCGCATCGCACTAATAAAAGTATGTAAATTCATCCTTAAATTCTTCTATTGAATAATTACAATTAATATTATTCAATCATTCATTGGTTTTAGTTTTAAACAAAAGAAATTTAATGGCGCTTTTTAATTTTCCCACAATATTATTTAATTTACCATCCTACACTTGATATCGGAATACTCTCATTCATAGTTTGTCCTGTTACGGAACAAGTTATAGATACATCAATTTTTTTACTTGATGCTTTAAATGTTTCCTCTTCACCGACTTTCAAGTGAATAGAACGAATTGCAATAAACTCACTATCCTTTCCTATAGGGATTTCAAAACTACAGGTATTATTAGTGTTTTCTATCTGTTTTATTAAATGATTCCGATAATAAAACTTCATGCGCAATTGTGAGGGGAATTGAATTTGCACTAATGCTACGGGTTTTTCAAGTAAAGTATCTGGTGTCAATGCAGACTGAATCACAAAAAATATATCGGCATTAGAAACATAGCTTCCCTCTTCATTCTCTTCCAATTCTACCTTTGATTCAAACACATTAAAATTAATAACGTCCATTTTCCCTAGAACCATACTTGAATGGTTTAGCATTTTATTATTAAGATTAATTAAATATAATAACTGTAGAAAAATAATGACAATCAAAGTAAATATTAGCCAATAAAAAATTTTATCATTATTATAAGAAATAATTAACCCGATAACAGAAGCTACGCCTGCTAAAAATGTAAAGAACGGACTATTTGAAATTGATTGATAAAACGACTTCATTAATAGTCCCCCCTTAATGATTGTGATTCAATCATTATTCTCCCCAACATTTGAATGAACTCATCTACTTGTCGTCTATGAGGCGTATTATAGAGCGCAACTCTTCCTGTATAATGCAGCTTTGCTCTTATACCAACAGCAGGTGCTTCAATTTGTAATTCTGTTATATATCCATCAGTTAATGAGTAATTACTCCTGTCTAAATAACCTGAGATTGAAAATTCCTGCTCCGTACTTTCTGATTTCATTGTTGTTTGTAAACTATAAATTTGATTACTAGAATTTAATAGCAAGTTAAAAAATCTATCTTTAAATATTACACGTGAAAGTTTACATTCAGGGAAATAGTCATTAAGTAAATGAATTACTTTATTAGCTGTAGTTCCCTTTATAAATACAATCCAAATTGGCAAATCCCTATAGATCCAAACAGAAATTTGTGCAACCTTATTTATATAATTCTTTTCATAGTAAATTTCCCCACTGTGCGCATCTAAAACTTCAGAAACTATCTCTCTTTTTGTTTCCCATAAAAACTCATAATCTAAAAAATCGTTCCCCTTATCTTCTGAATGGCTTTTAACAATTACTTTTTCACCTTCGAAATCCAGCGGTTCTTTTGGTACACAAAACTCATTTGACCATCCTGTATATGATAAGTTCTCCAATACCAGAAATGACCTAAACTCTCTCTCGTCCTTCATCCTAACCCTCCATTTTAAAAAACATGTATATACTTCTATAATACTCATTTTAACAGTTTTTGTGTATACAATTATTAATACTACAAGTGGTCAAGTAATCTCTTAAGCTACGTCCTGTCAATTCTTAAATATGGAAACTTCTTTTCAAAAACATGTGAACACCTTAAATGACAGATTAACAATTTATCACAACTAAAAAAAAGAATACTATTTCATCACCTCACCTATCCCTTATACTCGAATATCAATCATATACTTACTATCACTTATTAAATCCTTTATTATTCAATACACACTTACATTCTCAAATCGAATTTTTTAGCAAAACTTCTAATTTCCATTTCTAAGATGTTTATTTTTTCCATCTGCGAACGATATTTTTTAATTCGAACGTGCTATTTTCCATATGATATCTTTTAAAATCTATTTTTCGTCTACATATAACACTTTCTTTAATAATAAAACAGACATATATCTCCTATGCCTGTTTAGATATTTTTATAACCATTATTGAATTTAATCTACAGTAGGTGAAACTAAAATTTGCAAACCTCTTTCTTTTCCATAATCCCACATTTTCACCCAAGGATATGCCCCTTCTGGTAAAATAAGTAATCTTTCTTCCAATGGCTTAATTGGGGTTTCGTCTCCTTTACAACCATGAATAAATGTCGCAGGATGAATATATACTGTTCTTCCAGTGTCATTATAATATTTAAATTTCATTTAAATCCACCCTTTCTTCTTTACCTATTATTATCAGTATAAAAATTATAACACGGCAGAAGATGCTAATTGCGCATACGATTTCCAATTACTTATTTTCCTGTTTTCTTATCTTTATTGACGCTTCCTTTCATTATTAAGAGCACCCTTAGAATCCTTAACTGCCCTACATATTGTTTACATGCATTCCTAATGCATTGAAGGCAAATAATCATAATTACATTATTTTAATTAATTTATAAATAATTATAGAAACTATAACCCAACTATGCATATGGAACTTTACTGATTATGATACTTACGTAGTGTATCGCCAACAAAATATATCTAATCACACGTATCCAAATATAAAGGGAATTTGTTTCATATCATAAATGTGGTATCGCTTTATACCATTAACTTCTATTTTTTTATATTCTTCATTTTAGAAATTTACAATTAGAAGCCCTTTCTATAAACTATTTTGATATAATTATATAAGTTGTTATTTTCCATTTAATGATAATAATACCATGAAAGGTGATGATTTGAATGAGTCTAGAATGGATAATAAAAAATAGTATCTTAATACTGTTTCCACTATCAATAATTGTATTTTTAATCTCTCTTGTTTCTATTCTTTATCTAAAATTTATTAAAAAGAAAAAAGCTGGTAAAAAAATATTTATAACTATGGTAACTTCCAGTATCTTAGTTCTTATTGCAATCGTTTTAACTGTATATATGATTGATTGGGATAAAAAACAAGAAAAAAAGCAGTATGAAATGTGTCAAAAGGGAAATATATCGTATTGTAATAAATATAATACCAAAGTAGTCTTAGACAATCTGAAGAACGCAGAAGATATAATGTATATCACTAATTTTACAAAATAATACAATATGTACCGTGAAATATATACTCCTGATGAATCGAAAATTCAGCAGCTTGGAATAGAGCATTACTTTGAATATATACTTGGGGATATACTGTACACTGATGATAAAAAAATCGGTATAACATATAAACAGGACGGTACTGGTACTATGTACGCAAAAATTATTGATAAAAAAATATTAAATACTAAGCAAGATGTTAAGGATTTCAAAGAAAGTATAGATAAATTATCTTTTAAAGTTAATAAAGAAAAGGAAGATACTAGAAAAGAGGAAAAACGTCAACAACAAGAGCAAGCAATCGTAGAAAACGAAAGAAAGGCAGAAGAATTACGCCAAAGTTATGAGAGACTACAGAAACTCCAAGATGCTTATATTACATTAGATGAATTTCAACAACTACAATTGGGCATGACATATGAGGAATGTATAAAACTTATTGGTGGTGAGGGGAAATTAACCTCCCAAAGTTATAATTATAAAATATATGAATTTGAATCTTTATCTGGTAAAGGTATCGCACTACTAAGCTTTTATAACAATAAATTGGAATCTAAAATACAAAATGGTTTAAATTAAACAGTAATTCTCCTTAAGATTTAATGTCTTCCCACCTACAAATACAATTTCACAAAAAGTCCCTTCTTTATTATTAAGAGGGGACTTTTACACTTATATATCAATATCTAAGAGACTATCTTATCATTCAATTAGCTCACAGAATTTAAAATAAAAATACTGTTACATTAATAATTTTTCGTTACTCAATATAAAAATAGCACTACTCCACACCCCAAAACACAAAACTAATGTACATACGGTATCTTTTCGGCTACTATTTTCTATTTGATGTGTCATCAAATTTAAAAAATTCAGTTTGGAGTTCCATCCAATAGTTAATGTCTTTAACATCTTTAACAGTACTCACCAATTTCTTTTTAGTAAAATCTATTACATAAAAAGCATCTATCCATTCATTTACACCTTTCTTCCTCATATTATTAATCTTCTGTTCAATTAACACCCCATAATCTTTTTCTCTATATTTAGAAAAAGAATTTAGTTCCTGATAATTTATCTTGCACTTTTTATAAACCAGTTTTTTCCAGCTATATAAAAAGCCTCCTCGCCCATAACAGTATATTGTTTAAAAGCAAAATTATCTTTAAAAGGATTAGCTAGATAATTCAAAAAATCTTCTAAACTAGGTACCTTAGAAAAGTCCCACCAATGCTTTATTATAAAATTAACCCCTGTCTTGCTTAATCTATTTATATCCTGGATTAAAACAACAGGATAAGCAAAAAATCTCCAGAAATCTTCTCGAGTTAAAATGGGAACATTTTTATTTAAATGTACTCCAGAAAACTTCCCTTCATTTGTTAATAAAAATCCCTTTACCTCTTCAAAATCAGGTACATCAATATTCTTTTCTTTTTTTAATTTAGCAATAAATAAATCTTTATTTCTTTCAATAAATTTACAAATATAATCCACTTGTATAATGCCATCATATGTATAATTTAATTTTCTTAAATTACTTATACTTTCAAATTTCTTCATAGTGTGTTTGACATCAGCAATAAATAATGTTTTTTCATACATAAACATCAAATCAATCTCTATTGATAAATCTTTAAACTCTATATTCTTTGGATAGACTAAAAATTCGTTATTGTTCTTAAACAGTAACTCTTTTACTACCTTTAAATCATCTATAAGTTCAGCTTCATAAAACTTCTTATCTATGACTTTAGGAACAATATTATTTAGCAAATATGTAAATTCAATATCTGTGCCCCAATTTAAAATCAAATATTGAGATTTATACTTTTGAACAGGATACAAGTACAAATCAACTTTCTCTATATTCGATACAAAATAGTTCTCAAGAACTTTGTAAAACTGTTCCTTTGAAATAATTTTTTTAAAATCCTTTTTGATAATTCCCTCATAATTTATCCTTAACCAAGTTGATTTAGATGTATTAATATTATCAACAAATTCGCAAATACTATCCCAGACATTATAAATATCTTGAATAGTAATACCATTTTCTATTTCATCATCTACTTTATATCCAAAATCTTTATACAGAAATTCTAAACTTGTTCTTCTAAATAATGACCGGGTAAATCGCTCACCTCTTCTATCTAAAGATATCATTCTTCGCTGTTGTCTGTTAGCCTCATATAAAATCGACACTAAGTCGAGATTATTATCGGAGGATTCAAAAGTATAACAATTTTCATTTAATGAAAAATTGTATCTTCTACTTAATAAATCAAAAAAGTTATTCTTAAACTCTATTATCAAGCCGTATTCCATTATTAGCCTTTTTACAAACTCTTCATTATTATTTCCACACCTAATTTCCTGGTTTTTCTCTAATTCTATGCTATCAGCTAATAAATTAGTGTCATATAAAAATTGACTATATATTTCTAAACACTTTTCATTCGAATGCCTTTTATATTCTTGGAAAATCAATTGTTCAAAATAATATAGTACATTTTTTATGTCCTTTTTATTTTTACTAAGTAACTCATTTATCATTTGATTCTTATTTTCTCTTGACTTTTGATAAGCTGGTAAAAAATCCCCGTATATTTTTTTTATATTTTGACAGAAATTCAACGCTTCATTAGAAAAATTAGAACAAATATACTCATCCTTTTCTATTAACTCCAAAAATTCATAGACTCTTTTATAATCTTCTCCGAACATATCATATACGTTACTTTTTAGTACGACAAAAAAAGTTGAACCACTAATTTCGCATCCCTGTTTCAGATATGTACTTACCTTATCTATATCGGATTGTTTCAGGCCTTTTTTTAATTTTTTTAATAATTTTTCCATATTTCTAGTTAGCTGATTCTTTGACATATCTATACTCCTTCCATGTTCTTTTTTTAAATTTACTCCTTAATAATACACATTAAATTACTTTAATAAGATATAACAATTAATTTTATATTTGGTAATGTTTTACCAACCGTTTAGAATCTTATTATACCAAAAATCACATAACAAATTAGAATAATTTGGCTATCCTTGTATAGGAAGTTCCTATATTTATATCAATATTTTAATCTTATAAAACAATATATTATAATCGACATTTCAATAACTGTTACAAATAAACAAACTCATATACAGACAGCTAAGCACATAATTTTGTGGTCACAAATGGTCACAGAATTTACAATAACCATTGCTTTTTTAATAGAATTTCATTTATACAAACTTGTAAGAATGCCTTTAAATCAATGTTTCCCCCGTAGCTCAGCAGAGAGAGCGCCACCTTGACAGGATGGAGGTTATTATTTAAAGCTCTATAAATACTTTACTTGCAAATAAAAAGAAGAGCATATACCTCATATGCTCTTCTTCCATTACTAACTATACACTTTATCCAACTACTATTTATCTATTATATTTAAAAATTTCTCCACTTCCCCTAAACTAACTTGTTCCATGCGAAAATAAACTTGATTCCTTATCCAGAATCTAACTCCCTTTGTATCTAAACGTTATTCCCACTTAATCATATATGGCACAAAAAATCCCTTTAAACTCTTAGATTTCTCAGCCATTTAAGTTAATTTGGTGAGGCTTTCGGTGGGAAGTCAAATTTTTCATAATGGTTATGTGGCCAAAAGCCTCATACCTTATTTAATGAAGTTTGCAAAAGATTATGATAAGCCCCTGAAAATACGAGCTGAAAGTTGTAAAAAATTTGAGCTTGCAAAGTTTCAGGCACTTATTTAATCTCCAATATTTCCTTCATATACTTTTTAAATGCATCATTTTTCCAAAATCCCAACCGAATCCCGTCAATACCTCTAGTCATTAAAATATAGTAAATATTCAATACAAATAAGGTAAACTCTTTTGCATTTTCCGGGCTTTCATCGCCTTTGGAGAACTTGCCGTTTACATTATGGAAATTTTCTGGATTGCCGAATAATCGGCCCTTTTCGTCGACTTGAAGATCATTGCCGACTAAAACACCGACTTTATTCAAATCGATTCCTTGAACTGCAAAGACGGAGCCAATTTGATCTTCAGCATCGGCATCCCCTGAACAAACCCAATTTTCTTGAGTGGAATTCCATCTTCGTTTGATATTTCCTTCATGCCAATGAGTGATTGACGGGTCTTTGCCATCAGCCTGCTTCCAAGGTTCAACTAATCCACCTAGCACGCGGTTTATATGTTCAGGACTGTAATTTCTGTCTTCTTCTATCCAATCAATCAAATTCTTTAAAGGTTCTGTTTCGAAATACCTAAAGTAAGCATCAACATCACTATCTTGGAACACAGCTCTGTCAAATTTCGGATTAAAATTCGTTTGTTCTAATAGACCGGTATCCTTATACAAAAGATATTTTATACCATTCACAAAATCTTCTGATGTATAGTTCTTTCCCACTGGAGCTTGGATTCTAAATTGAGTTGTTAAGTATCTCTGTTTAAAACCTTTCGTTGCTTCATTGAATTGCGCACGTGTCATATTGGCAGGGCGAATAGCTTGTAATACGTCATACATTAACACCATTTGGTCCCCTAATTTTTTTAAAGCCTCCAAATGATTCTCGTCCTGAGCAAATCTTCCTTTATACACTTCGTTAAAAGATGCCATTTGCTTGGAAAATTTTCTAGAAAGCTTATGAGATTCGTCAACAATTACAATATCATAATTTTCATTGGCATTAATGAGCTGTGTCGAGGTAGCAATTGTCAAATTGCTGTTGTTCATTCCATATACTCTAAAGATCTCCTTTGCCGTTTTAATCCAATTAGGCTGCAAAACAACCGCTATTCGATGCTTAGGTTTTTCTTTCAACAGCTTAGCGACCAAATGAGTCAGCAATACGGTTTTTCCAGTCCCTGCATCTCCATTAATTACAAAGCTTTTATCAGGATTTGATTCAATCTCCTTAAGAAACTCTATTTGCTGATCTGTTAATTCTTTGATTGGGCTGTATTTGATCAGTGCTCCATTACGTAGCTCATCTAAAGTCGGTGTACTTACCCATCCTTTAGGGTATAACACTTCTTCCCAAAAAGGCAAAATGATTTCTAGAGCAATACTTTCTCGTTCTCTGTAGTCATTCACCCTGTTTCCATTGTTCCGATTAATAACCTCATCATTATCATATTGCACCAGCTGCTTTTTAGATTTTGGATTATCGGCCATAAAGTAGGTAATCAACTGGCTTTCGACATCATCTAAGGCTGAACCGTTAAAATAGGATGAAGTAAGAATAATTACTTGGTCGAAGTCTGCTATATTAAATTTTTCCTCTTTACCATTGTAGTGATCCTTATTTCTCTTAGTAAAGTGTATCGTTTGTCCAATGTAAATCTTTTTCGACTTCGTTCCTTTGTAGATATAAACGACATTGCGATTTCTAAGAATATTTTTTTCAGGCTGGCGAAGTTCATCAAAACCTTCCAGTTCTCCATTCTTCACTTTCAATGTTATATATTTGTACTTAACCATTGTTCAATCCACCTCATCCAATTCATTATATTTCTTTTTTTGACCAAAGCTTTTTGGAACTGGATATTTTTGGTCATTCTTAATTAGTTTTTCAGCGATGATTTCATCGATATCAAAGCCTAGATTATCAGCCATCATATAAGAGTATATCAGCACATCAGCCAGTTCTTCTTTGAGTCGCTCGGGATTTCCTTTGGCTTCCTCTGGTGTTTTCCATTGGAATAATTCTAATAATTCATTTGCTTCTAAAGAGATGGAAATGGCTAGATCTTTTTCATTATGAAATTGCCTCCAGTTACGTTCATCTCTAAATTGATTAATTCGCTTCATTGATTCGCTCATATTCATTTCCTTTCATAACTTCCAGAAAATGTTTCCTTATCTCTTAATTACTAAACAAGATATAGGTTTATTTTCTAGCTCGTGAGTGCATATTGCCAATTTAATAACATGGAAAATTTTTCTTGTAATCTTATTGTTATTTTACCATAAATATTATTTGGCTTGTTTAATAAAGGTATAATCCTTCATCTTTTCTAATTCAAATTATCAGCATTGATTTTTCTTTTCCCAAAATTCTTTTTGTTATATAAAACATTAATACTATCGCCATCAAACTAATCCTAATAAAAAAATATCCCCATCAGAATTTGACAGGAATATTTAATTTCACGAGGAATAGTACGTATGCTCCATAAACATTCCATTTTTCTCAATAGCGATCCGCGTATCTGGTTTTTGTATAACTATTAGTGTCCAACGTTTCTTTTCTGGAAATAAAGTTCTATTACTTCATCTGTCTCCGGAGGTTTAAACGCTATTTTTACCTAGCGTTATGTATAAGCCATCTTGCTTCACTTGAATAACACCTTAACTGAGAACAAACTACCCGCAACCCATCACTAGCAAACTGACTAATCATATGCACCTTATCATCACCTACTCTGATAACCTCTATTTACATACTGCAGCATATAAAAAAATCGCTCTCCACATTCTGCTTACACCACTGAAATGAACCCATAAATCTAAAACACACATTAAACACCAATAAATAAGGCCATATCAAAAGCATACTCCGATGTCATTCTGATACAGCCTCATCTATATTCTCTTAATGACTTTAGAAACATATAGTTATTAAAAATTAAACCTACCTACAAAGCATTACCTTCCTTTAAATAATCATAAAGCTTATTATCCACCGATTTCTCCATAATCATATTCATCGTAACAACCGGTAGTTCTTTTCCATTTTTATCTTGCATTTCGGTTTGTTCTACACTTGCTTTATCAGGTTTCGCTTTTCCTAAATAGTAAAAGTCGCTTCCCTCATCATCATCTTTTTTCACAAAAATATGAACATCAATATTATTTTCTTTAGCGTCAATAATTGTCTGAACTTCCTTTGACTTTAACGTTCTATTACTTCTTGTATACCATTTAAGAACATCTTGATTAAGGAATTCATCACCGTAGTCCACACTGGATTCTACTTCATCATTTTTATGGTATGTGATAAATATTGGACAAGTATAGTATTTTGTCTTATAACCATACATAGTTGAGCTCTCATCATTATGCCAATTTAAAAGTTTACAAACATCTTTTCTTGAGTATTTTTTATATGCAGTAAGGTTACTATCACACTCATAGTTTTTGCTCTTTTCCCTTGCACTTTTAATAATGTCCATAACCATACGCTTAAAGTATTCATTTTGTTCTAAGCTTTTTCGGATAGAATCATTAAACATATACGTCTTATCGTCTTGTAAAGAGAGAATCGGCTTTTCTCCATATTTCTTTTGGCTGTTTTGTAAGAAAAAGTCCAATTCAAAAATTCGTTGCACAGAAGTAATCGTGTCATCATCTGTTAAGCAATTAAATTTTTCAAGTTGCTTTATATACTCATCTTTATCAACTTTTTCTTGCTTTAGTAACAATTCTAATAAAACAATTTCGTTTTTACGTTTTCCATTCAATACTTCCAATGAAAACATCGTTAAAACTTTATTTTCGTACTCTGTTAATGCAGGGACATCTTCTTTCATTTTCAATAAGAACTGATAATAGTTCGAATATCCTTCTGCAAGTACAACTGGATCAATAGAATGGTTTACTATAAAGTCATATAGATATGGAGTTCTTCCTATTCTATTTTTCAACTCAGCAAAAGCTTCCTTCAATACTTTCATTGCTGTTAAATTACTATTATTAATCGCTTTAAAAATTTGCTTTTTCGCTATCTCTTCAAAGTTAACTGTTGAAATACCTTTAATATAACTCGTATCATTTGTATATCTACGTATATTATCTTTATTTTGTGATCTATCTCCTGAAAGAGCGATTGGAATTAAATAGTTATTTTTATAGTTTCCAATAAAATCAATAATCGTAACAAAATCTTTCGAATCGTGTTTTCGAAGTCCACGCCCCAGCTGCTGTATAAAGATAATACTTGATTGAGTTTGTCTTAACATGACAACTTGATTAACACTTGGAATATCAATTCCTTCATTAAAAATATCTACTGTTAAAATATAATCCAGTATGCCATTTTCTAATTGATTCACCCGCAGTTCTCTTTCCTCTTGGGAATGATCGCCGGTTAATGCAAATGTGCGAAAACCTCTATTATTTAAGGCATATGATAATTGTTCTGCCTCATCTTTTCGGCTGCAAAACATTAATCCTGTTACTTTCTCACCAGAATAACCATAGTATTTTACTTTTTCAACTACATGATCCACTCGCTCTTCCGTAACAAGTTTAGATAAAGCAGTAGTGTCATCTATCTTTTCACCATTATATTCAAAATCAGTAACTCCGAAATAATGAAAAGGACAAAGCATATCTTCTTCAAGTGCTTCTTGCAAACGAATTTCATAAGCAATATTGTAGTCAAATAGCTCATAAATATTAAAGTTGTCTGTACGTTCAGGTGTAGCGGTCATCCCCATTAAAAATTTCGGCTTAAAATAGTCAATAACCCTATGATAAGAACTAGCACCCGCTTTATGAACTTCATCTATTAAAATATAATCGAATAGCCCAGGATCAAATTGTTTTAAATTTTCTTCTTTTGAAATGGTTTGGATCGTCGCAAATAAGTATTTAGCATTTATTTGTTTATTTGATCCTGATAAAATTCCAAAGTCCTCATCTATTCCACCAAGAACTTTTTGAAAATCGGATTTCGCTTTATTTAATATTTGCTCTCTATGAACAATAAATAACATCCGTTTAGGTGCAAAATTTCTGACATCAAATGCTGAAAGATATGTCTTCCCCGTTCCTGTTGCAGAGATAACTAAGCCCTTTTCTTTTCCAGCGTCTCGAATAGCTTGTATTTCTTTTAGCGCAGCTTGTTGCATTTTATTTGGCGTAATTTTCAACGCTTCTTCAATTGCATTATGATATTGACCCGGTAATTCTATAACTCGATCTAGCAACTTATTTTCTGCAGCTTGTTCATATATTGTTTCGTAATTTGCAATCAACTCTTCAGTTAATACTTGAGAATGCTCCCAGACTTCTTCAAATTGATTTTTAAAATGTTGAACAATCTCTCCATCTTCATGCGATGTTAACTTGACGTTCCATTCATAGTTTACCTTCAAAGCATGTGCAGTCAGATTTGAACTACCAACTATTAATGAACAATGTGTTTTGTTATCAAATATGTATCCCTTTGAATGAAAACCAGATAAGTTTGTTAATCTTACTTCTACATTTTCAAGTTTCATTAATTCTCTAAACACTTTTGGTGTATTAAAATTTAAGAATGTAGATGTTAATATACGTCCTTTAACCCCTCTTTCTTTAAGATCAAGGAAATGCGATTTTAAAGTCGCCAGTCCACTTTCCGTAATAAAAGCCACTGAGAAAATAAAGGATGTACTATTTTCTAGCTCCTCCAACAATGAACTTAAAACATTTTCATTTTTCTTCGTATTGTTTACTAATAATTTAGGCTTATATATTCCAGGATGATTATGTTTTTGATTAATAAATCCTTTATATAAAGACCCTTCTAACTTTTGAATGAAATTCTCCATATGATCACCATTTATGACAAATTTTTATACTAATTGTATTACTCACTGATTTAAAGTGCAAATTTATTACAATAAAAAAACTATCCGCATAAAACGAATAGTTTTTAATCAAATTACTTTACAATCGATTCTTTTGATAATTTCTCAATAGTTGGGATATCCGCAGGTGCCCACTCTAAAGCTGCTAGTTCATCCGGATATAACCATTTAATTGCTACGTGCTCAGTTAGAACCGGACTTCCTTCAACAAGTTTACAATAGAAAGTTTTCAAATGAACAATACCAAAATCATACTCATAGGCTGTATAATCAATTTGCTCACCAATCTGCACGCTACAATGCATTTCTTCATCAATTTCACGCTTTAACGCCTCTTGAGATGTTTCTCCCTCTTCTATTTTTCCACCTGGAAATTCCCACATAAGAGGTAGCGATTTAGATGGCCCTCTTTGCGCACATAAAATTTTCTCATCTTGAACAATTACCGCTCCAACAACATAAATATTTTTTTTCATAATGTCCTCCTTAAATCTCACAGAAACTCTATAATATACGTTTCGAATCTTATAGAGTGAAAAATGCCTTCTATATATTTTTAATCGGCGAGATAGATTTTTACAGATTCCCTCTCATCCACCGTCTTTAATTTAGTTAGCCTGACATTTCCGTCTCTATCATATTAATAGAAGTAACTACAAAAGAAAAGAGTAGCTTGATACCTCACCAACTTATCACAACTAAAACCATGTATTCTACACACTACACCGCCATACAAAAAAGAGAGCGCCTATTTAAAGTGCATCCTAAAATCTAGACACGTATTTTTTGTATATCACTGAGTTGACAAAAGCAGCCAATATGTACCGTGAAATATATAGATCTGTTGAATCTGACATATTCGAACTTGGATTAGAGCTAGAGCATTATTTTGAATATACACTAGGCGATATAATATATACTGGAAATAAAAAATTGGTATGACATATACACAGACTGGTACTCTTCACACAAAAATTATTGATAAGAAATTTTTAAAAACTTAGCAAGATATTAAAAATTTTAAAGACAGTATAAACAATTTATCTTTTAAAATTAATACAGAAAAAAACGATATCAAAAAAGAGAAGGGGAAATACATAAAAGTGATGCAAGACTAAACAACTCCGAAATGCTTGTATTACATTAGAAAAATTTCACCAGTTACCATTGGGTATAACAGATGAGGAATGTTTAAAACTTATTGAAAGATTTGATAAAAGAGAACGAAGAGTTTGAAACGGATTACGTTTTTGTTAAGAACGATGGAGAGCAAATCGATCGTAATCATTTTCGGAAACGACTGAGGAAGTATGTAGAAGAAACAGGAATTATAAAGCGAGTACATCCCCACCTATTCCGGCATACTTGTACTACGATGTTTTTAGAGGCTGGTGGAGATATACGTCATTTGCAGATATTGCTTGGGTACACTGATTTGCGTATATTGTTGATACGATATACGCATTTATCGAAACAGGCGTTGCTTAATCAACACGATAAATTTTCACCATTGAATCCCTTGATAGATAAGCTAAATAAGGAACGAAAAATATTACGTTAAATTATACTATTTAGAGGGTTTAAAGAGCGAAATGTAGATTTACATTTTTCTTTTTCTTAATTAAAAACCTAAATTAAATTCACTACAATACATTTAAAACAAATTACTCTTCATTATTCAAATGTTTAGTAATTGATACTAATAAATTTTCTATTCCTTCTTTTCTAAGCTTATTCTCTTCTATATTTTTTCTGTGTTCTATAATAACCTGTTCAGATTTTTTAATTTTTTCATTTATTAATCCTAATTCTTTTTCTATAATTACTTTTATTTCATGTGAATAGGAATGCATATCCATCTGGATTCTATTTTCATCTGGCACTTTATATTCAATATTTAAACTTTCATTAACATTTATAGAAGGAAATAACATTTCCAATTCTTGTTTAGCATAACGTCTATGTCCCCTATCAGTTTTCTCAAACTTATGTCCTCTTTCTTCAGCCTCAATCGCTTTTTTTCTCAAAGTATTTACACTTACACTAAGTTTTTTTGCAATTTCACCTGGAGTATACATTCTTTCCATCCTAAACTTCACTCCTATATTACTTATTTTTTATAACATAGAGAGTATAAAACCTATCTTCACGAAAGTACATATGAAAAACATTCCATCTTCCCTTTGTACATGTATCTTTATATAAAATTATTATAGTGATAATTTTAATGTAGCCTTACCTCTAGCTCCAAGCTTATTATGCACATGGATACGTTTTACCCTTACACTAAGGATGATAGTCCTTGAATTTCACAAAATAAAAAACCTATTCTATTTAATTAGATTTTACGCATGCATATTCTTAATTATTCAATAAAACGTTACAACTTATTACTAACATTGTCCTACTCAACTATTTCCCTCTAATTTCGCCATCCCATTCACTCTACATACAGATTCTACAAATGCAGTCTCTTAACACCTAAATCATGACCCTCAACTATGTGTAGAAGTGTTTAATTAACTTTAGGCTTACGCACATAGTCTGCTTCATTTTCAACTATAAAATGGTTAAGATTCATCAAACATTTCTAAAAACAAAAAATATCAAGTTTGTGTTTTTGAAGACCCATCAACTTTAAGACCAGATATTGCACATCTCAAAGACCAAGAATACAGTGAAAATCAAGAACAAGAAAAGGTTAAAAACTATTCATAATATTAAAAAATTAAATTCTGAGCAAAATAAAAAATTACCATTATTTTTATGTATAATTAAAGTGAAAATTCCATACATAGGAAGGAGATTTTATGACTGATATAGTTAAAGATTCAATTAACCAGGTTATTGAACAACTTACAATTAATCAATTACACTCAATAGTTGAGGTGATAGATAACAAAGGTTTCATTACCGATGAATGTGCTACTGCTGATGATAAACTCCTATTAAGTAAAATGATGATTAAATATGGTTCTAAGAAGATTATCAATAGATTGCAACAAGAAGCTGGTTATCTTTACAAATTGGGCTCCGCTGGTTCATATGATAGTAACTACGGTGAAGTATTAGCTATATTTAGTTATGACTTTTTTAAAGATGCTCTTGATTTTGAAAGACAAGCACTTGTTCCTTTTATTGAAAAAGAAAAAAATAATATGTACTCCTAAGCACCTGAAACGGATTCCTTTAGATTTTACCGAAGATAGTCGCATTGTGACTATCCTTTACGATATGGCAAAAGGGGCCTCAAATTGGTCCTACTTTAAATTAAAAAGGGAGCTCACATTATGAGCCCTCTTTATTGGTGTTGAAAGGGTTGAATGTTTCGTTTCTCCCTTTTTGATAATAGGTGCCTTACAAAACACCAGATGCCTAATTCATAAGTAATCCTTGAAATGGGAGTACCTATTTTTTCATTACAAGGCTAATGGGCTGAAGTCTGGTTTAGTTGCTTCAGTAGTAGAAATCCACTCTCCCAGTTTGTCAAAATACCCCTTCACTTCTTCTTCACTTTTTGTTTGAGAAGCCTCCCAAATATCAGACAGGAAATATCCTAAGTCAGCTGGATATGAAATCCCTTCACCTGTAAAAGCTTTTTCTAAGCCAGGGCTTGCGTATGTGTCAGATTCAACTTTTCCTTTTGCTGTTCCAACTACCCAGCCCTTTTCAGTTTTCGTCAAATTGTAAGTGTCTTTATGTCCCCAACGTTTGCTATGTACTTTTAGTTTAAATTCCACGCCAATATTTTGCATGTTCATTCCTCCTTTGATAATACTTTTATTCTATATCAAAAAAGGTAAATTTAGCAATCTGTCATAATGATAAACTCCTACTTGTTAGTCACCCTCTCCATTATGACGAATTTCTACATTGTCTCATACTTCTAATAATTCTGGTTGTTCTGCTTTAATCTATTCAATTAAATCAAATTTATTTCCCAAACAAAAAATTTGTCTATATGATTGAACAGTCTGTAAGTAATTATAAAAACCAATATTCTCCACATTGTCTAATACAAAGAATTGATTTTCGATAGGTAACCAATACGAATAATAACTTCTTTCCGCCGTTGCAACAAATTACAATTAATACCATTTCACTAAACTATGTATAAAAGAAAAATCATACAATATGATGTATGATTTTCTACTCTATTATTTAAAATACTTCTGATAATCCTCTTCATTTTTAAATTCAATCGGTCCGACATCCATTCGAAACTTCCCGTTCTCGTACAACAGTGGTGAAGCCTCTGAATGGTCTTTTGAGTAACTTTCTACATGTGAAATTTTCAACTCATTTGAATTAGTGAAATCAATATGAGCAATACACACCCAATAAGCATGGTCATTTATTTCTAATAACGGTGCTGTCACAACGCTTCCCATATGATTATCGACAACAGCTTTAGCTTTCATAGAATAGAAACTACCTACCCCATTTCCGACAGCACTATACGCAGCAAATAAAACATATTTTAAAGCTTCTGGTCGGTAAATACGAATTGTTTCTTTTCCTGGCTCTTGCGAATCACCATCTAACACAATATATGGCGAGACTTTAGACGAACCTAGATTTTTATAATAAACCTTTCCTATTTCTCCATTAGTTGTTACGTAAAAACAGTATAAGTCTAAATCTTTATTTGTTTCCCATTCTAAAGTAGCTGTTACCATTTTAGATTTTTGTATATTTATAGATTGTTTTTTCTTCAATTCAACCTTCACTGCATTAATAGTTTTTTGTACTGGAGGTGGAGTAGGAACTATTTTCTTCTCTACAGGAGGAGCAAATTGTTTTTCATCTTCTGCGATTTCTATTCCAAAATTTGTACACAATGCAGCTAATCCACCAAAATATCCAGCTCCAATAGGATTGAACTTCCATCCTCCTCCATGTCGATATAGCTCTCCAACAATAATGGCACTTTCATCTGTAAATGGATACGTGATAGGAAAATGAATAATTTCTAATCCTGATTGTGCGTTGTTTATTTTCAATTGAATATGGGAAACATCTCGTAGCGCCTGTTTCTTCTCTTCAGCATTATGAATTGTAATCGAAAATACAATCTTTTGTACGTCATCTTTTATATGAGTAAAATCTACCGAAAATCTTTGTTTATTTCCATTTGTTTCATTTTGATCCAATTGAACAGATTGACAACTAGAATAAGGTTGTCCATAGAAAACGAAATCTTCTTCTTTAGTAATTTTCCCATTAAAACCTACTAAAAAAGCTGATGCATCTACATCCATATTCATCGGGGCATCCCAAGTTAAATCTACCCGTACTCCTCTAATCCCCGGATGATTCTTTGTAACATCTATCTTTTGTCCCCTTACTAAAGTATGTATCATCATAATTCCCCCGTCCTACACCTTTAATGTTTTAACATTCAGTTCAATTATACTCCTCTTTAGATTTTCAAGGATATCCTCAAGATATTTCGTTCCTTAATACTTGTCCAAAGGAAGGTTTATCATAACTTCCAGCATGAATGTATAAATGCTCAGATGATCTTGTCATGCCTACATATAATAGCTTACGTAGTTTAATATCATTTTGTTCAAGCTCCATTCTTTCAAACTTGTCCACATCAACTAAAAAGACAATTGGTGCCTCAAGACCTTTTGATGAATGATATGTTGTTATAATTAAATGTCCTTCAGTAATATTTTTTGTAACTTTTACTTTTTGACGTATCTCACAATTTAATTTCTTTTGTATATTCTCACAATCTTTTCCTTCTCTACACAAAATTAATATATCTTCTGGCTTATAGCCCTTGCGCTTAATAAGCTCGTAGACTTTATTACTAATATCTTCATACGATCCTTCAATAAAACTAACTCCATCTTTCATTTCATTCTCAAAAGATAGTTCGCTCATTGGACAATAAAATTTATTTACTTCCTCTTCCAATTTCTTTTCTTGTTTCAAGAAATTAAGGGCTAAATCTATATGTTGACTACCGGCACGATAAGATTTCTTTAATAAAGAACTTCTCCCGCGCATATCAATACCTAAGCTCTTCCAACTATGATCTGAGTTGTTATAGATGCTCTGTAGTCTATCTCCTGCTAAAAATAAATTTATCCCCGTAACAGTTTCCTTTTGATTATTAACATACGTATGTTCTTTACAAGACTTCACACATAATCGAATCCAATCATCTAGAAAGTCTTGGTATTCGTCCACTAAAACAGCATCATATGATGATTGAGCTCGCTGTATAGCTACTTCCGGCAATTCTTCATTCCACCACTTCACTGTATTTTTTTTGGGTACACATATACTTGCTGTATCTAGCGCAAATTTATGAAAAGTGCTAACATCTATATTCTCCAAGCGCACATTCATAAAGACAAGATCAGCTGCTAAAGAATTCAATTTGTTTTCAATTTTTGTTTTTAACGACCTATTATACGTTAATATTTTTATTTTCCATTCTGGATGTTCACGTACTAGATGAATTGCACGAGCTAGCAATAAAACCGTTTTCCCACTACCCGGAACTCCAGTTACCATATAGTGACCGTATGGTACACGCTTCGCGAAACGCTCTTGCTCTGCATCTAGTGCTGTAATTAATTCTTTTGTACTGATTTGATTATCGCTACAACTAACCTTAATTTCTGGAAATAATAGTGTTCGTATTGCAATAATTTCATCTTCTTCTACGAAACTAAATTCATTTTTAAATAATTGATTTATATTTACTGTGCTTAACATGTCAGATGAAATACATTGCGCTGGTGGCTGATTAAATACTTGATCTAATCCACTCTCTTCAATCTTATTAGAATGAAGATATGGAAATATAACATTAGTATGTAATTTAAACTTTAATTCGTTCCGTTCATTTTTTAAAATATCGTGCAACCTAAATAACCTCTGTGCTGCAGTATGGTATAAGTTAGCTTTACAAAATGGATTATCTACCTGTTTTCCATCTGCTAAATCTATTTTTCTTCTATCTGCTCTATTAATATAAGAAAGTTCCCAATCTTTCACTTCAAAGATTGTTACACCTCTTTGTGAATCAATTAAAATAAAATCAGGTTCTAAATGTCTAATTCTTGGCTGAATATATAAGTACACTTCTCGCTCCACGTCTTTATATAAAGAGCGAATCTTTTCAAGTACTCTTCTTTCACCTGGAGTCAAGCTTGGCAAATCATTCGGTATAATGTGTAAACCCACAAGAATCCCCTCTTTTTTCATATTATGCGTGTATTTCATTTATATAAATTAAATATAAATATATACAAATAAATGAGTTACAATAATAAAAAATGATCAAAAGTTCTCTTTTATTATTAAAAATATTATTACACGCCATTCTCATTTTAAATTATATACTCAAATATAAGTTTTCTGGATTATTTTTCTATATCCAAAACAAAAAGACACTTTTCATAGTGCCTTTTCCATAAGTCTATACCTGACCTTTTGTATCACTAATTTCTCTTTTCTCGTTTGCCCTGACTAATTAACTTAATAAGTTTCTCTCTATTAATTAATACAACTCAATTCACTTTAGCGAGTTTGTATGCTGCAGCTGTAAATTCACTATTTGTAACAACCCTTGTTTCATCAGCTTTATAAAATTCTTTTGCACCAACAATCTCCTGAACAGATTTAATTCCAACGTTATTCTTATAGCGTTTTGCCTGTACAATAATTCTTTTATCATTTTTTCTCAAAATTAAATCTGCACCAAAATCGTTAGATGCTTTAGTAATCTCTGTTTTATAACCCAAAGCAGGAAATAGACTTCCTAAATATTTTTCAAACTGGTGTCCGCTCATCTTATCAATATCATAAATTCCTGATTGTCGAAGTTCTCTTAGCTTTTTTACATTCACATACATATATAATAATATAATTGCTGCCGATACCATTACTATCGGTACTAAAAATTCCGGTTTCCACAGCACCCCGAAAAACGTAATAACTAGTAAAGATCCCAATATTGATTCATCTTGCTTTTTCTTTCGCTTAGCCATCTTAACTCCTTTTCACTCATAAACTATAATAATTATTTTAATAACCTAGATAAAATATCCCGCCTAAAATAACTAATGCTATAGCACCTTTAATGATAGGTAGCATATCATCTGGTATATAAGATCTAATAATTACAAGCAGAGTACATATAATAAATATGACACCAAGGAGTATCCACCCGTCCCAAAGTACTTCTTTTAGTGACTCTGGTAACTCTATATTATTAACATCCATTTTATTTCCCTTTCTATCTTAATTTATAAAATCATAATAACCCATTATTCTTATAAAAGGAAATATTTATATAAATGTATATACTAAGAATGATATCGATATTTTATAAGTACAAAGCACTAAAATTACTTATCTCCTCTATCTCCACCAACCATCTCTCCATACCACTCATAACTCTCCTCCAAAAACCCCCTACTCTCCTCACTATCCTTATAATAAGAATTCCACCCTCTCTCCCTCAAAATCCCCTTCCAACTATCACTCTCAACCATCTGCTTAATCACACCATCCCAATAAGCAACCTCTTCCTCCGTCATATCTTTTGGGCCCATAATTCCTTTCCAGTGCTGGAAGATGACGTTGATTCCTTGTTCTTTCCATGTTGGGATTTCTGGTAGTCGGTCTAGGCGTTTTGGTGCGGATACGGCTAGTATTTTTATTTTGCCGGCTTTGTATTGTTTTTCGGCTTCGGATAGGGTCATGGTTGCGGCACCTATTTGTTTGTTCGTTAGGGCGTTGATGATTTTTTCTTTGTTTTCGTAGACGAAGAATTGTAGTTCGGCTGGGTTTATGCCGAATGCTTTGCTTACTTGTACGAAGGATAGGTGATCATCGTTTCCTAGGCCAGGGGCAACACCTATTTTGAAGTTTTTCTTGTCTTGTTTTAGTTGTTTCATTAGTTCGTTTGCGTTATCTATGGTGCTGTCTTTTGATACAACAACGACTTCCCAGTCCGATGCGAGTGTTGCGAGCGGCGTGAAGTCTTTATATGTTAGTTTACTGTGGCCTAGTAGGTTGTTCGTTATGAGTAAGCTTGAGTTGATCGCCAGTACGTGACCGCCTTTTTGTTTCGTATATTTCCATCCGACGTCACCGCTGCCACCTACTTTGTTTGTGACAGTGATTGGTTTTGTGAAGATTTTTTCTTCTGTCAGTGTTTTTTGCATCGCTCGTGCCGTTAAGTCCCATCCTGCTCCTTGAACGTTTGGTGCAACGATTTCTACTTCTTCTATGTTCACTTTATTCGTGTGCGTTTTTTCTACGGAACAACCAGCTACTACTCCTATCATGATCCATATACATAGTAATAATCGTTTTTTCATAGTCCTTGTCCTATGCGATATTTTCGTTCTGGTCGTCCGATAATGCCGTATGTGTACTCTACTGTGCATTCGTTTGTCGCTACTAAGTATTCTAAATATCTTCTTGCGGTTGTTCGGGAGGCCCCCATTTGTTCTCCCATTTCTTCTATTGTAATGCCCTCTTCGAATCCTTTTATAATCCCTTTCACTTTTTGCAGTGTTAACGGATCTACACCTGTCGGTAAGTTTTTTATATCTTGTGTTTGCGAAATGCCGAAGAAGTTATCGATGAGTGCTTGATTTACTTCATTGTTACTATGTAATAGTTGTTTCTTTCTTTTATAGTCTTCAATTGTGCGAACGAATTTTTCTAACGTGACCGGTTTTATAAGATAATTGCTTACGCCGTTTCGAATTGCTTTTTCTAACATATGGTTTTCATTTGCCGCAGTAACCATAATGACGTCAACGTTTGGAAAGTCTACATGAATTTTCGGCAATAAGTCTGTTCCGATTCCGTCTGGTAAATAGTTATCTAATAGAAGTAAATCGATTTCTTCCCTTTGTAGTAGTTCCATCGTTTCTTTCGCGTTCAATGCTTTTCCAATCACTTTTACGTCTTTTATTTTTGATAAAAACTCTTCCTGAATTTGTGCGACGCGGAAATCATCTTCTGCAATTGCAACCTTCAACATATGACCATCCCCCTGTTTGTCATGTACTTTCTCTCAATGTTTTCGGAAGGTAAATTGTAAAAATCGCTCCCCCATTTTTCTCGTTTTGAATTTCAATTGTGCCCTCTAGGACATCTACCATTTCTTTCACGTTTGCTAGTCCGTAACCACGATTATTCCCTTTCGTTGAAAATCCTTTTTGAAAAATGGTCGTCATTTTTTCTGCCGGTATCCCTGTTCCACTATCTATTACTTCAAATACAATGTCATGTCCAATATCCGTAACAAAGAAAGAAACTCTCTTCTCCTCTTGCCCACTCACCGCATCAAACGCATTGTCGATTATGTTTCCAAGGATCGTAATAAGGTGTGAAACTTTTATATGGTCTGGTAACGGACGAAGCGTACTATCTCCTTCAATATGAAAATCAATTTTCTTTTCAGACGCTGTTCCGATTTTCCCTAATAAAATAGCTTGCACTTTCGCATCGTGAATTTGATGGAATAAAATATGGTTTTGGCTTTGATGAATGTTAGATTCTTGTTGGATAAATTCAATCGCTTCTTTGTAATGTCCTAACTGAAGTAATCCTGATAAGACGAACAGTTTATTTGTGAATTCATGTGTTTGAGCGCGTAAGTCCTCTGAATACTTTCTTACCTCAGATATCGTATTCACTAAGTTTTGCAGTTCTGTTTTATCTCTAAAACTACATACAACGCCTACCGTACTGTTATTTTCGAGTATCGGTGTCCTATTTAAAATAAACACTTTATTTTGAAACGCAATTTCTTGATCGTTTTCTAGCACTCTTTCCATATTAAATTCCGGTAAAACTTTTGAAATGTGCTGCTGCATATAATCATCATTTACATGTAGCATCTCTTCTGCCGACGTGTTCATCATCGTAATAAAACCGTTTTGATCAATAGCGATAATTCCTTCTTTTATAGATAGTAATATTGCACTTCGTTCCCGGTATAGCGCTGCGATTTCATTCGGCTCTAAACCGAGTGTATCTTTACGAATGCTACGTGCTAAAAGAATGCCACCAACAATTCCGGCTACTAATACAGCTAAAGAAAAGAGTATAATTTCTTTCGTTCTGCTCAGTATGTTAGATTCAATACCTTTTATTAAAAACTCTACTGTCACAACGCCTACGACTTGATCGTAGTCTCCGTTATGAACAATAATGGGTGCCTTTGCCATCAAAGCCGGACCACTTTCCCCATTTCCTTCGAGCGTATAGTATCCTCCAAAAGTGAGTGCTTCATAGTTATATGGATTGTTACTCTTTGTGCCAATCAACCCCGAATTAGAATGGGAATATATAACCCCAAATCGATCTTCTATAATGACATAATCTGCGCCAGCTTGCTCACGAACTTGTTCCGCAATGGATTGGATCATACTTTTATGCTCGTTATTTTGAAAAGCATCTTTTATAGCTGGCATAAAAGAAAGCGACTTCGCTGTTTGCAGTGCTAGCTGCTCCACTTGGCGCTTCGTATCAACGGACTGAATGTAAACAAATATTCCCGCTAATAGGAGAACGACAAATAAAATTAACGTAATAATTAAGCTTACTATTTTCGTTTGTAATGACACTTTGCGTGATTTCTTCATACTTCATATCCTTTGATAAAATATTCAAAACTATCAATCTCCTTTTTCTATTATTATGACAAAACTAATAATGAAGCAACTATTAAAACTCTCCGTGTACATAAAGTACAAAAAGAATAAAATTGTCATAATATTGAGATTTAATCCCGAAGACAGTACAATTCAACTACAATGAACACGCTTTCATAATTATCTTTTTATTTATAAGCAAGAGGAGGAATTAGTATGGCTCAAGCAAAACCTAACCGAGTCGCCGGCAATATTTTCAAAGGTTCCGTCGGCAATTTAATTGAATGGTACGACTGGTACGTTTACTCTGCTTTCGCTGTTTACTTCTCAGCAGAGTTCTTTCCTAAAGGAGATCCAACGAGTCAGTTACTGAACACTGCGGCTATTTTCGCAGTTGGATTTCTAATGCGCCCTATCGGCAGTTTATTAATGGGACGCTATGCAGATCGGCACGGACGCCGGGCAGCATTAACGCTTTCGATTACGGTTATGGCCGGTGGTTCTTTAATTATCGCCTGTACACCTAGTTACGAAAGTATCGGCATTATGGCGCCAATTATTTTAGTTCTTGCTCGTTTACTACAAGGATTATCACTTGGCGGAGAGTACGGAACTTCCGCAACATATTTATCTGAAATGGCTAGTAGTGGTCGCCGGGGCTTTTATTCAAGTTTCCAATATGTAACGCTCGTTGCTGGACAAATGGTTGCGTTAGGCGTTCAAATTGTTCTTCAGCAATTGCTAAGCGAACCAGATATGAAAGCTTGGGGCTGGCGCATTCCGTTCATCATTGGAGCGATGGGTGCAGTAGCTGTATTATGGCTTCGCCGCACGATGGATGAGTCGGAGCAATTCGCAAACATAAAATCACAAAAACGCGAAAGCGCAGGAACTGTTCGCGCTCTTATGAAACACCCGAAAGCAGTATTAACAGTAGTCGGCCTCACATTAGGGGGCACTGTCGCATTTTATACGTACACAACATATTTACAAAAATTCATGGTAAACACAGTCGGTCTTCCGAAAGAGGTTGTAAGCTGGATTAACTTTGCCGCACTACTTATTTTCGTCGTACTTCAGCCAATTGCGGGGCTACTATCCGATAAAATTGGACGCCGCCCACTATTAATGGCATTCGGTATTCTCGGAACATTACTAACAGCACCAATCTTCTTCTTCATGGAAAAAACGACAGAACCAATGGTAGCATTTTTACTCATGATGGTCGGACTCATTATCGTTACTGGCTACACTTCCATTAACGCGATTGTAAAAGCAGAACTCTTCCCAACTGAAATCCGTGCACTTGGCGTAGGTTTACCATATGCACTAACCGTTGCGATATTCGGTGGAACAGCTGAGTTCATCGCACTATGGCTAAAGAGCATCGGAATGGAGTCACTATTCTACTTCTACGTAGCTGGATGTATCGCGATAAGCTTCATTACGTATTGGCGTATGGATGAGTCATCGAAGACTTCGCAAATTGAGGCGGAGCTTGGTGGTGGGGATAAATTAGTTAATAATAAGTCTAGTTAAAATTATGTATTCTATGTTCTTCGTTTATCTGAAAAAGCATAATTCATTAATATGCAATTTAAAAACCTCTACTTATAAGTAGAGGTTTTTAAACTTTATAGCAGAAAAGAATAGCATCCTTGTACTAGAAGTATCTTTATAGCTTGGGATGATGTTTTCCTACTTTCTATTTTTAATAAATATAAAATAAAAACCATTTTAACAGTTCAAAGAAAAATTCCCTATACAAATCTTTAATTGATACAATAATCTATAAATAAAATTAACATTTTATTGATATTAAAACATCGAAAAGAGGTGGTACTTTGAACAAATGGGCTATATTATCTTTATCCTGTGTACCTTATGCTCTTTTAACTATAATAAATGGGCATACATTAGAAATAGGTGGATCAGCAAATATCTTTTGGAAAGTTGGTTTGTTTGCACCACTTATAGGCGTTTTATTTTCAGCTGGAGCCAGTAAAACTTACCAACGTGTTATGCTTGCAATATTTAATTTAGGCTACTATTTTGGACTTTACATCTATATGATATATACTTTTTAAAATACTCTTATATTCGTTTTATGAACATATATTTTTGGGAGAAAATCATGAAAAATAAAACCTACTATTTATCAATAATTTTCACAAGTCTTGTTTGTTTATTTTTATTTACAAAAGCTTTAGGATTTATCTTCTGGATAAATGGTGCACCAATAGACAAATGGGTAGCTTGGGCTGGTTTATTTGCTATTCCGATTTTCATCTACTACTCTTTTCCAGGACAAAATTTTAAAAAAGCACAAAAAACGGTAACCATAGTTATAATAATAGTTCAAATCATATGGCTAAAATGGGCCATTAATCAATCTAAATATTATGTATATGTTAACAGTAATAACATTCTCCCATCTCCATATATAATTCAGGAGACTCCAAATTCAGATACTCCTATTTCTCTTGGTCAAAGGCTTTTAACTAACTATACATTTTATAAATCAATTCATTCATATCTATATGTAAGAGAAAATGTCACAGAAAGTGATCGAGGCATTGTTGATTGGATAAAACATTTTGATAGCAAAATAAAAGAAGAAGACGACGGGCGCATATATATCGAAACTTATAAGGGGAAATTATTTTTCAAGTAAATTGTAAAAGGGAGAAGTCAATTTGAAATCTCCCTTTTACTATCTACTCTCCAAATATAAAAATATCAATAGAATAGATACAATAATTTTTGAAGCTTACAGCATAAGATACAATTCCATTAGGAATCTATACGCTTTATTACCTTTTATTCTATTTTTGTACTAGAATCTTCTTTTTTGCTTTGTTCTTTGAGATATGCTTTTTCTTCTTTTGGAGTAGCTAATCTTTTTGCTTTTCCAGTACTTTCTCCTCCTGCTTGCTCCCACATATAATTATGTTCTTCAACCGCTTGAGAAAAATCACCTTTTTCCCAACGATTTAAAATCTCAACATATTTTTCTTTTTCCATTATTTTATCGCTTTGATCTAACAAGTGACGAAGCTTTTTAATATTCTCAGGAGACATTACGATAAAACCAACCTTTTTATCAGCTATTACTTTTTGATGCAACATTTTGTGCATAGAGTCGATTATAACACCCTCAGAGTTGACCAAATCGTCAATTTCCTCACCTTTGGCATCAACTGTTCTCTCTTGTATTTGCTTATTGTCACTTCCGGGATTGAAAAACATTCCTACCATATATCCTATAAATATACCAAATACCACGATACTAACTACAATCATCGAAAACTTTTTCCATCTATCCATTTGTTGATCCCCCTCTTTTTTCAAGAACATTACAATAATTTCACATCTTTTTCTCTTCTACCGATAAACAACTTGTGTTTTAAACATTTAAACATTTTACTATACGATACCTTCATTTACTATTAGTGATTACATTTATATTAATCTCCTCATTCTCTTGCAAGAGGTTTCCCATACACATTAATCATACTGGATAATCAATTATTCCGCTTGATTGTGCAGCACTCAATTTTACAATAAAAGAGGGAGAGCCTCGTTTATTTTTATCGGTAAATCATGACGATATCTATACGATTTTTAGAGCTACTCCCACTGTATCCTATACTCGTAAACCCTCTTCTGCCCATGAATACCACCCCCCCAAAAATATATCAACGATTATCCAATTATATCTACCGTAACTCCGAATATATCGACGATTCGACACAACATATCGACTTACCGACAAATTTCGCGCGCACTACCACCGAAACCACCAATCAATCCCACACCAGCACCCACGCCCTCTACAAAACAAAAAAGCACCAGGTCCCCCCAGTGCTTTTCCCCCACTCTAAAACAAATGACAAGCCACCTGATGCCCCTTCGCAATCTCAACCATCTTCGGTACTTCCTGTGCGCATTTTTCAGTGGCGAATTTGCAGCGCGTTCTGAATTTGCAGCCGGATGGTGAGTTGAGTGGGCTTGGTACTTCTCCCTCTAGGATGATCCGTTCTTTGCCTATGTTTGTTGGATCTGGTTCTGGCATGGATGAGAGTAGTGCTTGTGTGTATGGATGTGCCGGTTTTGTGTATAGGTCTTCACTGTCGGCAATTTCTACTATGTTTCCTAAGTACATGACTCCGATTCGGTCTGATATGTGTCTTACCATGGATAAGTCATGTGCGATGAATAAGTATGTGACTCCTGTTTCTTCTTGGATGTCTTGCAGCATGTTTACGACTTGCGCTTGGACGGAGACATCTAGTGCTGAGATTGGTTCGTCACATAGGATGAAATCTGGTTTTACAGATAGTGCGCGCGCGATGCTGATGCGCTGTCTTTGTCCTCCGCTAAATTCGTGCGGATAGCGATATAAGTGTTCTTCTTTTAAACCTACCTTTTTTAGAAGATCTAATATGATTTCTTTTTGTTCTTCTTTTTCGTAAGAGCCGTGAATGTTCATTGGTTCGCTAATAATTTGGAATACATTCATTGCCGGGTTTAATGATGCGTATGGATCTTGGAAAATGATTTGCATTCGTTTTCTATATTCTTTTAGTTCACTTTCCTTTAAACTTGCGATGTCTGTTCCGTCGAATAAAACGTTACCTGAAGTGACATCGTGTAAACGAATGATGCTTCTTCCTGTCGTTGATTTTCCGCAGCCCGATTCTCCTACTAACCCGAATGTTTCACCCTTTTTAATAGTAAAGCTTAAGTCATCGACTGCTTTTAATTGTTCCGTTTTTCTGCCGAATAGTCCCTTTTTAATAGGAAAGTATTTTTTTAAGTTCCGAACTTCAATTAAGTTGTCTTCATGCATGTGATTCACCTACTGTCTTATCGTTTAACCAGCACATGGAACGTCTTTCGTTTCCGATTTCAAAATATGGTGGACGTTCTTTTTCACAAATGTCCATCGCATGCGGGCAACGCTCTGCGAATGGGCAACCTTGTGGTGGGTTTAATAAGTTTGGTGTTACACCTTGAATAGGAGCGAGTCTTTCTTTTACGCCGTTCGCTATTTTTGGCAGAGAGTTTAATAGGCCTTTCGTATATGGATGATTCGGCGATTGGAAAATATCAAGTACAGGTCCTTCTTCCATAATAAGCCCGCCGTACATAACGATGACACGCGTACAGTTTTGCGCGACAATTCCTAAGTCATGCGTAATAAGAAGTAACGCCATATTCGTTTCGTTCTTTAAGTTTTTCATTAAATCTAGTATTTGTGCTTGTATCGTTACATCAAGCGCTGTCGTCGGTTCATCCGCAATGAGAAGGTCTGGGTTACAAGACATCGCCATTGCGATCATAACTCGCTGCTTCATACCGCCGCTTAGTTCATGCGGATATTGTTTTACCCTTTCTTCTGGTGAAGAAAGACCGACTTGTTTTAACAAGTTGACTGCGATTTTCTCTGCTTCTTTCTTTTTCACTTTTTGATGCCGTATAATTACTTCCGTCATTTGCTTTCCAATTTTCACGACCGGATTTAGCGCAGACATTGGATCTTGGGAGATAAGTGAAATTTGATTTCCTCTAATAGAACGTAATTCTTTCTCGGATTTAGAAAGGATATTTTCATTATGAAAAAGGATCTCCCCTTCCTTCACTTTCCCTGGTGATGTAACGAGAGACATAACAGACTTCGCCATCACACTCTTTCCGCTTCCAGACTCCCCAACGATACCGACTACTTCTCCTTTATTTAAACGAAATGTAACGCCGCGAACCGCTTCTACTTCTCCGCTTTCTATGAAAAAAGAAGTCTTTAAATTATTCACTTCTAATAGTTTTTCAGACACGTTTCTCACTCCTTTCACGTAACACTTTAGTTTTCATTTCCAGCTCCTTTTGGCGCGAAAGCTTTCTTCAATGCTTCACCAATTACGTTAAAACTAAGTACCGTTAAAAGGATAAGGAATCCTGGGAAGAGCGTTAAATACCAAGCTTCGCCAATATATCCTTGCGCATTGTTTAGCATGCTGCCCCAAGAAGAATCTGGTTCTCTAATACCTAAACCTAAAAAGCTAAGTGATGATTCCATTAAAATCGATGTCGCAATTGTTAATGTCGCAGCGATAATAATGGTTGATAAAATGTTTGGAATGATATGTCTTACAATAATTGCGAGTGATTTTTGTCCTGATACTTTTGCATATAAAACGTACTCACGCTCTTTTACGGATAGCGTTTCTGCCCTTACAATACGAGCGGTGTCCATCCATGTCAGTAATCCAATAATAAGAACTAACGTCGTAATTCCTGGTTTTAAATAAGCATTTAATAACAGCATTAAGAAAAATGATGGAATTGACATAAGTACTTCCACAATTCGCATTAAGAAGTTGTCTAACTTTCCGCCAAAATATCCGCTAATTGTTCCAACTGCGGTTCCGATTGTAATAGATACAACCATCGCAAGGAAACCGACCGCAAGTGAAACTCGTCCGCCATATAACGCTCTCGTTAAGTAATCTCTTCCGTAATCATCCGTTCCGAAAGGATGACTCATACTTGGTTCTTGTAAACGATCTGGAATCGACATTTTGCTAGGATCGTATGGCGATACGAATGCAAAAATGGATGCGATCGTTAAAACCGCAAGTATAATAACTCCCATTAGTACAAACTTATTTTTCGTAAAACTACTTTTTATCGTTTGAAATCTCCTATTATTCATTCCAAATCACCCCCTCATTCGAATGCGCGGATCTACTACGCCATATAAAATATCAGCAATTAAGTTACCGAGAATTAACATGAATGATGATAATAATGTAATTGCCATGATAATCGGATAATCAAATCTAAAAATAGCATTTACCCCGAGCGAACCAAGTCCTGGCCATGAGAATACTGTTTCCGTAATAAACGCCCCGCCTACTAAACTTGGAATCGATAATCCGAAAATTGTAATGATCGGTATTAATACATTTCGAAGTACGTGATTAAATAAAACTGTTTTCTTCGAAGCACCGTACGCATATTGAATTTGCACATAGTCTTCTTCTAATTGCTGAATTGTGCTAGAACGAATATATCTCATATAAACAGAGATGTTTTGGAACGCAAGCACCATGCAAGGTAAAATACCATGTTGCACAATATCCCAGACGTAATCTTGACCGACTGTACGCATACCCATACTCGGAAGAAGGTTCAACTTTAAAGAGAATAAGTAGATTAATAGTAAAGCAAACCAAAAGACTGGCATTGAGATCCCCACATAAGAGATAAAGTTTACAATGCGATCAAAGATAGAATTCTTTTTCACACCTGTAAGTAGTCCTAGTGGTATTGCGATTACAAATGAGACGAGTAAAGACGATCCCATTAAGCCGATTGTCGCAGGTAACCTTTCTACAATAAGATCTAAAACAGGACGATGATTTTGAAGTGAGTAACCAAAGTTCCCTGTTAAAATATTTTTTAACCATAAAATATACTGCATATAAATTGGTTGATCGAGCCCTAAACTTGTGCGAATACGCTCAACATCAATTGGGCTCATATTCGGCGTGACAAAGTTTCGAACGGGATCCCCCGGTGCTAGTTTTATTAATAAAAAAGAAATAATGGAAATAACAAATAAAAGCGGAATTGCATTTAAAAGCCTCTTCGCAATTACTTTATACACAAACTTCCCCCCTCAAGATAAAGTGAAACTTTAATCAGTGGGGGTTTTCTTCATCCCCCACTGATTATTAGTTGAACCAATCGGACTTTTATGGGCAGTTGATCCCCCACCTAACTTCTTTGCTTTCGCTGAATTTTTAGGTGGGGGTCTTACTGCCCATTAAAGCGGGATAAAGAAGCTGATTTCCACCAGCTTCTTTACAGTTTCTTATTTCACTTCATAAATCTTAGATAAATCTTCAAACATTGTGACAGGAATTGCTTTTGCTTCTTTCAATCCATCAAACTTTTTATCTACTGCAATAACTGCTTTCGGATATGCGATTGGTAGATAAGGTAAGTCTTCTCTAGCTGTCTCTTGAATTTTATGGTATAGTTCTGCGCGTTTCGTTTTATCTGTTTCAACTGCAGCTTCTTCCCATAACTTATCGAAATCAGCGTTTTTATAACGTGCATAATTGTATTCAGCATTACTTAAGAATAAGCTCTTATATGAATCTGGCTCTGGTCCCATTATGTAACCACCGAATGTAATGTCATATTCTTTATTCTCTTTATCTAAACCTTTTTCACTTGCTGCACTAGCATCTAATGCATTTAGTTCAACTTGTAAGCCAACTTCTTGTAATTTTTGTTGTGTATAAAGCGCTAAGCTTTCCATAATTTTATTATTCGTTACATACATAACGCGTACTTTTTCTTTATCTTTCACGCCAGCTTTTGCTAATAACTCTTTCGCTTCTTTTTTATCATACTTATAATCTTTAATGTCTTTTGCATAATACATAGCGTCTGGCGTTAAGATTGAATTTGCTGGTTCTGCAAATTGACTCGAAACGAATGCAGAGTTAATCATTTCTTTCTTATCTAACGCATGCGCGATTGCTTGGCGCACTTCTTTTTTCTTCATTAGATCTGTATTTTGGTTATAAGATAAGTAGAATAATCTACCTTCAGGGAATGTCACCATTGAGAAGTTCCCAGTGCTATCTAATTTCTTAAAGTCTTGCGGCTCAATCATCTTCATGTTGATTTGACCATTTTGTAGTGAAACATTGGCTGTATTACGGTCTTTTACAACGCGATATACGATAGAGTCTAATTTAGCTTTACCTCCGACATAATCATCGAATCGATCTAATGCAACGTACTCATCTGATTTATACTCTTTAAACTTAAATGGACCTGATCCTACAGGCTCTAAGTTTTTCTTACTCTTCGCTAAATCTGCTTCCCCTTCAAATACATGTTTCGGAATTGGGAAGAAATCATTCATAACCCCTTCAAAAGATGCACTTACTTGTGGTAACACGAATTGAGTCGTTAGCTCATCCACTTTTTTCACCTCAAGCGGCTTTCCTTTAAAAATAAAGTTTTCACGACTTGAACTATTTTGCTTCTCATCTAAAATAGACTGGAATGTAAATGCAATATCGTCTGATGTAATCTTCTTGCCGTCATGCCATTTCAAATTATCCTTTAGTTTTAAAGTCCATGTTAATTGATCCTCTGAAGGCGTAAAACTTTCAGCAAGAACAAATTTTTTCTTACCGTCTTCCATATGATACAGCGGTGCATATAAAGCTTGCTGTATCGTTAATGACACACGATCATTCGCATAAAGCGGATTCATCGTATCCGGGTTATCGCTAACACCAATCGTTAACGTTCCTCCATCTTTCGGAGTCCCTGATTTACTAGTTCCTGCTTGCTTCGAATCTTTTTCCCCTGAACAAGCAGCTAATGCAATAAATAATAGTAGGACAAATGGTAATACAAACAACTTCTTCTTCATATTTCGACCCCTCTCGACTATTTACACCTATAAGAAAACTCGGAATTAATACCGAGTTTTCTTATGGGTTTTAAATTACCACTACCCATATGTATTGTCAAACTTTTTCCCAAAGATAGAAAGTTTTTAATCTATTCATGCATTCTTGCGATAAACTATATTTATGCGGAGGGGAAAATAAAAAGACCACGAATAAGTAGCCTCATAAAATGAGTTAAAAAACTATCAACTTATAGAAAATCCCTCTAAAATGATTGTTATATATGATCGAAAATGTAGAATGGGATTAAAGACAAAAAACACTTTTAGGAGGTTATCATGACATTTGATGAATTGAAAAAAAACAAACCAACAAACTCATGGGTTGAGTATGATGAAGATGGAGAATTTTTCACTGAAGAAAATATAAGTGCAACAAATAAGGCTCTTGACACTTACATTAACCATTTACAGAAATTAGGTGAGAATCCAACCGAAGTCGAAGTCATGCAAGTTGTTAAAGAGGTAGTTATTAAAATAAATGAACTAAATATCGAACATGACCATTTTATCGAAACAATGGAAAGAGAAGATCTCTATGAATTTATCGATGCAGCTGCACGAATAGCTGGCTTAGAATCTGAGGAAGATATAACAGAAGAATGGCGGGAATGGTAACAAAAGCTGCATTTACTCCTTCATAAAAATTCATCCCTTATTCTCCGATTGGAAAATAAGAGACGAACAAAGACAATCTACTCAGCTCCCTTAAGGTTTTAATAGTTTAATATTTGATTTTCAAGTTTGCCTTCACAAATTCCTGTTAACACTGATAATAAGAAAAACAGGCCGTAAAACGGGCGATCAATTTGATCATAAAGGTCATACGCTTCGCCAAGTAGAAAACGTTTGGATAAATAAGAAGCAAATAAATTATTAAAGGGTTGTAACCCCTACTATAAGAAATACTATTATTACCAAAGGAAGAATGATAATCATAAAGGACACTATTATTGTTAATAATGCTTTCCATGCTGAAAATTGGTGTGCTTCTCCTAAACATTTTAAGGAAATAATGATTGTCCAAATTCCAATAACTATATCAATTATGGCAAAAATAAGAAACAAAATCGTTAAAGTTATGCTACTATCCATTTCCGGTGTCTCACTCGTAAAGTTTTCTATCCCAAACAAGAAAAATGAAGGCACCCAAACTAATATAAGAGAGTAAACGTAAGGGATATAAGAATAGGCAACTGCGTAACGTGTTTTTTCAAAGGTACCTTGTCCACCAAGTTTTTTTGCCACCCAATTAAATAACGCTGGTAGCAAAAAATAATAAATTAAGAAAGCAACGAAGGTACCGAATATAACTATTGAGATTATTGAAAATGGACTACTTATTGAATCCGCTACATTTTTAGAAGATGCTCGATCTAAAGTCTGTACGAATGAGCCTAATAAAATGAGTAAAAACACATTCTTAGGTTTGGATATAAAAATTTCTTTCATTGTATCACGTGGTTTTGTCCAAATGGAGAACCAAGGATTAAGTGCACGTTTAAATTGATTTTCTGGAGTTTCCATAAAAAAACATTCCCCTTTCTTAAAACATATTAAATATAATTTCCTAATCATCCCAATTATGTACCTAGAAATATTAAAGCATAAATAGTCGGTTATTTAAATATAAATATTCAATCATTTAATTTCATCTGAAACTTAGGGGGAGTGATTCTTAGCAATTACCTCTATATTGTCTTGCATTTTTAACTATGGGCTGAGTAGTTACTTTCATTTTTGAGTACCTCACATTCTTTAATACATTGGATAAACAGTTATAATCTTATCATTAATAAGAACAAACCTAATTTCCATTCCTTCAGATGTTTTACCAGAATATACTCTTCCACTTATACATCTTTTATTACTATAAGCCTCGTGAATGGCTTCCATAAGAAGAATGCGATTATATACTTGAAATGCAACAAATCCTCTTTAAAATCCTATACGTATTTTCCCTCCATCTTCTATATGCTTCCGTAAATAATAGTACTTATGGAGTTCTATAATCATATAAAACAAAACAAACGAAATCACTGTGCATGCACACATAAACACAAGTGCCCCCATCTGTTGTGTTGCAATGCTAAGAATTATATTAGCAATTAACTGCCCCAATCCCGCTGCAATAGCTGCTACTTTTACACCACCAGTTCCTTTCGATGATTTTGATTTTTTTCTTGGTTCCTGAAGTTTTTCAATATGATTTTTATAAAAATAATACAAAGCAAAACCATACAAACCAAATGAAAGAATAAAATAGATGGGAGTTTGTAATTGTAACACTTCATAAGCATATTTTTGCGTTATAACCAATAATCCTACTGAACATATGGTGCCATATACTCCTCGAAATAGAGTGTATTGTAATTGTCGTTTCCGAGGATTGATAGCAATCCATATCGCCCACAAATTTAAAAAAATAACTGGAGGAGTTACTATATATACATAGAGTAATCGAAAAGGATTCGCAAAAGCAGGCAAAAGAACAAACACATCTGCCCCCAAAAGGACAAGACCAATTACGTGGACTCTTATTTCATTTACAGGATAAAGAGCCATATAATGTGCAAAAGCTTTCTTATTAAAATCTATACTTTTTTTCATGTTAATTAAACCACCCCGCTATTATTCCAATCGTCAAAAGTTTCATAGCTATTTATTCTCTTTCCCCTTAAATTTATCTATAATATTATGAGCAACTATATTCCATAGTAAAGAAAGTGCGGTAACAAAAAGTACAGCTAAGGAAAAATAAATCCTATCCTTCCATGCATCATGTACAATCATTATTAACGCACCAACACATATAACTATTTTTGAAAATTTTTGCATTCTATTATCTCGCTTCCTTCTCAAACTCAAATGAAAATCCCCCGCCATAACCGTTAGGTAAGGTTGCGGAACACCTGATTCTTCACCTGCATGGAATCTATAGCCATGCCCGCCTATTATAATCTCACCTTTAATACATAATGAGCAAAATAAATATTGGTTAATTTCACCAAATGTATTATATTTCATTATTCCGAACTTTTAAATGTTTTATCTTTCTATTGAATATTAGAATATGAATATTCAATTCCAATCATTAAATATTCTACTTTTTCTTGCTTTACAAGATTTTATGCAAAAAAAGACCACCAAAAGGCAGTCTCAAAACTCAATCCTATTCCCCATCCCGCACTTCACCGCTTTCTCATACAAATACTTCGCAACGATAATATCTACTACTGCCAAACCAACTGATTTGAAAATAGTAATCTCTTCATCATTCTCGCGTCCGGTTTTTTCCCCGCTTATGATTTGTCCAAGTTCGGCGTGGAGATTGCTAGTTTTATCGGAATTTGAAGGTCACCTGTTTCTAAATCACATTCAATTAAGCAATCCTACAAATGCCTCTTCTTCCTCATCTATAAAACCTACAAATATAATTTCTTCGATATCCTCATGATTAAATACAAATGTATACTCAGGATTAATGTATCCTTCTGGATAAAAACAGCCAATATAGTCATACATCACAGGTTCTTTAACCATAAGTTTTTGTTTTCTTCCATAAATCACAATTTTCTTCGTCCCACCTTTTAATAGAACAATAGAACCATTTGGTAAAAACTTTCCTTTAGAAAATGGCATAATTCCCCATCCTTTCTTTATCTAAATGTAATTCTATATTCATGATGTTGCTTCTCCCTTTTCTTTTCCATAGTCTTTACTGACTATAGGAGAACCGCGATTATATACTTAATATTCAATACAGACTCTTTAAAAGGTTTCATGTGTTCTACCTCCATCTTCTATATGCTTCCTTAAATAATAATACCTATGGAGTTCCATAATGAAATGAAACAGAATAAATGAAAGCATGGAGTATACACACATTAATACAATTGCTACCATCTTTTGTGTTGCAAAACCAAGACTGATATTAGCAACGAGTTGACCCAATCCTACAAAAGCCACTACTCCGAAACCAGAGTTTTTTTTCGATGATTTTGATTTTTTGATTGGTTCCTGAAGTTTTTTAATATGATTTTTATAATAATGATTCAAAGCAAAAATATACAAACCAACTGAAAAAACAAAATAGATGGGAGTTTGTAATCCTAACATTTCATATGCAAACTTTTGGGTTATAACTAATAATCCTACTGAACATACGATGCCAAATACCCCACGAAATAGAGTGTATTGTAATTGCCGCTTCCTAGGATTTATAACAATCCATATTGCCCATACATTTAAAAAAGCAATTGGTGGAACTATTATGTACATATATATCGGTTGAACAGGATTCGCAAAAGCAGGCAAAAGCACAAATATATCTGCTATCCCAATCACAAGAGTAATTATAGTCGATCTTATATCATTTACAGCATAAAGAGCCATATAATATTCAAAAACTTTTTTATTAAAATCTGTATTTTTTTTCATGTTAATTAAACCACCCTGCTACTGTTGACCAAGTTTTTTTCGCACCCGTTTTCACCATATCCTTAATACTATCATCTTCACCATCACCATCTAAATCAACATCCCATTTTACACCTTCTGTTAAGTATGTTAATCCTACTGAAATACCGAATCCTGCTGCTGCAACTGCCAAAACTGGCGCAGCAGCAGGAAGAACTGCAACAGTCAGAACCGCAGCCCCTACAGTTGTTGCTCCTCCCACTACAACATTACCAATAATATCTCCTGCAATTTTATCATTCGAGGCATTATTTTTGATATTCTCACTCGTATCCGTATATGAATCTATAGCTACACTAGCCCATCCAAGCTTATCCTTTAAGGCCATTTTGGCTGCGCTTCCTTTTTTTATCATAGCTTCTATTTCTTTTATCTTAGGAGTAGCTGTTCCATTTTCGATTTTCTTTTCGATATCATTTACATAGTAAATCTTATGATCTCTATGCCGTCCATTAACTTTTTTATTATCTTTAACAGAATCATAACTCTCTCTTATAAGAACTCGTTTGTTTTTTCTATCAAATTCTTTTTTTACCTCATAACCATTCCTTACTTTATAAACTGTATTCCCTACTGCAGCTGCACCTGTAAGTGTTCCGAATGTATTCCCCACTCCATCCAATGGTACCATCGGATCAAAGCCAGTCATACCTAAAAATGAATCTTTTTTATCTACTTCACCAGATTCAGAATCCTTATTTAACCTTTCAACTTCACGAGCTCTATCTTCTGTAATTTTTTGAATAGACCCCGTCCAATCCATATTCAATCCTTGTGTACTAAATGTACCGCTGACAACACTAAACCCTTTCCCACTTTGAACTTCCGCAAGACCTGCAGCAATACTAGCTGCTAATTGAAGTGCTGTACTATAATTATTACTAGAGTTCTGATTGAATTGATACAAATGATCCAGCTTTTCTTGCAGTTTTTGCCTCATAACAATAAAAAGATTTACCATAGCATCCATACCCGGCATTGGCATAGCTTGATTGACAGCTTCCATACTTGTTTTCATTCGGTCAATTTCTCGAATTTGTTCTAATATCTCGTGTTCAATTACATCTGTCGAAGCTACTTGTGATTGAAATTGACTTGGAAAAGCATCATTCTGACGAATCAATTCTTCACATAAATAAATGATCCCTTGCGCTAAAGGCCGAAAGGTTTGAACAAAAAATGCTTTTGCACTACTATATGTTTGCCCTTGTAACACAGTATCAATTGCAAAAGCGTCAATCGACTGAATGGCTTGTTCCATACCTTGAATGGTGGCCGTACATACAGCATTCATACTTTGAGTTTGGTTCTGTACTTCTCCCAAATACATATTTAAACTCATGAATTAGCCTCCTTTACTAATTGTTGTTGCTGATATGAAAGGGCGTTTTCTAAATCACTAAGATCTCGTTTCTCTTTAAACAATGTTTCTTTTTTGTTTTCCAATTCAAATGTGACTTTGCGTTCAATATGTTGTGCATCTTGATACGTATTCATAAAAAACTGGGACATTTCTCTATCACCATGCCAAGTTCCTAAAATTCGATCGAACAAACGACGATTTCGACTTCTACATTCATAAAAATCTGCTTCCGCTTGTTCCTGAGCTCGAATCGCGAACTGATTTCGTTCCTGTTCTTCAAATACATTTCGTAACTTTAGATTTAACTCTTTAATTTGTTTTTCAATATCTTGACTCATCATATTCCTCCTACTATTTTACTTTACGTAGGTTGTCACATTAGCGAAAAGTATTGTGAAGTTCGTTATCCATTCTCTCAAATTCATTAGATACCAAATGAATATTATCAACCGCTTGTTGAAAGGCAGCGGAAAATTGTTTCGTCAAGTCTAAAACTTGCTGATTCGCTTCTTGTACTTTGAAGTTAACAGACAACGTTGTACGCGTCGCCTTTGTTATAGAACGACTGGTTGCACTTTGAATTCTATCAGAGGCTGTTCCCATTTTCGTAGCAATTTGCGTTGCTGTTTGTAAATTACTTTGAAATTGTCCCATTCTTTCAAACCCTTTCTATAAGTTTTCCAAATGCATTAAAGAAATCTCATTAAATATATATCCCTATCAATATCACTCGCTCTAGGCATGCAATCAAATGAGCCATACAATATAAGCTGTATGGCTCAATTAAAATGCTTGTTATATAGAGTATGACACTTTTTATTTCAAACCGAAATTACGTGATAATTCTTCATCATGAGAAGCAACAGCCTCTGCAGTTTTATTCAGCTGCATATTGATTTCTTGTAATAGCTGTGCGAAGTTTTGTACTTTTGGCTTTAATTCATTGAACTGTTGATCAAAACCTTCGAAAGCACGACCTTCCCATTCTCCTCTTAATTCATTTTGTAAGTTTTGTAGTTGACTTAAAATATCCTCAATTTGATTTGCACCTTGTCCATATCGAGTCGCTTTCGATTTAAGCTCCTCTGGTGACATACGAATTTGTCCAGCCATTTTCATTTCCCCTTTAATACATAATGAGCAAAATATATATTGGTTAATTTTACTAAACATATTATAATCTATTATTCTGAACTTTTAAACGTTTTATCTTTCTATTGAATATTAGAATATGAATCTTCTATTTTTCTTACTTTACAAAATTTCATGCAAAAAAAGAGGAGCCATCTCCTCTTAATAAATAAACACTATTTAATTTGTTCCTTATACTCACGGTTAACAACTACATACCATTTTCCTGTATCAAATTTTTCTTTATTAATCACGTAAACTTTATTTTCTCTCCTTACCTCCCCTGGTTTTAATTCCTTAGTAATACTAGAGGTCTCGCCTTTTTCAACCTCATAACTACTAGCTGCCCACACATCATTTTGGTAAGCATTATCATTTTCATCCACTAAATCCACTGATGGTAAAACGGCTAATTTCATCGATTCGTTTGTGATATTTTTCCCTTCTGCTTCTACAACAATAAAGACATGTCCATCTTCAGGTTTTTGGAATCCTATACTTTCTTTACCAACCTTATCTCTTTCTACAACTCTTTTTACAGTTACATCAAATTTAGGTGTATGAAAATCCTTGTTTACAGCATACTCTTTTTCTTTTATTTTTGATTTCTCTTTTGTTTGTTCTGTATTTTTCTGCTTTGTATTCTCTTTCGTTTTCGCCTCATCAGTTGTTTGCACTTTCTTTTCTTCTTGTTTAGAATTGGTTTCTTTAGATTCTGAAGAAGTTTTGTCAGATGTATTGCCGCAACCAGATAAATTGAATACTAAAGCGCCACCTAAAATACATGTAGTAAATTTTTTCAACATCTCTTTTTATCCCCCAATAACACAATATGTAAATTTCTTACTTATCATAGCAAAAAACACGATCTTAAATTGTTGCATTGTGTCGAATGATTAAGAATAATCAATTGTTTTTACATGAAATGAGTTAAAAAACTAGCAACCAAACCCCAAACAAAAAAAGACCACCAAAAGGCAGTCTCTCAAAACTCAATCCTATTCCCCACTCCGCACTCCACCGCTTTCTCATACAAATACTTCGCAACGATAATATCCACTACTGCCAAACCAACCGATTTAAAAACAGTAATCTCTTCATCGTTCTCTCTACCAGCTCTTTCACCACTTATAATTTGACCAAGCTCGGCGTAAATGTTGCTTGCCTCAAATAAACCTTCTTTTATCGGAACTAGAAGATCCCCTGTCTCTTCTAATGCTGCTTCTTTTGATTCGACTACTACTTTGTTTGCGCCCGTGATAGCGTGGGATGGTAGTTCTTGCATGTTTGGCCGGAATGAACCGACGGCGTTTATGTGGACGCCTTTTTGTAGTTTTTCTGAGAAGACTGGTGTGGATGCGTTCGTAGTTGTGACGATGATGTCTGCTTCGTTTATTGCTTCATTTGCATTTGTGTAAACATAAGCAGGTTTACCAAATTTCTCTTGTATATATTGCGCAAATGCATACGCTTTTTCTTCTGTTCGATTGTATAAAATGACTTTTTCGATATCTCTTACCGCAAATACTGCTTCGGCAATTCCCTTCGCCTGTTCACCGGTCCCGATTATACATAACGATTTCGCGTTATGACGAGCTAAATGTTTTGTCGCTACTCCTGATAGAGCCCCCGTTCGAATCATCGTTAAGTAGGATCCTTCTAAAAGTGCGAGCGGTTCTCCCGTTTGAAAGTCTGATAGCATCACAATTCCGTTTATCGTTTTCTTTCCTATCTTTTTGTTCTCGGGGACTACTGTTACTACTTTTAAGCCAAGTGCCTCAAGTCCCTCCGCTACTGAAGGCATAATTAATGCCGTATTTTTCTCGTTCGCAAACGGTAATGAGCCGCGAATTGGTGTGATCGTTCTTTCTGCGGAAAATTCTTTTAAAGCAAGCGCCGCGTATTCAATGACTTCGTTCATATTTACTAAGTTTCGTTGTTCATTCGCGCTTATGACTAGCATATCTTTCCACCTCCTCCTTCTATCCTAACAAAAATCCCCGATTCAAATCATCTCTCGGGTCTACAACGAACTGATGAAATCCTGTAATAAATGCATGACCCGTTACTTTCGGAACGACAGCTTCATATGTATCTACTGCGGTTACCGACAATACTTCCCCCTCGAATTTCCCGTCAGTAATGCATTCGTGGACGAAAATTTCTCCCTTTTGTAAAGCATCTTTTTCAAAAAGAGTTGCGATTCTTGCGGAAGTTCCTGTGCCGCAAGGAGAACGATCTACTTGCCCATCAGCAAAGATCGTTACATTTCGTAAAGTTGCATCTTTTTCTTTCGGTTCATCTGAGAAAATAACGCCATATATTCCTTTTAACCCTTCTTCAAGTGGATGCTTTACTTCCATTTTGCTCTCGATGTAGTGCTTAATTTTACCGCCCCACGTTTGAATAGCAGCTAAGTCTTTGAAATCAACCTTCAAACCAAGTTCTTTACTATCTACTACCGCGTAGAATGCTCCACCAAATGCGATATCTACTTGAAATTCATAGTTATCTATTTTAATAGGAACATCTTTTTTGTATACAAATGAAGGGACATTTTCAAATGATACAGACTCTACTTCGCTCCCATTATATTTTGCGTACGCAATCACTTCCCCAGCAGGGCTATCAATAATGAACTTTTGTTCCTCACCTGTCACTTCAAACATACCTGTTTCAATTCCGACTGTAATAACAGCGATAATGCCGTGCCCACACATCGTACTCCAGCCTTCATTGTGCATAAATAATACACCAAAATCAGCGTGAGCACTTGCAGGTGGAGTAATGATACAACCGTACATACCGTGATGTCCTCTCGGTTCATACATAAGAACCTCGCGAAGATGGTCCAAATTCTCCATACAGTATGCGCGTCTTTCTAGCTGCGTTTCTCCTTTTATTTCTGGCACGCCGCCTGTAATAATTCGAAGCGGCTCCCCAGCTACGTGAGCATCAATTGTCGTGTACACTTTACTAACCTTCATTTCTATCTCTCCCCTATATGTTGATACTCTTTTTATTGCAAATATCATGCCAACGCATAGGGTATAAATTTGTATACATTGTGTAAAAAAGCATACACTACTGTCTATTTTTTTATACAGTAGACAGTGAATGATTATTAGCCCGCACAAAACAAAAAAGCCATAACGTCACTACTTGAGCAACATTATGGTTCCTTTTTTAATTATTTCGCGGGATTTGTGCCAAAATCAAATTTATATGTCACTCGGCAATTTTTCCCACTCACTTAAATGCATGACATCTTGTTTTACGTTTTTCTTTTCAGGAAGTAAACATAGAAATTCTAAAGAATTACCGTCCGGATCATAAAAATAAAGATTTGCAGTAGGTGTCCACGTATGGACCATAGGCTCAGACGGTTCAAGACCGAAAGCGGCCCTTGGGTTTATTCCTTTATTCAGCAGCCATTCCCTTGCATAAATGATTTCTTCATAGTTAACCTTGAATGCAAAGTGACTTGTATGGAATGCTTCTTCTGATACCTCCCAAATGCCCAGCATTTGTTCCTTCTTATTATCTTTATCAAACCAAAAGAATGCTACACGGCGTTCTTCAATTGTGAGAGCATGAAATAATCCAAGTTTCGTATAAAACTCCTTTGCTACTTCTAAATTTTTTGTTTTAACATGCGTTTCATATAAAGTACCTGGAAACAAAACATATTCCCCCTTTATATTTTTAGAAATTCTTACTATAAAGCCTATTTTTATAAACTAAAAATAGAAGTGATATCATATTCTTCTTACATTTTTTTCAAATTTGTAGCACTAATGCTGAATAAAATAGAAAATTCTCTCCCCCCGCCACATATACTGTTCAAAAGCAAAAAGGAAGTGATCCCATGTATTACGGAACAAAAGGCTGGTACGTAGCTGAATTAAAAAAATTAGGTGTGCGCTATCATGAAGGACGAAAACTAGAAAGTTACCGCGGACACGTTTTACGCAATTTATTACTTGCACAGCAAGAGAAATTAAAAGAACAGTAATATGCTAATGTAGCGATATCGGCGATTCTCGGAATATATCAACGATTTTTCAAATATATCAGCGATTCAGCACAATATATCAACGATTTTTTAAATATATCGACGATTCGATATGGAATATCGACTTACCGACAAATTCCGTCAAATCACTCCTCCATTCTACCAACCAATCACACATCAATACAAACAAAAAAGGTCACCCAAACGGGTGACCTTCTTTTCTTATTCACAAACAAGAATTTGTCTAGTAAATGATCCTTTTCTTGTAATACAGCGATCTGTAATTTCAAATCCTGCTTCATGGATCATGTCGTCCATTGTTTCCATCGTGACAACGACTACCTTTTTAGCGATGCGGCGCGCACTTGAAAGAATAGAGAACTGGTCTTCTGGTGTTGCATGCGTAAATAAGTCGTACGGCATATCGATAATTGCAACATCGTAGTTCTCAGTAATTTCCTCGATTGGACCTTTTGTTACTGTTCCTTCAAACCCGAAATGTGCAATGTTTTTTCTCGTTCCAAGCACCACAAGTGGATTTATATCTCTACCAACGATGTTAATTCCCATAGAAAGTGCTTCTACTACTACTGTTCCAATACCACAGCACGGGTCAATTGCTCGTACTCCCTCTGGATTTGGTACAGCGATATTGGCAACTGATCTCGCAACACGTGTACTAAGAGATGTCGAATAACTATGCGGTTTTTTTATGTGATGATACCAAACTGGCTCACTTTCTACATAGTGTCCGAAGTACCAACGTCCTCCAAGAGGAACAATTCCGAATACACGCTCTGGATTACGAACATCCGCTTCTCCTTCAATATGCATGCCCAGGTCTCGTTCAATGAGACGTCTTTCCCCATATTCAATTTTATTTTCTCCAACCAGGTCATTGATTTTAACGAAGATAACTTTAAACGACGCTCCCGCCAAATCAATTTGTTCCACTTGTTTTAAAATACTTTCTAAGTCGTCTCCTTCATACATAACCTCAACGCGCTCTTTAATAAATGCACTTCTACTCGGGTCAATTTTGACATCACTTTTCAAAATATTAACGTGAGACTCCATTCCAAAGAACGAGCGCATTTCCAAATAACATAAAGCACGCTCCTCCTCACGAAATGCATACGTATATATACATGCAGGTGTTGTACTATGATTACTCAATCTATTATCATCCTTTATCGTTTAAAATTATTATGATTACAATTATTCGAATATCTTTTTTACGTAAAATTAAATGATATCACATGCCGGAAATAAAGAGAAACGTTAATAAATAAAAGAGACTGCCTATTGGCAATCTCTTTTGATTTATTAACGGAAAGAAGATACGTTATTCCCCTTTGCTTCATAGTAATCTAAAATACCTTGATAAATTGCTTCTGCTGCAGCTTGTCTCTGTTTTGGTGTAGCAATTTTATCTGCATCACTTTTATTATCTACAAATGCTAATTCTGTTAATACAGCTGGCATTGTATTGTATTTTACTACGTACCAAATATCCTTTTTCACACCACGGTCAAATGTCCCAAGTGCTGCTACAAGGCGTTTTTGAATTTTGTCTGCTAATAAGCGACTGTCTTCCGTATACGGGTTCGTTGATTTTGTCGGTGCTGCTGCATAATAGAATGTTTCTGTACCGTGTCCATCTTTACCTGTAGAACCGTTACCGTGAATACTTACGAAGATATCACCCTTATTTTCATTAGCAAATTCTACTCTTTTTCTTAAAGAATCGCCAGAATCTACTCCTGGGCGTGTATCGTTCGTACGTGTTAACTTAACAGTAAATGGTGTCTTTTTCTCAAATATTTTTTGTAATCGTAAAGATGTGTCTAATACAATTTTACTTTCTTCCTCATAATAACCAACATTACCCGAGTCAATTCCACCGTGACCTGGATCAATAATAATTGCTTTACCTTCTAAGAAGTTTTCTTGTTTTACTGGGTTTAATTGATTTTTATCCACCCATTGGAAGCCACTATTTGTACGGATACGAATCCAGCTATCTTTTTCTTCAATAACTACTACTTTTGGCGCAAACGTATCACTTGTCATACCGCTAATTACATCTCGATCTACTAAATAGTAAATTGCGTCTTTTGCAAATGAGTCGTCTCGAACATCTGAAAACTTCTTCGTTTCTGCTAAACTACTAACTGGATAAGCTAGTAAACTTGCTGCTAACATACCAGCAGCTATTGCCTTGTACTTCATAAAAATAATATTAAAAATATTAACTGGTAAATAACTCCTATAATAGTTTATAACATTCAATCACTGTAGTAAATACGTTTCCTATCTATATTATTAAAATAAATATATAAGGAATAATAAATATAAATACATTTCAAAAAGCGATTAATTACCCACCAAATGAAAAGCTGATTAAAAATAATATTTTTAATCAGCCCTCTCTATTTTCTATGAAATTATTCTTCAATTAAATGAGACATTACATATGCATATACTAACGCTTCTGTATGTGCAATCGAACTTTCATGTGTACGCTCAAATGCATGAGAAGAATCAATACCCGCTCCAATTAATGCATGTTTCACATCAAATCCAGCGTGAATCGCAGCTGATGCATCCGATCCATAGTATGGATAAATATCTACTTTATATTCAATATTGTTCGTTTTCGCAAGCTCTACTAAATGTTTACGCAGTGCATAATGATACGGACCGCTAGAGTCTTTTGCACAAATAGATACTGTATATTCGTCAGATGCTTGACCATCACCTAACGCTCCCATATCAACCGCTAAATACTCAACCGTTTCTTCTGGAATGTTAGAGTTACCACCGTATCCAATCTCTTCATTATTAGAAATTAAGAAATGCGTTGTATATGGTAATGTTACGTTTTCGTCTTGTAATCTCTTAATTAATTTTAATAAAATCGCAACACTTACTTTGTCATCTAAATGACGTGATTTTATGTATCCACTCTCTGTAATTTGAACGCGCGGATCGAATGAAACGAAGTCTCCTACTTCAATTCCTAATTCACGTACTTCATCAGCTGAAAAGACACGCTCATCAATACGAACCTCAATATTTTTCTCGTCGCGTTTCGCTTCACCTGCATCTTTATATACATGCACAGATGTTTGATGCATTAAAATCGTTCCTGTATAAGTCTTACCGCTTGATGTTTCAATTTCGCAATATTCCCCCTCTACAGAGTTCCAGCGAAATCCGCCAATCATAGAAAGACTTAGACGACCGTCAGGCTTAATTTCTTTCACCATCGCCCCTAACGTATCAACGTGTGCCGTTAATAAACGGTGCTGTGCATCATTTTTCCCTTTTACCGTTAAAATAAGAGCGCCTTTATTGTTACGCTTCGTTTCTACGTTCCACTCACTTACATAGTTTTCAATAAAACGAATGATTTTCTCTGTATTTCCAGACGGACTCGGAATAGAGACAAGCTCCTTAATAAGTTCCATCGTTTCTTTCGTATGATGTGCCATTGTCGTTTCCTCCTCATTTTCTCTACTATTCAGTATACCGAATTTACTATAAATCCTCTACTCATATAGCTTAATTTTCTAAATTGTATTAAAATTCGCTTTAACAAAAAAACATAGCGTTATTCATAAACACTATGCTTTCTATCAAACTATTCTTCTGAAACATCCAACAAATAAATGCCTCTTTCAAATCCACCGCGCTCTATTTCTTTTTGCTTACGAAGACGTTCTACATCTTCAATTGTTGCACCTTCTGCACGCGCTAATGAAATGATCACTTCCAGTGCATCCGCAAGAGAATCTAGCGCATGTTCACGTTCTTTCATAGAAGCAAATTCACGAATTTCTTCCGTTCCAATTTTCGCTAAAGCTTGTATGTATGCTTGTCCTGTTAATTTTTGTGCTGTATATGTTTTTCCAGACACTAAAATCTTCTCTGGAACACGATCTCTTACTAACTTGTTATATGCTGACATCATTCAACCTCCTATATTTAATAACATCCGAGCTCTGCTTTATAGAAAAACCATTTTTTCTTCACGCACACACTAAGCATATCAATTCCTGATCCATGTGCCCTTACGTGCGGAAAGAAATAGTGCTCTGATTCTTCTTCCTTACTATATAAAGTTTGGTACTCAGCTGGAATTGCTTCTTTTTTCACATCTTTTTCTTTCGTCACCTCGCCAGAAAACGCAACGCTTGGATGTCCTTCAAAAAACAAAGCAGTTCGCACCGCCATAGATGGTGTACTATGTAAAGCATAATATGCTATTACAATCATGCCGATCACACCGATAATTTTCTTCATACATTACTCCTAAAAAAAAGTGCTAACACAATTATACTAAAATGTGTTAGCACTTTCTCCCCTTTACCTTAAATTAACCGGCAGTAAAACTACCATTAATTCAAATTTCACTTTATTCCCCTTTAAATGCAGGCAAACGTTTTTCTAAAAATGCAGCAATGCCTTCTTTATGATCCGCTGTTTGTCTCATCGCATATTGGCCGCGCTTTTCAAGTTGCAATGTTTGTTCTAAATTAGAACGATTTACTTCACATAAAATTTGCTTCGTTTGAATCATCGCTTTAATCGGCTTTTGTGACCATTCGCTAATTTTTTGCTTCACAGCCGTTTGGAAATCCTCACCGATTACTTCATCAATTAAACCGATATCAAGCGCTTCTGTTGCTGATAATTTCTTTCCTTCCCAAATAATTTGCTTCGTCATATTTTCACCGACGCGCTTTTGAAGGAAGAAATGGCCGCCACCATCTGGAATTAAAGCGATTCCAATAAAGTTCATCGCAATAACGGATGATATATCTGCCATCACATAGTCAGCTGTTAACGCAATACTTAACCCAAGACCAGCAGTAGGTCCATGAATCGCACTAATCACAAGCTTCGGCATCGTATATAAAGTTACAACAACTTCAGAAATAGTATTCATAATACCATCAAACTTGCTTTCATCATTACTTGAAAGCATCGATTTAATATCTCCACCCGCAGAAAAACCGCGGCCGTTCCCGCATAGCACCACAATATGCGCTGAACTCTCCGCAACTTCTTTCAGTTTTTGTAATAGCTCTTTTAACGTTGGTTCATCTAATGCATTTAACACCTCTGGGCGATTGACCATAACCGTTGCAACGTGCCCTTCATATTTCACAATGACAGATTCTGTTTTACTTGTTACTTCCATTATATATACCCCTCTTTTCTACATAAAGATTATACTTATATAATTATAGAAAGCAGGTGAAAAACCCTTCTTTTTTCTTAATTTTCTGTCTAATAATCTCATAATTTGTATATAGCCTCGTATAAAACATACCATTCCGTTAAAAAATATAGCAATTAAAGTCGGTTTATCCATACTTTCCATCTATTTACCATTACAATGAAATGGTGTATTCTTAAGTTTGATATAAAAAATCAAATATAGAAATTCATTTTTCTTCCTTCTGAAAAAAGGAATTCTCAAAATTCATATACATTTTTATAATATCACGTTCCTAATCTAGAATGTTACTATAATGCTAAGATTAACAAACTTCAATGACCACAAAACATTGTGATATAAAGATGTTGAATACAATAAAAAAACACTCTCATACGAGGGTGTTTTTTTATATAGCCTCAGCTTTTACAAACTGTAATTTATCTTTCTGCTCATTACTCGCCATCGTTACTAACGTATTTTCAATATGAGCAGGCACTTGTTCTAGCGTCACACTCGCACCTACTTTATCCGATTGCTCAACAAAGTTTAACAATGCCATCGCTCCTGATACATCCATATAGCGCACATCTTTCATACGTAAAACAACTGGAGACTTTACGTCTTGTAAAGTATGAAAAACACGATCCACTGTTAGGAAAGAAAGTGGACCTTTAATTTTATACGTCGCTTCCTTTTCTTTTACAATAGAAGCTTTACGTTCTTTACATTTCACCATGTATATCATGAACGAAAGAATAATACCGAATGCAACAGCGATCATTAAATCAAACTTCACTGTGACAACCATCGTTACAAGCATAACAATGACATCACCTTTTGGTGCTACATGCATTTTCTTCATGCTTTCCCAATCAAACATGCCAATACCAGTTAAAATTAAAATACCTGATAATACAGCAAGCGGAATGTATTGTACGACCGATCCAAGTCCCATAATGAAAATAAATAATATAACACTATGCATACATGCCGAAAGCGCTGTTTTACCACCGCTTCTTATATTAACGATAGATCGTACAGTCGCCCCTGCCCCTGCTAATCCGCCAAACAATCCGCTCATCATATTACCGATACCTTGTCCGACCAGTTCTTTATTACTTTTATGACGTGTACCCGTCACATTATCCATTACAACCGATGTTAACAACGAGTCAATCGATCCTAATAAAGCAATACTAAGCGCTGGTAAAATAAGTTCTGCGATGCCTGTTCCACTTAAAGATGGAATATGAAGCGTCGGCATTGCTTCTGGAATCGTTCCAATCTTCTCAATCACCTTATTTAATGACAAGTTTCCGATAAACGGTAACTTCACTGTAAGCCCTTCTAACGCCGAAGAAATGAAAGGAAGCATAACTGTCACACCTACTAATGCAACTAAACTAGATGGAATCGCTTTAATCCATTTTCCAGAAACAATCATTACAATAATCGTTAATACTACGAGTAGAAAACTATTTTGCACATGCTTTATTTCACCTAAAATAATAATTAATGCGATACCGTTCATAAATCCTGAAACGACAGGATACGGAATATATCGCACGTAAGAGCCAAGCTTACATACACCGAATAAAATTTGAAACAGTCCCGCCATCATAAATGCTATAAAACTCGCCTCTAACCCGTGCGTCGCAATTACCCCTGTCGCAATTACCGTAATCGGTCCAGTTGGCCCGGTAACCTGCCCCGGTGTCCCGCCAAATAAAGCCGCAAATAAACCTGCAAAAATCGCACCATACAATCCGACTAGTGCTCCTTCAGACGTTCCCGTTGCAGCAATACCAAATGCAATGGCAAGTGGCAACGCAACAATCGCAACAGTAAAACCTGCTAAACATTCCTTTGCTATTCTTTGAAACATATAATAACCACCTTCATATAAAGTGAAACTTTAATCAGTGGGTGTGTTCCTCCCCCACTGATTATTAGTTGAACCAATCGGGCTTTTACGGGCAGTTGATCTCCCACCTAACTTTCTCGCATTCGTCGAAATTTGAGGTGGGGATCTTACTGCCCGTTAATGCGGGATTAAGTCCACGTTCCATTGTACACCTAAAAGAATATATTCGTTAGTCCACTTTTTACAGTCTCGTGACGTAAACGTATTCAATTGCAAGCTCACACCGCATCTTTGGAAACTATTATAACTATGCTATAATAGATAAATTAAATCTTTTATTATATATTTGGAGGCACTATGCTAACTTTTGAAGAAAAATTATCGATTATTGAATCTTTCCCTGAATTAGAAAGAAAGAACGTATCATTAAAACGCGTGAACTTTCACTTTGAAGAAAGTCGTTTAGATAAAAAGAACGTTGTATATCATTTACATCCAAATGGAAACGGCTTTGTATATGCAAACTTCATTAAAGGTTATAAAACAGATGATAAAGGCATGATTAACATCCGTGAGTTTTCAGAAGAAGAACTGCGTTCATTAATTGAAAAAGTAATTGAACGTCTATCACAGGAGCCAGAAGAAATTGTTACACCAATGGAACCTGCTGCAGAAGAAGAATGGAAGAACGAAGACGGCCACATCCTAACTCTTATTCAAGAGGATGATATGTGGAACGTGTACGCTGGTGTAAACTTAGACGGTACATTCAACTCTTACCCAGAAGCTGCGGAATACCTTGATGAAGAAGGATTTTCACGTAAATAAAAGTAGAAAATGGGCATCCCAACATGACCATCAAACAATGTTGCGAACCCCATTTAATTCAACGATTTTTATAACAGTAAAAACCCCTCAAGCATTCATATGCTTGAGGGGTTTTCAATTAAAAGGTAGAACAGCTAAAATTCCTTATATTAAGAACAAAGTGGAATTATTCCTAGACCAATTAATAGAGCTGCAGCAGCCGCTGGAATTGGTACAGGAATCTGGATACCTTCTACAAATAAGAAATATTGACCACTTACTATTTTAAAACAAACTAATTGTATGGCTATTCCTCCCTTCTGTTAGATTAATACATTATATTAATTAACCTTATTATTAATATAATTAAATTATTTGTTTTTAAAAAAAGTTACTATGTTACAATCTCTCCAATCAAAGAAAGCATCTTAAAGTTTCTTTTTTGGCTATATAAACTCCTTCCTCACACTATCTCTAGTAATTTTCATAAAATGATTTAGAGGAGGATTAAAAATGAATACAACTGCTAGATTAGTAAATTGGAAAGAACATGGGGATATGATTATTTTGGAATGTGAATCCAATGGAAAACGCTTCGAGATATCAACATATAAACAACGAATATATAATGCCCACCTTTTGTCAGATGACGTATATGTTCGTTTAGATTCATCTGATAATATAATTGGAATAGATATCTATAAGAAGTAAGAAAAGCCCTCTATTTTTTGTAGGCGGGCTTTATCTTTATTACAAAACACCAAAGTATACTCTCTTTTTCTCATGAAGTTTATGTAATTATACATATTCACAAAAAATAAACTAAATGAATATTACATGTAGTAAAATATAACTTGTGGACACGTTCTATAAAGCAGATTCTTTTAAAAGGCGTAACATATCAATCATTATAGGGGATGTGGCGTTACTCCGATACTGATCTCAGATCTCTTATATTTTGTGAACTAACAATCTAGTGTATATAGACGATTCTGTTTTATAGTATGTGTTTACACTTATAACAAAGGGGTAATACGGATAGATTCGTATGAAATGAAAATGGTTCAAGTCGGAGAGAGGCACCTTAGGGTGTCTTTTCTTTTATACATTACATCCCTTTTGTTCTTTCACCTTACTTCAAATACACGAATCACTCTTCATTAAGAAAAAACGAGAATTAAGTGAAGATCAATTGACCTTCACTTAATTCCCCCCTCTACAAAAGAGCAAAGATATTGCTTCGTCTATTTAATCGCTTACAGACAAACAGGCGAAAATCACGTAGGCATCCCACACTTTCTATTTTTTCGCACCTTTCAAAGACTCTCTAAGCACAAACTTCTGTAATTTCCCACTCGCATTACGAGGCAGTTCATCCACAAATAAGTAATGACGTGGACGTTTATAATCTGCTAATTCATCACTTTCTTTACAATATACTTCTAAATCTTCTTCTGTAATCGCTTCATCTTTCTTTACAACAACAGCCACAACACGTTCTCCCCATAATTCATCTGGCTCACCAAGCACCGCAACATCTAATACACCAGGATGACTATGAAGGAAATCTTCAATCTCACGTGGATAAATATTAACGCCTCCGCTAATTACCATATCATCCACACGATCTGCGACGAATAAATAGCCATCTTTATCGAAATAACCTAAATCACCAGAGTGATACCATCCTTTATACATCGATTTTGCATTTGCTTCTTCTCGGTTATGATAACCAGCCATCATAGTTGGGCCGCGCAAAATAATCTCCCCAACTTCATAAGGAGGCAATACATCATCTGGCTCTGCTGGTGCATCATCGCTTGGTTTTACAATGCGAATTTCATGACTAAAGCATGGTGTTCCCGCTGAACCTGCTTTCGTAATTTGATCTTCTTCTACGAGAAACGCAACAACTGGTCCCATTTCTGTCATTCCGTAAATTTGTACAAGATCAATATAAAGACGTTCTTTACATTCCTTCACTAATGCTGGCGCCATCGCCGCTCCACCATATATACCAATCTTCATCGACGTTAAATCGTACTGTGTTAAATCTTTTTGCAGTAACATATTCCACATCGTCGGTGCTGCAAAAAACGTCGTAATCTTCTCTTCTTGAATCGTATGTAATACTCTATCCGTATCAAAATGATGTAAAATGACATTCTTTCCGCCAACTTGAATGCGTGGAATGATTCCAGCATTTAACTCACCACAATGATATAAAGGTGCTACAACAAGTCCGGCACTATCTCTATTATATTTTAAGAAATACGTACAAATCATGCTATGCTCAGTCATTTCACGATGACGATGCAATACGCCTTTCGGATGACCTGTCGTACCGCTCGTATACAGCATCGAACAATAATCCATTTCATCAATTTCGATATGTACTTTGTCAGAAGATGCCGCATTAACTTTTTCATGGTAGGAACTAGCAAAGGAAGGTGTATCGTCTTCTACATACCAAAAAGACGAATTTGGAAAATCTCGTTCAATGATAGCGACAGTTGATTCAACTGCTTTTTCAAAGACAACGACTTTGGAGGATGCGTCCTGGAGAATATAAGATACTTCTTTTGCTTTTAAACGGAAGTTAATCGGGTTAAAGATCGCCCCAATTTTCGCACAAGCTAAGTAAACGTTTACAAATTCACGGCAATTATATAAGTAAACAGATACAGTATCTCCCTTTCTTACCCCTTCTTTCAACAGAGCTTGCGCCGTTTTATTTATTTGCTCATCCCACTGTTTATATGTCCAGCGAATATTTTTTTCCGGCTCTACTAACGCCTCTTTATTCGGATACTTACCAACCGCTAGATCAAATATTCTCCCTATCGTCATGTACATGCCAACAATTTCCCCCTTTTCTCTTTCATAAATCTATCATTTCGTCCATAAGTAGACATTGTCCTCTAATGATTTGACTAATTTTTCTGATTATTATCGACATAGTTTTACAAACAGTGTAGTTTTTTGGTAAATGAAATTATAGCAACTTACTCACAACAATATAAAAAAGAGGCTGTTCCAAATGGAACAACCTCTTTCTTCTTATACAAATAGCTCTTCTAAAATTTTCAGTTTGTCTTCTGTATACTTTACGAAGCCATCGTTATATGATTTTGGATCTTTCGGATTTGCGAAGTGCGTAATTGCACCTGTCTTCGGATGAACAAATTTACTTGATGCACCACAACCAAGTCCGATAATCGATTGAACTTCTTCCATAATAACAATGTTATAAATACTTTCTTGCGTCGGCATTGCATAACCAACGTTCTCTAAGTTACCTAAAATATTTTTTTGACGATATAGGTAATATGGTACGTAATTATGCTTTTGCGTCCACTCTTCTGCTTCATGCATCATCGCTGTAATTTCTTCGCGACCTGCTACTTTATATTTACGTTTGTTTTGCGTCATTTCAGAAGCACGTTTGAATGATAACGTATGAACTGTTAACGATTCTGGCATTAACTTTTCTGTCTCATCTAACGTGTGCTTGAAAATATCTAACCCTTCACCAGGAAGACCAATAATTAAGTCCATATTAATATTGTTCATTCCCATTTCACGAGCTAAGTGATACTTCTCAATTGTTTCTTCTACAGTATGATGACGCCCAATTGCTTTTAATGTCTCTTGATGGTATGACTGCGGATTAATACTAATACGGTCAATGTTCCATTTATTTAACACTTCTAGTTTTGCTGGCGTAATTGTATCTGGGCGACCTGCCTCAACTGTTACTTCACGCACATTTTTCACATCTGGGAACGCTTCATACATTTCTTCATACAGCATATCCATCTCTTCTGCTGTAATACTTGTCGGTGTACCGCCGCCGTAATAAATCGTCGTAACTGTTACACCTTTTTCTTTTAAAAACTTACCAATTTCACGAACTTCATAATGTAAACCACCTAAGAATGAATCAACAGAGCCTTGGCGTCCGTTAATTGCATACGCCGGGAATGTACAATATGCACATTTTGTTGGGCAGAATGGAATACCGATATAAATACTTACTTCCTCTTTCAAACGGTATAAATCCGGAACTACCGCTAATTGGCAATCAACAATACGCTGAAGAAGTTCAATTTTCTCTTCATGAATTAAATAGCTTTCACGAAGTTCTTGGTGTGCTTCTTCTTTTGACATACCACTTTGAAGCATTTTATGAAGGAGTTTCGTCGGACGAACTCCTGTTAAAATGCCCCAACTTTGTTCAAGACCAGTTAACTGCTGAAGAACAGAAAGATATACATAAGAAACAACGTGCTTCACTTGCTTCATACGCTCTTTTTCATCTGTGAAAGCAGATAAATCTTTTGCGAAAGTTTCTTCATACACATTTCCAGTAGCAACATCTGTTAAACGAGCAGATGCTTTCACATTCTCTTCAATGTGTATATCAACAATAAGATTTGCTTCCTCTTGTTCAAATCCAATCGTACTATCTTCAAAAAATAAGCCGCCAATATTTTGCAGCGGACGTAAAAAACGATCATCTTGTAGCGTTTTAATTGAAATTAACAACATTATCACCTTTTCATTTGCAAACTCTCTTTAGTTTACTTGAAGGGCGTTTGCAGGTCAATACAGAAGGTTTTACCTTATTTCTTCTATTTAAAAACTTAAAGGCAGAAGAGATGACATTTCTCTTCTGCCTTTTATAAATCTATTAGCTATTTTTAGTCATAAATCTTAAACGCATTCCTAATAACACAAGAATTACACCTATAAATGGCAGGTAATTTGTATTATGCCCTGTAGCTGGAAGTTTTTGATCATTGGAACTGCCTTGCTCTTTTTCTGGTCAGTTAGGCTTTCCTGTTTCTTCACCTGGCTTCTCTGTTTCTTCACCTGGTTTTTCTGTTTCTTCACCTGGCTTCTCTGTTTCTTCACCTGGTTTCTCTGTTTCTTCACCTGGCTTTTCTGTTTCTTCACCTGGTTTTTCTGTTTCTTCACCTGG
>NZ_QORZ01000002.1:0-204674 GCF_008368785.1 Bacillus sp. AY3-1 | reverse complement strand
GATTCTTTTTTTCTTTTTATATTACATTACATATTTATATAAAGCATGTGCAACACCGTGTTCTTCATTTGATAAAGTTTCGTATTTACACATTGCTTTTATTTCTTCGACTCCGTTCCCCATTGCAATTGATATGTTTGCTTTTTCCATCATGGATACATCGTTTAGCCCATCACCTATCGCTACAGTATTTTCAACTGGAATATTTAGATGTTCTGCTAAAGTATATAATCCATTTCCTTTTTGAGCATCTCGATGATTAATTTCTAAATTATGCCAATATGAAGATGTAATTGCTAAATCAGTATTATGCAGAAACGCTGCTTTTAACTTTTTTAATTTTTCTATGTCATAAGAAAATGGTAAAAGCTTATGCACATGTATATCAGTTTCTACAATCGGTTTACAACTTTCTGCACTATGAAACGCTGTATGCTCAAGGTATAAAGCTGCGATCGTTTCTAATTCTTTCAAGTCGAAATTTTCTTTTGAATTCTTTACATACTCAATTTCATTACGTATACTCTCTACTCCATAATCCGGTACATACACACCTTTATCAGTATAAAGCTGATAATATAAGCCATTCTCTTCAAGATATTCTACAATCTCAAGTGCTTGCATATTTTGAATTGGATATCTCTTCATCATTTTTTTATCTTTATATATAAGCGCACCATTTTCCGCAATAATTGGACACTCTAAATTAACTTCTAACAACAATCTTTCAATGTCGACGATAGAACGTCCTGTACAAATTGCTACAACATGACCCGCTTCCTGACATTTTTGAATTGCTTCTGCATTCTCTTTACTAATCATTTTATTCCCTGAAAGAAGAGTTCCATCTAAATCAATTGCGATTAATTTCATTATTTCTTCACCACTTTCTATAAATACACGAGTTCATTATAAACAAAAGGTATCGTTTTCATACTGATCTCGTGAAGTACTCCTTATTTATAATTTATGAAAAGCGTTTCAGGTCAAGAAATAATTAATAATAAAATCAAAAACTTTTCTTTTTAAAGAAAAGTTTTTGATTTTATACTATGAACTATAACTAATATATTTCGTCTCATATTTATAATTTATGAAAAGCGTTTCAGGTCAAGAAATAATTAATAATAAAATCAAAAACTTTTCAGAAAAGTTTTTGATTTTATACTATGAACTATAACTAATATATTTCGTCTCACACATGTACACATTCTTTTCTTCAGTTGGGACATATACTTTAAACTTTTCTAAACGTTTTCCGTAAATATGAATGGTGACAACGCTTTCATTTTTAGCTATTTCAAGAATATGACAATCAGCTGGTGGAATGACTTTATCTGTTTCTCCTTCTCCCAAATAAAGATTTCCTGTATGTGTTAAATAAACAAGTGAATTTTCAAACTGCTTCGTTTGTATAAAGTTTTGCACCATTATCCTCCCTGTAAAAACGCCTTCTACTCCCCATGTACCATCATGATCATGTAAAGGTGTAGATTGTCCATCTTTCCATACAAGAGCTAATACTTCAAAACGATTAAAAGGATCTTCATATAACAAATGTCGTGCGTATTGAGCCGAATTCGCCTTCTGTTTTTCTAACGGAAGCCATGTTTTCTTTTCTAAAAGTTCTTCTAGTAATTTTTCAATCGCACAAACAATTTGATCTTCTAATAAATTACTATCCATTAAATCCGTTACAGCTTTAATAAATTTTTGAAACGTTTTACTTCCATTACACGTTAACATAAGCGTCCTCCTCCATTCTTTTTCACACACCTCCATACTAAATAACTAACTAAAATTTTACAATTGAGAAATAAAGTGAAACTTTAATCAGTGGGGGTTTTGTTCATCTCCCACTGATTATTAGTTGAACCAATCGGACGTTTACGGACAGTTGATCTCCCACCTAACTTCTTTGCTCCAACTGAATTTTGAGGTGGGAGTTTTACTGTCCGTTAACGCGGGATAAAAAAACAAGGTACAGTAATTTTGTACCTTGCTGAACGTTTTACCTAGTTTTCAAAAGAATAGGTAAGTATTTTAATGTTTGTTCATTTTCTAATATACATTTTTCTAAATTGAACGATGGAGATAACTCTATTTTTTCAAAGGCATTTATAAAGGTAGTTAATGCAATCTCAGCTTCTAAACGTGCAAGTGGCGCCCCTAAGCAAAAATGAGGACCTTTACCAAAGGTTAAATGCTTTTCATTTCCTATTCTGTGTAAATTAAATTTAGAAGCTTGTAAGAACTTTTTCTCATCTACATTTGCTGCACTTACCCATGCAACAATCATTTGATCCTTTTTCATAAAAGGTCCAAATATATTTGTGTCCTCTGTAATCCTCCTAGCTAATGTAATGGAAAAGCGATAGCGTAAAACTTCCTCAATCGCTTTTGAAATTAACGTAGGTTCTTTTCTTAACTCTTCATATATTCTAGGTGAATCTACTAAAAAGCAATAAAAGCTGTTAATAATTACATTTGTAGTTGTTTCATTACCTGCCGCTAATAAGCCTAAAGAAAAAGTAACTATTTCTTCATCAGTTAATCTTTCGCCTTCATATTCAGCTCGTATTAAATCTGAAATAATATCGTCGGTTAAATGATATCTTTTCTCTTGAACAATTGGAAGCAGGTACGTTTTAAATTCATTTAACGCAATTCCTTTTTCTACATCCAAATCGTTAAATTTTTCTTTACTATATGGCATAAATAAAATATCAGACCATTCTTTATTTTTTTTACGATCAGTTGTTGGCACTCCTAATAAATCGGATATGACGGTAACAGGTAAAGGTGCAGCAAACTCTTCAACGATATTAACCTCACTATATTTCCCGATATGTTGTACAAGTTCATTTGCGATAGACTGATATGTAAATATAATAAAAAACGAATGATTAATAGAAATATTCTACGCCACTCGTTTTTTATCGGACTTCTTTTTACTGTACTTTTATTTTCTTTATGAGTTATTAGAAAAATAATTGTCTATATAAGTCTTTATTTTTTCAAAATCCTTTTCCATAAATAAGATTGCTGGTACTTCAATTATTGGAAGATTATTTTCATTATCAAAAGGTGGACACGGTTTGGGAACTACCAAATAGTCAACTGAGTTTTTATCCCTAATATAATTAATTGAAACATCATAATACTTAGAAAAATATTCCTTCAAATCATCCTGATTCCTTAAAAATGGTAGAGAAAATATTGAACCATAATTTATACCAGCGTCGACAATTAATACAAAGCATATTTTTTTCATGATACACCCTCCTCGTATAATAAGTTTTAAGTTAATAACTGTTCCTTGAAAATTAAATAGTTTTTATCTTCAAGAGCTACATCAAAAAAATGATGTATGGGTAAAATTTAGTCTTGGATAAGGTAACACTGATAAAAACAGGTTTCCTTTTTCTTTATATTCAATTAAATTATATCATTATTTTACATGAATTTTCAGACTTTGTTTTTTTATTTTATTGGTAAACTTATGCTTAGCATGAATTGGAGGGATATATATGATAGATTATAGAATAATTTCAAGAGAAAACTATTCAAATAAGATTGGAGAGCTTGTAACAATGCTTGAACATACAAGAGATGTTACATTGAGCGAAATCTCCAATTTAAACCAAAGTGATTTAGATTTCTTACCAAACGGTAGTTCAAACACTATTGGTTCTCTCTTATCACATATTGCAGCGATGGAGTTTGTTCATCAAGTTATCTCGTTTGAAAAAAGAGATTTAACTGAAAGTGAATATCTAAAGTGGCGAATTTCTTTAGAACTTGGAGACAAAGCAAGGGAAGGAATAAAAAAGCAATCTTTAGATTATTATTTGAATGAATTATCACAAGTTAGAGAAAATACACTAACATATCTGAAATCAAAACAAGATAGCTGGTTATTCGAGGAAAACAAGTGGGATAATGGTGTGCCTTATAATAATTACTACTTGTGGTTTCACGTTATGGAAGACGAAATTAATCATCGTGGACAAATAAGAACAATTAAGCGATTGATGGGAATGAATAAATAAATCTTATTCAACCAAAGGGTGCTTTACTTGAGAAAGTCACTAGAAGAGTCAAATGATAACTATGAACTGCCCCCAATTGCTAGGTTTTGTTTAACAATTGGGGGCAGTTCATTTATAGCGCATAGGTAATCAGCTTTTTGTTAATCATGAGGTAGATATTTTTAACTAAAAAACCAATAATGGAAATATATCACATATTATGACCCGTTTTTACACGTATCTCGGCTGAACCCCATAATACACTGTATCCCGCTCTTCGGCGCTTCGAAAATATGGAGGCTATAATTAAACAAATACATAAACAAGTCGGAAAGCCGAATCGAAATATGTACGACATAACTGAAACAGGAGAAGAAATTTTTTATGAAATGTTAAGAGAGTTTCCCGAAAAGATTGCGACAAATAACGCTGAATTCCTTGTGCGTATCACGCTATTTGAAAAACTTGATTACGAAGCTAGAAAAGTAATTTTAACAATACGCCAAGACGTACTACATAAACAGCTTACTGCTATTCAATCTTTACATGTTAGCTCATCTTTTATTACAGAAGTTATTGAATTTAGTAAATCACGTATAGAACACGAATTACTTTGGATTACATCACTTATGAAGAAAATATAAAAATTAACAAGAAAAGTTAAAAATAATGAATGGAAATGAGATTTATTATCAATACTATAATTAATAAAAGGGCAACCACGATTTGGCTACCCTTCAAAAAATTTATACTTCTGGATCGAAAGTTTTGCAATCTGTTTCTTCCGTAGTTGATGCATGTTTCCCTTTATGACTTACTACATAAATTGCATCTGCACTACATTTATTGCCGTTAGCCCAAAATTTACAGTTGTTTACTTCACATAAAACGTCTTGTGCCATAGTATCACACCTCCTCGTTCTATTATCATTAACAAAATTCGGAGGTATGATACTCTTTGTCATGCATTTTTTATTACCTTTTTAGCTTTCTTAATGGTTCAATATTTCCTTGTACAATAGCATCTATATTTTCTGTTATTTTTTCAATATCAAAATGCCACCATTGAATTTGCAATAACTCTTCTACTATTGTACTTGTAAATCGTTCCTTTATTTTATTTGCAGGGTTTCCGCCAACAATAGTATATGGTGCGACGTCTCTAGTCACAACAGATTTTGCTGCAATGATTGCACCATCTCCTATTTTTATTCCGGGCATAATCGTTGCATCCATACCAATCCAAACGTCATTTCCTACTACTGTATCACCTTTGTAAGGTAAATCAGACAAATTAGGTGTATACTTCTCCCACCCATTTCCAAATATATTAAATGGATATGCCGAAAATCCATCCATCCGATGATTCGCTCCGTTCATAATAAAGGTAACTCCATTTGCAATACAACAAAACTTTCCAATAATAAGGCGATCTCCAAGAAATTCATAATGATGTAATACTCGATCTTCAAAAGTTTCTCCATCTTTCGCATCATAATATGAATAATCACCAACAAGTATATTAGCTTTCGTTATTGTATTTTTTATAAAATGGACATTTTCATTTCCTTCAATAGGGTATTTAACATTTGGATTAGGATTCATGTTGTACAGCACTTCCTTTACCATTTATTTCACTTTCTACCGCTATTACTGGTTTTAAATTGTATATAGGTAAAATAAAAAATAATCCGATTATAAATAGTAAAGCTGTGCCCTCATACATCGTACTTAATGAAAACATTTCTTTTAATGAACCAGCAATACTCATCGTTACTACCATTGAACCGGTAAATAGCGGACTTAAAATGCCATTTACACGACCGATAAAATCAGTATCGCTATTTTGGATAATGAGCGTATTAATACCTATTTGGATACAAGGAAGAGCTAACCCACTAAAAAGTTGTGCTGTCAGTGTTACCCATAAATTTGTGGAATAACCTATAATACCAATACCGATTGCCTGACCAAGCATACCGATAATTAACATCTTTTGCGGAGCAACGTTCTTCGCAAATACCATCGCTAAAGCGCCGCCAACAATCATTCCCACGCCATTTACTGTTAGTAACCATTGTAAACTCTCTTTTGATAATCCTAACTGCTCAGTTACAATAAAAATACCTAACGGCTGAATTAAACCAATCCCTAGTCCTGCTGCCATAAAACAAAGCCCTAGCAAAGTTAATGCTTTTTTCTTTTTCACATATTTAATACCATCCAGCATCTCCTGTAATAGCGTGATTTCTTTCTTCTCAATATCATTCTCAAGATCTTTCGGAAGAAATAACAACACAGCTGCTGCCAGTAAAAAAGCGATACCTGTTATGATAATTGAAATATAAATTCCAAAACTATGAAAAATAAATGTTCCAAGAATCGGTCCTAGCACCATAAAAATCGCAAATATTGTTTGATATATAGACATCGCTAATTGGATTTGTTCCGTTGATAAATGCTGTTTAAACAATTTCATACCTGATGGTTGAGAAAACTGCGAAAGGATTGCAGAAATAAGCGTGACAAAAAACACGATTTTCCATGTTCCAAACATAAGTGTAATTAATACAGCGAATACTGAAATGGAACTTAACGTTTCACACCAAATCATTGTCTTCTTTGGCTTCCACCTATCAGCAAAGGTTCCACCTATAAAGGAAAAGATGAAAATTGGAGCAAACTCAGCAACCGAAATCATTGAAATAGCAAAAGCATCACCTTTCGTCATTTCCATTACATATAATAATACCGCAAAGTTCCGAACCCATATTCCAATTTGTAAAAATAATGCTGATGCAAGAATTCCTTGCACAAACCGATTTTTTAATACTTGTGATACCCCATTGTTTTGTTTCGTTACTACATTTGTCGACATAAAAAATCCCCCTATTTCATGTTCTGAACAGGAGGCAGCACAAATCATATAAAAAGACTATATATTCGCAGAGCGAAATACATCCCTTTTCTATAAATGCGCAGACTAATCCTATTCAGAAGAATATTTCGTTTTTTAACGAAGATCTCTTACAAATAGAATTAGTTGATCATTGGGATGTTTTCACCCTTCCGTTTCGAATTTAAATAACACATACATACTCTATGTAAATCAATTTCGATGTATGCATGTCTCCTTTTAACTATTCTAGAAATTTAAAGGCAATTCCTCTAAAGAACGCATTAAATAATTACCTTGCCATTTAATATCTTCACGATTCCCTTTTATTTGTAATTCAGGCATTCGATTAAACAAAGTAGTAATAGCAATCTTTGCTTCTAACTTAGCAAGTGGAGCTCCTAAGCAGAAATGGCTACCATGACCAAAGGCAATATGGCGATTATTTTCCCGAGTAATATCGAATACTTCTGGGTTTTCAAATACATTTTCATCACGGTTTGCAGAAGCTAATGCAATGACAACCATATCTCCTTTTTGGATTGTTTGGTCATGGATTTGAAAAGGTTCATCCGCCCATCTTGAAGTTGTAACCTCAACTGGAGAATAATATCGTAACCCTTCCTCAATAGCTGCATCAATTAATTTGGGATTTTCTTTTAATAACTGTAATTGATTCGGATTTTCAAGAAGCGCTAATACCGTATTTGTAATTAAATTTACAGTTGTTTCGTGTCCCGCCACAATTAGTAACATTATCATTGAATATAGTTCCCGAGCGCTAAGTTTATGCCCTTCACTCTCTGCAAGTATTAAAGCACTTACCAAGTCCTCTTTTGGTTCTTGTCTTTTGATATCAACTAAATATTGGAGATATGTAATAAACTCAGATAGTTGCTTTTCGGTTTCTTTTATTTCTTCTGGCGTTTCTGGATAAGCAATAACAGCATGAGACCAAATTCTAAATTTCGCTTGATCCTCTTTCGGAATGCCTAGCATTTCACTTATTACAATAATCGGTAAAGGAAAAGAGTAATCATCAACAAGATTTAATGAACTTTTTCGCTCGACTTCATTTAACAAATCATCTGCAATATCCTGTATTCTTCCTTCCAATTGCGTGATCATCTTCGGTGTAAAAGCTTTTTGTACGAGTGATCGTAAACGATTGTGGTTAGGTGGATCTGAATTTAGCATGTGCGTCGTTAAATAATCACTATTATCAACAGTAAGAAAGACATTCAATGTATCTTGAGAAAATACATTGGCCGGATCTTTTTTTAAGCGATTATCTTTTAAAAGTGGCAGCGCCTCTTCATATCTCGTAATCAGCCACTCTGCACCTAATTCGGTTTTATTCACAAATAAGATAGGTTGCACTTTTCTAGATTCTTTATAAATTTCATACGCATCTTCTTTAAACTGAGCTGAAGCTAAATTAATACCATCCTCTATTCTTAGCCCAACTTTATTTTTCATTGACATTGTATTCCCTCACTCTCATTTGTTTTTGAAAACCAACCAACATATGCATTATACTCTAATAAAAACGCGAAAATTGTAAATTTTCATTTAAAATCTTACTTCGTATATTGAAAAATAAAAAGTGAGAGAGTAAAATCCTTCTACTCTCTCACTCTTCTTTACGCAAAACACATGAAATTACTAATTTGTTGATAGCGATAACTTACTTTACGACGGCGACCACCTTGCCAAGTGTAACCTGAAACCCCATTTCTCCTCACTTCAGTCGGGAAGAACCATAAGTCTCTTCCGAAAGGTCCAGGACGATGCAAACGTAAGTAGCCCCATCTTCCTAGACAGTTACACATCCATGATTTCATATTCCCTGCTTGAGCTGGAGAAGCAAATGTAGACGGTAACGACGGTGCTTGTGACGGTGGTGGTGACGTTGGAGCATCTTCCGCATCATCTGGTCTATAATCTTCTTGTTCCATATCTCTCACTTCATTTACAGATTCATACCCGTAGTTTTGTGGATTATAATACACCCCTTGATCATATGGATAATTTTGCTGGTTATACATATTAACAAATCACCTACTTTTCATTCAGTACCTTTAACATTCATATGTGATTTGCCTCCTATAGGAAGCTTATGTATAGCCTAAATTCAACAAAAAAATAAAGCTCGTATTTTAAAAATACGAGCTTCTTCATAATCGGAATAGATGTATTATTTTCTTAATTTCACACTATAAAAACGCATTTCATCTAACGAACCTTCAAATTCAAATACTTCTTGTTTAATTAATTCCTTTAAGCGATATTCTAAAAACGTATCGCCAACTAACTGCTCTACATGACCAAGTGCTTCACCAATTACCCTAGGGGCTTTTAGGAATTCTCGATCAGCACCTATACTTTTCGCACATTCAATAATAAATTGATCAAAATAATCTTCTTGTACAGAACACACTTCATTGTCTGTCCAAACTCTTAAAAATTCCGTACTTTTCGATAGACTGTCCCACTCATGTTCAAACTGCATACGTTTCTCTACAGTTAAATATGGCAATTCTACAAAACTTTTTTGAATTAGAGCTAAACTTTCAGGTGCTAACTCTCCAGTTCCACGAATAGCATACTCTTTTTTTAATATTTCTTTACTTGCTTCAGACGTATTAATAACGCGAATGTCTTTCTTATCTTTTAATTGCGCCATTACAAAACATAGGCCTACATGTTCATGTGCGTTATTAGCTTTCCAAATTGTAATAGGTGTTTCAATAGGAATAGTGTGTAGTTCTTCCATAGTTTCTAAAAACCTTGGTAAATACTCTTCTTCAAAATAATTATCATAAGCAGTTAAATTGTTTACTAACCATTTCTGTCTTGCAAGTTGTCCCTCATTCATATGTAGCTTGTTTATCGGCCCAATTGAAAAGAATTCAGAAAAAGCGACAACCCTCTCTTCCAATTGTTCTTCTTGACTAAGCATATATTTTAAACATCCAGCTGTTGAATCATCAAACGCAATATGTACGTGTGTGCTTTCTTTTACATTTCTTATATATGATGTATTACTCGTTAGTTGCTTAGGAATATCCATCAAATTTTTAATTGCATCTTCACTATAGTTTTCTTCTAATAAATTCAACTGAATAAGAATACTTTGAAGTAAATGTTTTGCTTCATCTTCGTACATATCCTCTACAACATTTTTGATTTTATCTATCATACAAATCCCTCTATTCATTTCATAAATAACGTATATTATAGTGTATCATTTTAGTATCATTCTTTTAAAGTTTTTTTTAAGTAAAAGCATTTATTATTCAGATTGCTACAGCTATCCACATTTTCAACAAAATCTCTCCTACAATTCTTAATTATTAAATATTTCTTTGTAAATCCTTTTATTTAAATGTATAATTATATAGAAAATAAAAAATATAGGAGCTATATGTATGGAGAAAGCGATTACTACTTATAAACATTATTTGAAAAATTGGAGATTTATATTTATTTGTATATTACCTACTATCGCCTTATTATATGTTTTCGATGTCATCTTTGAATTACTATTTCATCAAGATTTCTATTTATCTAACTTAATTTTTGCTATTATTTTATTTTTAATATTTATGAGCATCAAAGATATGTTTAAAATTGAAAGTTAAAGAGCCGGATAAAAAAAGAGCACCCTGCAATCGGATGCTCTCATGTGATAGAGATTTTTTCTGAGTATTAAGTAGGACACGAAGGTCTTGTCCTACAATGTAATATATGCTTGTACTTATTTTATTGTGCATCTATTAAACATCAAATGTATACGTATTGCTAAAAATTCTGCTCATTTATTAATTGTATAATTATTATATTTACACATAAAAAACATCCCTATGGATGTTTTTTATGTACCGATTTTTAAGCTTCCATAAACTTAGCCGGTACACCAATTTTTTCAACTACAGAAGATATATTAGTAGGATTAATCATTACATTTTCAATACTAACTAATTTATTTTCTAATAGTCCATTCTCTGTAGTAATAAGTTCTTCAAACCGATCTAAAGTCATCGAGAATTTGTGTTCACTTCCGCCATTCATACAGACTTTAACATACTTCATAGTGTCACCGCCTTTCATAATAATCTATATTTCGATAAGAAGACGCTTACATCCTTTTTATTTACTACTAGATTTCTCACTTTTACTCCTTGCTAATTCACGTTTATTTATTTTAGAAAAAGCAGTTACTATTTTATGTTCACGTTATAATTGCTAGTAAGAACGATAAAGATAAAAATGCACAAAGTGGTATATATAAAACAGTATCCATTTTAGCAAAATACGTATCTTTTTTTCGCTTAAAGATTCCAAAATAATGAAACTCACCAATTACTCTTATAAAAAAAACAATCATACAAATCCAGGAGCCCAATTGAACGATAATATTAGGAACTTCGAAATGAACAACATTTGTTTGTTGTAATAAAATTATTGCCGCCATACTTAATAATAAAGCAATGAACAATGTCATTCCTACACCTGGTATAAACGCCTTTTCTCCAGATTTTGTTGGAATGACACTATTTGTCGCCCACTTACCTCCGAAAGCCCAGTAAACATGTAAAAAGCTAACTAAAAATAATATACAGACAGAAATATATGTAATAATAAGCATTTTGTCCTCCCATTATTTTATTTAAGTCCTTAACTTTAGGGTATGCTATAAATTCCTCATTAGCAATCTATATATAATTACATAAAAAACCCTTCAATGATAAATCATTAAAGGGTTACTCAAATATCTTATGCATTATACCTATTTCTACGACGTTCCATCCTCGTTTGTCCTTGAGCGATACCTTCTTTATATGGATCTATTTGCTCTGTCATTTCATATGTTGCAGCTTGAGCTGGTTCTTCGTAATTATGCTCACGTATTTTTTCTGGCGTATTTCGTTTTGATACTTTTCCACCAAACTTAAATAATTTGATCTTTAATTTCGGTAATCTAGGAAGTGGAATCTTAAATGATAATTTTTTGCGCTTCTTTTTTTGTTGAAATAGATTTATATTTTCTTTATTATCATCCTGCTCTTTACGATGTAATAACATCGCAAGTAATCCACCTAATATAAGTCCTCCAACTAACAGTAGAAGATATAAGTAATGACTTGTCATTAAACTCGACATACGTTCAAGTATGACTAACGACTGTACTTCTTTAATATCCCAAAGTAAAGCGGCCCATAATGAGAATAAACCGAAAGTAAGTCCATATGTACGAAAACGGAATAAACATGGAATTAAAGCGATACAAGCGGCGATTTTCGCATTCCCTATTATTGAACTTGTTGAAATATCTTGATGCCAAATGACTAACAGCAGTGTTATAAATGGCGCATACGCTATCCAACTACATATACGTGAATATATTTTTTTCGCAAAATAGCTACCGAAACTAGTAAAAAATAAAAGGCCTCCGATATATAAAGATTGTTCTAGTGGGATTTGCTTCATAATTCCTGCAACTGGAAAGAGGCCGCTTAATATCATTAATAACACATCTAATTTCTTCACAATTCCTCATTCCTTTCAAATTTCTTTTGAATCAATTCATATTGCTTTTCCATATGATGTAGATTTTGTATTTCTAAAAAATATCTTAATCCTGTATGTAAATAAAGTAAATACATAAAAGAAAAGATACATGACAAAGGATATCCTTATTTACATGAAAAAATGACAAATCCTGATCAATATAACGAGCAGGATTTGTCTACTATTATTTAAAGCAAAATAATTGAATCTTTCTTTTCTATTTTCATTATATCTACATCCAATTCATCATCAAACTCTTTAAACTCTCTTGCATCTATATCAGTCATATAGCTCTTTATTACTTTCGCCATATGCATAGAATACGGCATATGTATATTTTTTTCCTGAAGCATACTTGAATTACAGCACATATAGTGTATCATTTTAGCAATATAATTCCTTTCTACAGGTTTTACACCTAGCGTTAATATTTCAAGTATGTATCGCTGCAATGTTTCACTACCATTTAGTGAATACTCGCCAGTGCTATAATACATCCCTTTTTGATCTACATATAAACTTGTATCTTCAGGAACATCATCACGTTCTATCACACCGTATTTTGGTGTATCAAAAGATGTATTTATTCTTATAATGTTTAAATTAGGGACCTTTAGCGCATCAGGAACAATCTCCGGTAAAATATCTATATCAATTTTTTTATTTTGTAACTCTTTTATCCAATATTTTCTTAAATTCGCATCAATAATAAAATATACTTGCTCATTTTCCTCTTTTGCATGTTGTAAAATTTCTGTTAATGTTTCAGAAACAAATTGTTTAAATAGAATACCCATATCATTTCTTTTTGAAGGCTGCGGTAAAAAGGCATTATGTTTATTTATATTTAATAATAAACGATCAATCGTTTGCCACTCTGTATTCCCGTATAGTTTATATGAAATTTCTTTTCCTTTTATTTGTGAAAAAATAGGTAAGAAATCAAATTTCGAGATTCGCTCAATTGATAAATTAACATATGTACAAGGTAAATTTATTTTATTCCAACTACGTTTCAAAAATCCTTTTTGTTCTAATAAACTAAGGATACAATTTATAATTGTTTTACGAGATACACTTTGGCCAATAAATAAATTAATAAATGCTGAAATACGGTTAGTTCGTACAAACCCTTCTCTAACGATTTGCTTTGGATCAATTTTTTCACGCCCATCACAATTTTCCATTGCGATTAACGCCAATGCCGCATCATTGCGCTCACCTGCAGTAGCATAAACCGCTTTCATAACATCCTCTACTAAATTTGTTTTGTATTTCTGGCAATATTGCATTTTATATGGATTTTGTAATACTTTTTCAATATTATATCTTACTATTTTTAATAATACTGGAGAATCTGCATTTAATACATATAACGACTCACCGATTTGAGCTAACACAATTTCACTTTCAAATAACGCTTGTTCAACTTCCAACGATATTTTTTCAGACCATATTTCTAGCGTTATCGTCTCTAATCCTTTTGGTGCAATTAAAGGGAATAATTCATTTTCATTATTTGTTGCTATCTTTTTACATTCTGGTAGTAATGTGAAATAAGTGAATTTTTGCTGAAACCCTTTAAATAGATACTCTCTTTCCTTTACTTTTATACCGGGTTTTATTTTAGTACCTTGAACTTTATATATTCTCTCATTGTATGGAAGTAACACCCTAAGATTTTCTCCTAGCATATAATCTTTCGGATATTGAAGAATATGCTCTAATTCAACTTCTCCACCTATACGAAAATCATCTTTTAAATTTCTAAATATCTTAATCCATTTTATGCCGTTTGTAGCTTGTTGTACTTTTAGTTTTACAAACCGTAATTTCTTATTATTCGATGCAAATTCTGGCGTAGAAACCAATATCATGCCCCGTTTACGTCTTAATAGCAAAGGAATATCTGGATGATTATATTCTTGATAAAACCTCCGAATTCCTATTGAAACATTTAATAACGGAATATTCTCGCCACCGCGCGTGATACATTCGAACCGATATACGTAGGCGAAATAATCTTGTGTTTTTTCATCTTTAATAGGCTCTGACATTGCCTCACAAATATTTTGTGATCTAAGAGGAGAAAAATATATATCTTCTTCGTTAATATTCTCTAATCGTACAGATTGTTCACAAAAAATATGTGAAATTAAAGCGGGCACCCACTTAGAATATATTTCATTATCATGTAGTACTGTTAAATTAGAAATTAAATCGTAATGCCATTCATATTTTGGCGATTCTATTAATTTATTAGGTTTCCAATCATGAATAATCTCATACCAACTTTGGAAAATATAATCGAGTTGTTCTTTTCTAATAGGTTCTTTACATACAATCCATGGTATATTTTCATTTAATACATATGGATTATGCTGAATAAATAATATATCAGAAAACATATCATATAATCTTTCATTCAATCGTTTTAACTTACTTGTTAATAAAAATGTCTTATAATGTATTTCTACAATATCAAGCCATTCGATAGGAAAGTATATAAATGATACACTTTCATTTAAAAGCGGCTCTACTATATTCTCAAATGTTAATAACCGTAGTTTTTCCATGTAATGAATACTTCCTTTCTTCATTTGCCTTGATCATCTAAAAACTAGAAGAAACCGTTACGTTACATAATCTAATCAATTAAAACCCGGTTCTTTAAAATTAAATTATTATTAATTTATTCAAATAATACATTATAAATAAAAAATAATAATTGCTTATCTTCTATATTTTATAAAACACAACATATACATCACCACCTACTAATATTAAATACAATACATTAGAATTATACAATATAAATAGTGTATTATATTTGCAATTTACAATAACTTTACAAAAATAACTATAAAAAGGTATTGTCTATTCCTAAGTTTAGTAATACCTTTTTTATCCAATTACTTCTTTTACATCTGTATTCACTCGCCACTTTTCTAAAGTATAAGCCATTTCCCGAAATTAATATTCATATTAACTATTGATAATAAAATGCTGTTTCATTCACTTGCAGTCAGACTCTGTCACTTGTTCAGCGATAGTATCTAACCGTGCAATTTGCTCTTCAACTAAAGTACGGAACCAGTCCGATGCAGAAATCCATTCTTTATAAATTGGCTCTTCTGGCTGACGCTCTTTTAAACATTCATCAATTGAGTAGAAATCAATATCATGTCCCGGTTTCGACTCAATACCAATAAAATATCTGGATGGTTAAACTCTTGGTATTAAGACTATTTTTATGAGCATTTCGTATAAGTTTAATTTAACTGATTAAAGCTATTTTCAAATAAGACACGATAATTTATGTCTATTCTGTATAGCTGTTAGTAAGTTCGTTTGCAAATTTGTTAGCACTTTTTTATATTTCTTCTATTACACAAACCTTCACAAAAACATCCTGCATGTTTGAAACATGCAGGATGTTTTTTAATCTTTGTTTTTCATAATGTAAGAAACCAGACGAAGGATCTCCAAGTATAACCATACTAATGTCATCATAAGCCCTACTGCACTGTACCATTCCATATACTTTGGTGCTCTACTATGAACACCATTTTCAATTGAATCGAAATCTAGTAATAAATCTAATGCAGCAACAATTATTACCATTGTACTTATAATGATACTTATTGTCCCACCTTGGTGAATGTATGGAACAGTCACCCCTAAGATGCCCAGTAAGAAAACAATAAAATACATAATAAGAATTCCAAGTGTTGCAACCGTTACAACCGCACGAAACTTTTTAGTTACTTTTACTATTCGAGTTGCGTATAACACTAACATGGCAAATAAAATCGAAATTGTTAGTAATACGGCAGTTAAAGCGATAGAATCACCAAATCGCATTGTATAATACGCTGAAATACTTCCTAATAAAATCCCTTGTAATACTGCGTAAATCGGTGCGCAAATTGGGGATATGCGAGGAATGAATATAACTACAAATGCGACAATTAGAGTAACTATTATAATTCCAATTAACACAGGTATTTTCATTGTTCCTTGTATCATCTGTACGTATGAATAGATAGACGCTGCAAGAAGTAAGGTAAGCAAAATGAATGTTTTTACTATTGTTCCACCAATAGTCATCGTAGAAGCATTTGTCTCCTCTTTATGAAATTTTTCTTTTTTTAATATTGGATTAGTTGTTCTCATTTTTTCCTCCTAAATACATTCTATCTTTAAAGTGAAGCTTTATATTTCTAATTTTTTATCAATGATACGACCTGTCATAGCTGTTAAGACAATTATGAATATGCAAGTAAAACATACATCTAAAATAGTGAATCCTTCACTAGGATATAGTGATGTGTCAATAAAACCATTTTTATCTATGAACCCCGTACTCTTTATGGTGATTACATATTTCTCTAATCTACTTAAAACATCCAGCACGAACGTTTGGATTGTTAAAAATAAAGCAAAGAAAATAACAGATAAAATCATCTTACTTATTGATGACTTTATAGGAATCAGTTTTGTAATTACCATGATGAAATAGCAGGAGATTAATATACTCATGAAATCGATTCCCCATAATAAAACAGAAAGTATGTGATGAAGAAATCCATATGCATATAACTCATGAAATTCTTGTTGGTATCCCCCGACTACTTTTCCACCGTAGGTACTTTGGGAGAAATAGTATAGAAAAATTATGCCTATTACTAGTAAGAGAATAAACATTAACGTGAAAAAGAATAAATTTGCATATATATATTTTTTTCCTGAGACGGCTGTATAACGTATCATAGTATTTTTTAGCACTTTATTGAAAGAAGGCAAAGCTATTAAAAGCAGTAAAAATGCAGCGCTACCTATTATTGAAATAAATATACCTAATGTTATATCCTTTGTAAGCTGATTTGTAACCTTCGATAGTCCCATCATATTAAATAAAAGAAGTAACGAAATAGTAATAAATCCAAAATAAAAGACGGCTATCTTTTTTCTATTACAATTAAGTAAATAACGAAAAAGTGGATTCATTTCTCAAAAACCTCCTTAAATAACTCATGTACTGCTTTTCCATGGTGAAAACGAATTTCTTCTACATTTTCATGCAATACAATACTCCCGTCTTTTAAAAAGATTACCTCATCAAATATATTTTCAATTTCCTCTATTAAATGAGTCGAAATAAGAATGGTACTATCTTCACGATAAAAGTTAAGAATTAAATCTAATATATGCTTTCTAGAAACAAGATCAATTCCACCTAATGGCTCGTCTAATACATATACCTTTGCTTTCCTTGAAAAGGTTAATATTAGCTGTAATATCCCTGTTTTCCCTTTTGATAAGATGCTTATATTCTCCTCTATCGGGATTTTAAAGTTAGCTATTAATTCTATTGCTTGTTGTAGATTAAAATCAGCATACATATATCGATAGAACAACAAGGCATCTTTTACAGTCATCCATTTTTCAAAAACAGGACTATCAGGCATAAATGAAACGATTTTTTTCGTTTCTAATCCCACCTTTTTATCTTTAATTGTAATACTTCCTTTAGAAGGAAAGCGTAAACCAGAAATCATTTTTAATAATGTCGTTTTACCGCTACCATTTTCACCAACAAGACCGATAATTTTCCCTTCTGATATTGTTAAGCTTACATCTTGAATCACTGTTTTTAAATCATATCTTTTTGATAGATTTTCAATTTCCAATAATTCTTTCATTCATTTTCCTCCTTTTTGTTTTCAAAAGAAGAACGGAGTATTGAGAAAATCTCTTCTTCCATAAATCCTAAGTTATTCATTCCATTTATAAAATTATCAAGCAACTCTTTTGCCATTTCTTTGCGTAGCTCTGTAATTTTTTTTTCATTCATTGTTACAAATCTTCCTGTTCCTCTACGTGTCTCAGCAATACCTTCCCGTTCTAGCTCTTGAAACGTACGTTGAATTGTATTTGGATTCACTTGTAATTCACTTGCTAATTCACGTACAGCAGGAATTTTTTCACCTGGTGCCAAACGTCCTGTTACAATTTCTTTTTTGATGTATTCCATTACCTGAACATAAATGGGGATATTAGGAGAAAACTCAGTTTTCATTTCTTTCCTCCTTTGTATTAGTGTACTAGTCGAATAGTACACTAATACAAATTATATGTAAATAGTTATTTTAAAAACCATAATAAATAAAGGGTGATATATAGTGAATTAGTGTAAGATAGTATGAAAAACCCACGAAATACTTGAGGATTTGAATGAAGTATCAAAAATCATTGTTACAGAGGATATACGAGAGTAGATTGACTGTGTTCTTCTTTATTCGATGCAATATACTATCGTGACAGAATAATCCACGACATGTACATAAATGTATCGCATATTGAACCAATGATGAAAACTGTATGTACAGACATTTTCGGTTTGAATATAGAATTTAAATTCAATGAATTAGTTAATATAAACTATAAAAGCCATCCAATAGGATGGCTCTTATTTTTGTACACAAAACTGTTCTTTTGTGAAAATCACTTTACATATACATAGGCTTCATTTACCGTTACTTAGTATGTTTTACCTTTGCTATTGTGTACTTTATATTGTGATTGATGTTCCATAGACAGTTACATTCGCATCAATCGTAAATCCTAATCCTGCATCTACAGAGACAGACACATCTTTGTCCTGCCAAGATGGAGCATCATAGAAACAGACATTGTTAAATTTAGATATTGAGAATGATTTTATGAGTTTTTCGTATAAGTGTTATTTCATTAATTAAAGCTATTTTTAAAGAAGACATATCAGCGATATTTTATGTCTATTTTGTATAGGTGTTAGCAAGTTCGTTTGCAAACTTGTTAGCACTTTTTTTATTGCCTCTATTACTATACCTTATAAATAAATCGTACTTTGTTGCTATATCCCCCAGTTTCTTTTTTCTGTATACCGTAACACTAAGTAACTTTAATCAAAATGTAAAAATACCTATGTACATATTGAATATAATAATTTTATATATTGAAAGGACATACTATTGTATAGAGTTCTGTAATCTTCTATAAAATAAGGAGAATGTTTATGAGAAAATCTAGTATCATGGTATTCTTACTCACATATGGTTTGTTTTATCTTTCCAGTATTTTATTCTCTATCAATCGTTTTTGGTATATTGCCCTGCAAAAACCACCTTGGACATCTTCTGGTATGATAATCGGAATTATTTAGGCTTTACCTGCTTGTTCGCCTTTGATACCTGAGTCTGTCATGATACCAGTAGCGGCAGATAATCCCTCAAGGGATATACCAAGCATTTTCGCAACTGGTGCTGCATATTTAAAGCTGTACTGCATATCCAAGATACCTGCAGCAGATTGATTGGCTGATTGAGAAAGTATACATCCGCTATATGAGAAGACTCTTTCGCTTCCATACCAAAAACATTTAAAGCGGCTGCTACAGTTTCAGAGGTCATAGCCATATCTTCCTGTGCGGCTTCGGAAGCAGCGATAATACCAGGCATTGCTCCGATAATATCGTTTTACCTCGAAGCCTGAAGCGGCTAAGTTCTGTATACCTACTGCAACTTCACTAGCTGACTTGGTAGTGGATGCTCCTAACTCTTTAGCGGTTTCAGTTAAACTGCCTAATTGATTTCCTGTCGCACCAGAAATCGCACCCACTTTAGCCATAGCCATCTGTTGCTCAAAATCAGCTGCTACTTTTACACTTGAACCAAGCCCCATAGCGACTGCTCCACCAGCAATTGTCGCGGCTGCACCTGTTGAAAACAATGCTCCACTGGCTCGTTCTAGACCTTGTATCATCGTTGCTTGTGTTTCACTCACTCCACCGAATCTTTCGCGTAATGCAACCATACTGTTACCAGCATATTGTGCACTAGTGTAAAGCAGAGTTCATTTGGTTCATCTGCTGTGTTGCTTGTTGCATCTCCCTAGTCAACTGTTCTACTTGAGTCTCTAAATGATTAATTCGTTGAGAAGATTCTTGCTGGTCTTTTCGTCCTTTTTGCGGATTCTTACCGCCCATGCCCGTTCTCCGGTAACGTTTTGATAAAGGTGTGCTATAATCATTGATTATGAGCGCATAGATACGTTATCCCCACGTTATGCTCTTTTCAAAGAACCAGTAACTGTAGGAATATCGTACCGTTGATCCCAATGTAAAAAGGTACCCTATTTAGTGCCCAAAACAGTGCCCAAAAAGTTCTATTATTTTTTATATCATACCTAATGCTATAGCCAAATTAACGATTCCAGATTTTCTTTTTCTATAAAACCTTCCTCGTTTCATACCAAGAACAGTATAAATATAATCATCATTCAATTCTTTAATGCTCATATACTTGATTTCAAGAATCCTTTTTTCATCCTCATCGAGAGCTTCCTCAAAAGCTCGTTTTAACTGTCTATACTTCAACTCATGTTTGTCCACTTGCTTTAACTCAGGAAACAGCAATTCTGCTCCCAATTCCGTTCTTTCTTGCTGATTTTGGAATCTAATACGTAACACTCTGTATTTTCGCAACTCTTCTATCACGAAAGGTCGGATTTCTTTCTCCTCTATATGCTTGAAAAATGATAATTGGTCCAAATATAATCCTCCCACGTCTCAATCCTTACATGTATAAGGCTAAAACTTTAAATATTTTAGATATATACCTTTATATGTGTATGAAATTAGTTTGTAATCCACAATCTGCTGTAAACCTTGATTTTTTACGTCTATTATTATGTAATTTACTAGCAGTGATCATTTAACTTAACAAAATCTCACCAGATTCTCTAAGCATATTTAATGGTTTTCACCAGGCATAAAGTATAAAAACAATTAAAAAAAGAGACTGTCTTCAAAAGTTAATCTGTGGATACTTTTTTGACAGTCTCTTTTTTATATCAAAATTTTCAACTACAAAACTTACAAGTGATTATACGAATGTTATACCTGCACTGGCAAAGCCTGTAATAGCAGTAGCTATATCAAAACCAGGTGTAGTTGATGAAACAACAAGTAATATCTTATCTTGTGGAGCGACCGCAATTGCTTCTCCGACAATGCCACTTGAAGTAGCACCGATAGCAATTAGACCACTAAATGCTGGTGTTAATAGTAATGGTACACCTACTGGAGTGAAAGTATTACTTGCTGCTGGTGCGCTGTACAACTGCATTTGAATTTGTATGCTTCCTAATGCTAAAGCAACCGCTACAGTTACACTAAAGAACCCTGCTAACGAAGTAATTGTACCTGCGCGAGGGGCTACAAATGCAAAATCAAATACTGGAGGTACAGGACCTATAGTAATTGGACCACCAGGTGGGACAATTACAGGGAAGAATGAACTTCCAAATCCAAGAAGTGCTCCTGTGTTTGCTAATCCACCTAAAACAGTTGCTAATGCTACTGGTCCACCTGATGCAAACGGAATAACTGCTCCAGCTCCCGTTGCTCCTGTTAGACCTGTTGGACCTGTTAGGCCTGTTGGACCTGTTGCTCCTGTTGGACCTGTTGGACCTGTTGGACCTGTTGGACCTGTTGGACCTGTTGGACCTGTTGCTCCTGTTATACCTGTTGCTCCTGTTCTGTTGGACCCCTGTTGGACCTGTTAGACCTGTTGCTCCTGTTAGACCTGTTGCTCCTGTTAGACCTGTTGCTCCTGTTAGACCTGTTGCTCCTGTTAGACCTGTTGCTCCCGTTGGACCTGTTAGGCCTGTTGGACCTGTTGCTCCCGTTGGACCTGTTGCTCCACCTCCAGGACCTGTTGGGCCTGTTGGACCTGTTACTCCACCTCCAGGACCCGTTGGACCTGTTGGGCCTGTTGGACCTGTCGCCCCTGGCGTAGCATTGATTAATTGAATTAATAAATTAAAAAGAAGTTGTAAAGTTGCAGAATCAACATTTGAGTTGCAGGATATAGGGATAAGATCTAAAGCGAAGAAGAATTGTGCAAGGGCGCTATAAAATTGTTGCAATAATGTAGACAATTGTCCTAAATTAGGAGCTGGAGATTGTAATAAAACTAAAATACTTTGAGTTAATTGTTTCAAAAAATTAACTTCTGGGGAAGGTAATAAGGAATTTAAGAAAATTAAAAATTGATTAAACAAATTGAATAACGCTACTCTGTTTGCATCACTTGGATTTGCAAAAAATGCTGAAATAGCTGATACTAATGAGTTTAGTAAAGTAATTAATTGACTTAATTGTTCCCTAGTAATAGGAACTGACTGTGGATTTTTACAACAATCTGCTGAAAAAACAATCGGATTGCAGTTATTATGATCAAAACAATCATTATGTTTCATTTATTTCCTCCTTATTTAATAATTTTGAGAGAATACTCTTATACTAAGAAACACTCAATTGTAATAGCGTTGAATATTTTTGAATATTCATTTTTCTTAGAATAAAAATAGTTACTAATAATTAAACTATAAAAATTCAGTTTAATTACTTTCACAACTCACATAATATAAGTATACGCATCTATTTATCTAGTGCTTAGATTAATTTCCTAATAAAAACGCATATTTTTAAAGGAATACATTATTACTCCTATCAACGTGTTTATTTTATCAATAAATGAAAAGACATATTAATTTATAAGTTCAATAATTCCATTCTAGAGTAATATCAAATGAAGTTTTTTGAAAAATTTTAACCCTCACAACCTAGTTGTTTGTATCATGAGTTTCTAATAATGCATTGTATTTTCCATTAAGAGCTAATCATTTTGCTCTTGCCGACTAATTTTTATTTCTTTGTAACAACTTATACTCATCTTACATACATTATCTTGAATCCTTACTTTTCAAACCATTTAATTGTTCATGACTCACAAACATTAACAATATTTGAATGGTGTACTGATTCATAGAAGAGTACCATATAATGGTGCTCTTTTTTATTTCAAAAATTTTATATGAAATCTGTATACTTTTTTGACCAATTTCCAATAAAATTTCTTTAAACCTTAAATAATATCATTGATTATTTACTTCGAGAAAGGGAATTCTTTGAAGTCCCCTTTTTTAATACACTAAATATACTTTAAATTTTGATACATACTTTAAATACAGAAACTTCTAAGACATTTCAGTTAATATTTCTTTAAGATTGGAGCAGTTAGCTTTTGCAAGCTGTTTTTTTGTTGATCATTCTTTTAAGAGGAACCAGTTATATGCATAATAGCTCAAATAAAATCCATACTATATTTAGGTTAGGTCTTAAAATCTAAAACCCTTATTCCAAACTTAGACCTAATTGATCGCTCCTCTCCCTTCCCTGGGGCTAAGTAGCTAGCTTTTGCTAGCTATTTTTTTGTTCTTATCATTCTATTTATTACATATATCTACAACGTAGCTCATTTTGTTCAAAGACAGAGTTACCTCCTAACTTTAGAGCACTATAAATATGTGCTCTTTTTTATATGAAAGACACAAGAAAAAATTGCATGCATACATTATAATGAGCAAACTTACATTATATGTTTTCTCCTGAAATTCTTGATCAAAGAGTATCTACACATGATGCTCTTTTTCATTTCCTATAAAGTAAAATTTTGTATAAAAGATACACACTTAATCGAAAATAACTTCATAAAATATTATGTGTTCCTTTCTTTATAAATTGAAATAGTCTTTACAAAATGAGCCTCGTCACGAGAGCACTTTATTAAGTGCTCTTTTTTATGTTCTAAATTAATACAAAATGAAATTTTTATTTAAATGTGTTTACACAATTTTTTTACATATCTTTTTGGGTTTTAAACTCATTTAAATTAATACCTAAGAATTATTAGGATAAGCAACATATTATAATAAAACAAAAAAGATTTTATCCATTGTTAAACGGAGGTGTTTCTAATTAGTACAACTTTAATTTCACATTTTTACAATGAAGAGTATTTACTCCCATGGTGGTTAATGCACCACACAAAACTATTTGATCATGGCATTCTTATTAATCGTAGATCTACTGATCGTTCGGTTGAAATATGCAAATTATTTGCACCTCATTGGGAAATCCGAGATTCAAAAGTATTAGAGTTTGATGCCTTATTAGTTGATCAAGAAGTAATGGAAATAGAAAAAGAAATTACGGGATGGAAAATGGTTTTAAATACCACTGAATTTCTTTGCTGTGTTGATAAGGAAGCCTTTTTCTCTTCTCTTGCTACTTTAGGGAAAAACATGTATTCCATTAGGACTATTCTAATGGTGGATGAACCTTCTCACGGTTATACCAATCCGAGATACGGCATTCCCCTTGTCAAACAGCGTTACCATGGGATAATAATCCATCCTACTCCACCTGCCCCATACTACGGTGGCAGATTCCTCCACAATTACTCGCAAGGTAACTATTCGGCGGGGCGACATTGGTCGTTTCATCCATTTACCGTTTACATGTATCCTGCTTTCGTTTTAAAATTTTTTTACAGCCCATGGAATAAAGCTATGAAAAATCGAAAATTACAAATTGGTCCGACTCTTTCTAGACATAGCATCCAGCATGGCTTAGGTACTCATCACCTAGCAACGCTTGATGAATTAGAAAAAAAATATCTATTCTTTGCAACTTCAACTATTGATCTTCGATTACTCCCAGAATATCAAGCTTTATTTCCAGATTTATATTTTCCTAACTAGTAATCCATCAAAAACATTTTGAAACTTTCCATACGTTCTTTACTTTTAAGTAAGAGCCATTCCTTATTAAAATAGTGTTTTTGTTAAAATCTTTTCACATTTAAATTGGACAAGCATATATTATTGTATCTCCTCTTTTCTTTCATAGAATTTTACATTTGTTGAGACAACACCCCTTTCGGATGTTGTCTTTTTTCTTATGCATAAAATAAGAATTTTGTTCATTTTTAGCTTTCAGAATGAATCTGAATCCCACCATCTTTTTCAATTTATTCCCATATTTCTGCAAGTGTCATTTCTTCAACAAATTTCTCTTTCATTTCTTTTCATGCCCCTTTCTATTTCAAATAACTATTTTATTATATTCCTTGCACTTTTAAATGAGACAAGCATATGTTATAGTATAGTGTTTCATCACTTATATACACTTCCTTTTTTCAAGAGTACATATTCGATATGTACTCTTTTTGCATTACTATAAAATAACACTTTTGTTCAATTTAGTAATTTCTTATATAATGGAAGTTAACTAATCCAGAAGGGACTGAATTATGCGCAGATATCAATATTTTTAATCTACCCATCACAACAACATAATGGAGGTAAAAGTATTGATTACAGAATTACAAGCACAAAGATTACATTTAAGACAAATGAAGGAATCTGATTCATTAAGCATGCTTAAAATATGGTCTAATCGTGACGTTACAAAATTCATGAATATAAGCAATTTCACTGATAAAAACCAAGCAAAAGATATGATTCATTTTCTCAATGAACTTGCTCAAAATAACAAAGCTCTCCGTTTTACTATTATTGAAAAAGAATCTAATCAAATTATCGGTTCATGTGGCTATAATTTCTTAGATTTCGAAAACTCAAAAACAGAGATTGGTTATGATATTTCGAAAACATTTTTGGGCAAAGGTTATGCTCCTGAAGCGATTTCTGCTCTATTAGATTACGCTTTTACACATCTGAAACTAAATCGTGTCGAAGCAAAAGTTGAACCTAAAAATGTGAACTCTATAAAAGTATTACAAAAATTACAATTCACTTTTGAAGGGACTCTAAGAAAAAGCGAAAAATCAGCTGGAAAGCTTATTGATTTAAATATTTATTCGAAATTAATAACCGATTAATTTTAATCACTCAGCCTATACTATATTTAAGTATAGGCTTCTTTAATTTTTATACAAAATTCAAATTTGGTCTTTATCAAAAACTTCAATATCATGTAAAACCTGCGTAAAGATTACTGCGATCCAAACTACCCACCAGATAAACGTTATATAATGCACTTGCAAATACCCGATTTGCGCAATACTTGCTTTCCATACGGCTTATGCTTGAGTGCTTGGAGAAACACTAGACTTTTTTGATTTTTCTCATATCAGTTGACCCCGTCCATTTCCCTTCACGTTCCCACTTCTTCTTGAGTTTTCCAACATAGGTAAAGCTACACTCATACATAATGCTGATTTCCTTATCTGGAATCCCCTCTTGATTTATACGATACGGTTTCCCTCCGTTCGATCTACTCTATTGAACTTTTACTTCATTTCCTTTTTACATTCTTCAAGAAAATCGATAGCCTCTTGAACCTGTTCTTTTGTTGAAAGTAATTCCATCACATTGCCCTCTGTGTTAAATACATGAATTTGTCTTTCCTTGTACTCCATCCCTAACATCCCATCATCACCTAAAAGCTTTACGTTATCTTCCTTTTTCAAAACCTCGCTTTCTATTCAAAGTATTATTTTATAAACATATTAACTAGCAAAATAATTAGTATTATTAAGCTATTACTCCAATCATTCTATTTAATTTATACATATTTTAATAGTAAATCGAGGAAAGGAGGTTTTTATATGGCTGAGCATACAAAATGTGTATGTGAACAATTAGAAAGATTACAGTTAGGTACAGAAGTAGATGTTTTCCTTACAGGAACAACACTAGAGGATCTTATTTTTACTAACTTTAATCCAGATAATTTTTGTGTAACATTTGTAGACAACACAACAGAACCTGGCTCTATAATTGTTTTGGACTGTCGTGATATTCAAGCGCTTAGAATTGAAGCTGAGTAGAATAAAGATGGGGCTTTGAAAAAAGCCCTATTTCATACAGCATATTTCAATATAAATTATAAAATAGAGGAGCCGGAAAAATGTCAGTTTTCATCAACTATGCTATTACTCCCAAAGTATTCAATCCTAATCTAACATCTCTTCCAAATAACCGAATTTCTTTTATCCCAACCCCAAAAGAGAGTTCTAAAAATATTTGTTATCTTTTAGAAACATTTTACTTAGGAAAAAAAATAAAACAGCTGTTAGTTAACGGCACAATATTAAAAGCTTCTATATTTGTAGGATTCCATAATAGATTCGGCCTTGCTACATTTATAGATGAAAGCGGAGATATCACTGTAGTTAACTGTGAGCGTATTGATGCGATTGTGCTTTAATTGTGAATTTATATGTGAATAATAATCATTATTTTCAAGATAAACGTGTAGTTCTTACACATAACGCCAGTAACTGTTACTATAAGAGACTAGGTCTGTAGGACACTAATATATAGTTCTTTTTTTTAGGCTCAACCGAATAAAATTCAACATTCCGTTAATAATAAAAATACAGTTTCTAAATTCCCTTCATACCCGAGGGCTTAGCGGCTAACTTTTGTTAGCGGCTCTTTTTATGTTTTACACGAATAAAAATCTAAATTTTCCCGATACTATATAAGACTTTATAAAGTTAGCTTTAAGTTCTTCCCACTCTAGCTTTCTTGGTCGAGAGCCGAGCGGTTAGCTTTTGCTAGCTGCTCTTTTAATTACACATTTTTGTCTTAGCACTCATATAATACTGAGAATTAAAAAATCATTTCATGTTTAAAGGAAAAGTATTCTTTTTCATTACTCCACTCCCTCTTTAAATAACACTGTTTGAATAGATTTTTAAAGAGGGAATACATTTAATAATCTTGGTTACACTGTAAACAGGCTCGTGAATAGCCAATTTTACTAATACCTACTCTATGTCTATTACCTTGGGCCGAGCAATTAGCAAAAGCTAATTGCTCTTTTATATTGAGTTAATAATAAAATTTAGGTCTTATTCCTTTTCTACATCATATATTTTTAACCTAACCATCCAGCTCAAAGTGTTACCTCCTATCTTAAAGAGCACTGATGCATGGTGCTCTTTTTAGTTTCCTTATTTCTACAAAATGAAATTTTTATACAAAATACACACAACTAAATTCACATAATTTCATATGATATATTGCATCATTTCTTTTTAGAATGGATAGTCGTTACAGAAGGGCGCTTTCCGAAGCGCTCTTTTTTAATATCCCCTGCACTAAATAATTTTTGAATTATATCTTAATTTCGAGAACACTCACAAGTCATAGGTTTACAATAAGTCTTGGTCAGAAGAGCACTTATATATGGTGCTCTTTTTGGTATGGAATTTAAAATAGAGGCTTGCTCTTAAAACCTATTATGTAATTTTCATAGGTTTTTTCCTTACACCCCTGTGTCTGTTTACTCATAAGTTGTTAAAGTATAAATATAAATTGATAGTTAATTTATAAGGGAGGTGTAAAAATGAGTAAATTTAAAAAGCATTGTTGTCACATACCCTTTCCTTTACCTCAAATAGGGCCTACTGGATTAACCGGTGCTACTGGACCTTCGGGACCTACTGGAGCTACCGGACCTTCAAGTGGACCTCGGGGACCTACCGGACCTACTGGAATTCAAGGTAACCTGGGACCTACTGGACCTCAAGGTATTTCTGGACCTCAAGGGATTCCTGGGATTTCTGGATCTATTGGTCCAACTGGACCTTCTGGAATTCAAGGTATCCAAGGCATCCAAGGCATTCCTGGCATTCAAGGCCCTATTGGACCCACTGGAATAACGGGGGTCACTGGAATTCAAGGGATTCCTGGTATTCAAGGCATTCCTGGCATTCAAGGCATTCAAGGGATTCCTGGCCCGACCGGACCTCAAGGGATTCCTGGCATTCCTGGTTCTGTAGGTCCAACTGGACCTTCTGGAGCTGTTGGACCTACCGGCCCTTCCGGGGGACCGCCAGGACCAACGGGCCCGACTGGACCTTCCGGGGGACCACCAGGACCAACCGGAGTGACTGGCCCCACTGGACCAACTGGGTCACCAGGACCAACCGGACTTCAAGGTATCCAAGGTATCCAAGGCATTCCTGGCCCCACTGGACCTCAAGGAAGTCAAGGGATTCAGGGGATTCAAGGTGATCCAGGGCCTATTGGTCCTATTGGACCCACTGGAATAAATGGGGCAACTGGAATTCAGGGTATCCAAGGTATTCAAGGTAATCCAGGACTTATTGGACCTATCGGCCCGACTGGCCCAACTGGGCTTCAAGGTATCCAAGGCATCCAAGGCATCCCTGGGCCTACTGGATTACCAGGAACCGCTGGAGCTACCGGACCTACTGGGCCTGCCGGTCTTACAGTATCTGGCTTATCCCAGTATGCTTATGTTTTCAATACGGCAGCTCAAGTTGTTGCCTTAGAAGCACCTATTCTTTTTAATTCACACGGTAGAATCACATCCGGTTTTACTCATACGCTCGGAACTTCTCAAATGACAGTTATTAATGCTGGAGATTATAAAATTTCTTTTTCTGTATCAGGAGTTGAACCTAATCAATTTGCCCTCTTTTTAAATGGGGCTCCCGTTACCAACTCCATTTATGGATCAGGTGCAGGTACTCAACAAAACAATGGGCAAACAATTCTCACTTTAGCAGCAGGTGATATTATTACCCTTAATAATCATACTTCCGCTGCTGCGGTTACTTTGCAGACTTTGGCGGGTGGAACACAAACAAATATAAATGCTTCGATTGTAATTGAAAAATTAAATTAATTTAATCATTTATTTCTTGAAACTCTGCCAGTAAATAACCTGGGATGGATTCTTTTTTCAACAAGCAGTTAGCTTTTGCTAGCTGCTCTTCTATTTTGTTCCTACTCCTATTTCCTAAAAAATCTTTACTTTATTCCTCCTTGAATAAAATCAATAATTCAGCATATAATATCTATGCATCTAGATTATTACCTTTGTATCGAGCAGTTAGACTGGGCTAACTGCTCTTTTATTTGTGACAAAATGAAATTTTTATTAAGTTTTCTATTAATAACGTGTATTGATTTCTTTTCTAAATTACTTTAGAGATAAATAGTTCATTGGTGAACTATTCTATGTTAAACTAAATTAAAAAAGAAAAGGGACGATTATTATGAGTTTAAAAAATCAAAGTTTCAAACAAGCAGGAGAAGTTGTCCAATCATTTGTAACAATAAACAAAGAAATTATAAAGTTCACACATCAAAACGCCTCCAGTTTAGGATTAACAGTACAACAAATGGGTATCTTAAATACAATTTATGCACTCCCTAATGTTACTCTTAAAGAGATTTCAGAACGTCTTTCAGTTCCTAAAAGTACAGTGAGTGTGAATGTAGATGAATTAGTTAATCTACAGCTCATCGAGCGAAAACAATCAGATGAAGATCGTAGAGAAATAAAATTAAAGGTAACAAACCAAGGACAAGAAGCATCGAAAAAATCCATTGAAAACTCTACTTCCTACACGGCAATGGAATTAGCACTACAACAACTTCAAGAAGATGATGTTCAAACATTATTGCGTATTCATAAAGATTTATTAATCTCTCTACAACAATTTCGTTAATTGATGTAAACCATTTTAAACACAAATTCTAATTCTTATTTTTCAAAGAACTGAGCAGTTAGATTTCACTAGCTGTTCTTTTATTTAAAATAGCGTTTTTATTAAGAAATTAGTCATTCCAACTAAAACGGATGTAATGTTCGTAATAAGATCCACCTAAAATGTTTTTCTTTTCTTCTACCTTAAATTCAACTTTCACACCATCCATTAATTCTTGTAACTTTTCCGTGAATGGTTTTGAGTGCAGAATATGCTTGTCTGGATTTTCTTTATGAATTTGATATCTATAACCTGAATATTCAATTGCAGCACTTTCGATTATTACGTATTCCATTTCCTCTGCAAATTCCAATACCTTTTCATCAATGACTTTTTCTTGGAGTTCTTTCAAATTCCCCACTAAGGACATTTCCATTCTCCTTTCTCTCAAATAACGATTTTGTTTTAAATCCTCACATTCCTAAAAAAAATACATACAGTATCATGAGGTATTCTTTTTTATTTTTCTTAAGGAACGCTTTAAAAAGCGCACTTTAGTTTTTAAATAAAGATTTTGTTTTACTTTTGCTAGCTACCCTTCCCTTGTATAAATGCACCTTTTTTTACATACGATATTAAAATCCAAATAACCCTCTTTTAGGACGGTACTAATATGAACAAGACATTAAAATACATTTTAATCTTCTTTTGTGCGGTATTTTATATTGTAATTATGGGCTCGATTGTCTATCTAAACTTTGTTTAAGAGCATTTTATTCCTCCAAGCAAGAAATCTAAGATTGAACATAAACATTCATAATTAGCTATAAGGAGCGCTCTACAAGGCATTCTTTAGCTTTAAAATAAGATTTTGTTTAGTTTCCATTAACCATTTTGATTCATTTGCATACAGTATTATCAAAAGGAATTTCACAGGTTGCTCTGGTCCAGTTACCTTGAATTTCTTGCAGACCTTGTGGGAAGAATCCGTTTGTAACGAACGGATTCTTTTATTTATTTTTCATACAAAATCTTTTCGTTTTTCTAAAACCTAATTTACCGATTACGAATAAGAGATTCCTTTTAAATGTTCAGAAGAAATCTCTTATTCTTTTGTACATGAAAAGACTCCGATACATATCTCATTTTTTAAAGTTACTTAATTTTTCATTGCAATTCAAAGCTTGTAATTTCACCTGCAGCTTGACGTATTTTTAACCCGGAGTAATAATCCGCTTCTGCTTTACTATCAAATACATGGCCGTCTAGTCTTACCTTTTTATTGTTATATTTACTCATTGTTTTTCTCTTTTGCTTTACTGATTAACTCAGTAATTTCATAGACACCGTTTATCAAACATTCCAAGTATCTTCACCCCTTGAATATTTTTTCAATAAAAATACATACTATTTTCAAGCCGCCGTATCCACGGCTAATACTTCTTTCTTTTATTACAGCAGAAGCAGGTAGGTTCTTAACTTATCTGCTTTTCCTGTATATTTTTTTTAATATCGAAAATAATACCAACAAGCTGTTTGAACTAGCAGCTTCACTCTTCTCGTAATGGGAATGCAATTTATCACAATTAGCTAACTCATTCGACTAACTGGCAGACAACCGAAAATGTTGTCTGCTTTTTGTATAGAATTTTTCATTTTACATATACTACTTTTGAGCCTGTTACCAATGCAAGCCATTTGGTGTTTTGAATTCCGACTAAGCTTTTTTGTTGCATAGATTATTACATCTTTGACAACACTGTTTTAAAGCGCGTTTTCTGGTTATTCGTAGTTCTAATCCAGAATAATTTTTCTCCTATAAAGGACAGCAGGTACGACTGCTAGTCCTTTTTTCTTGTACTACATACTCTTCTTTTTGATAATTTCGAACGACGTTACCCTCATCATCGTAGTAAGCAATTTCCCGAAAAGGATGACAGTTGTGCTTTTCAATTTCTCCATCGAACAAAACGAAGAAATGAGTTTTCCAGTTCCCAACGATCATACCCCACATGCCAGCTACGTTACTCGCATACCCATGTAAGCAAAATGAAGATTGCGGTAATTCTGCATTTTCTTGAAAGCTTTTTCCGCACTGTACATGCGCTTGATATCAAAAACACCTTCGTTCTCGCACTTTACAAACTTCATGAATTCAACCATCGGCATCGTTAGAAACTTTGTTCTAAACTTCTGCCAGTAAAGGAACCTTGCTTTACTTTCCATTTCCGCTACTACAAATTCTTCGTTTGGCCAATGTTCGAAAAATGGAATCAATCAGTAACTTAGCCCCTTTCTGACTGACAACGACTTGTCCATCGAACAGCTCAATGTTTGCATCGGATGCTTCACCGGTTACTACACAAACCTTCTCATGCTTTTCAAGAACAACGTTTTTACCGTCTACATGGATTTCTAATTCCGTACCTTCATGCAGCCCTAATGTTCTACGTAATTCTTTTGGAATCACTACACGACCAAGTTCATCTATTTTTCTTACGATACCAGTGTTTTTCATGGCTTCTTCTCCCCCTTAATTCGCAATCAACTTACGGAACAGTTCTTCGTTTCTTGTGTCTAGCGCGTAATCGATGAGGTTATATTTAATTAACTGATCAATTTCAACTGCGCCTTTCAAATTATTAAGTATTAAAAATCGTAATAAAAAAGAGTGCTATAAAGATATGCACTCTTTTAAAAGGCTTTACCAATCTCGACGATCATCACAATCATCACGATCACGGTCATGATTACGTCTGCGACGACACTCATCACAATCGCAGTCACGTCTACAATGACAGTCGTTAAAATCGTTTCTTCTGCGTCTACGACCGCATCCGCAAAATACTAAATCATCCCAAAATCTATTACAATCTCGAGAATGTCCAAAATTATTGTTACATCCCATAGATATGATTCCCTCCTCTAAAAATAGAATTCATCATATTCTATGAATAAAAGGTGAAAACAGCTTGTTTACTAGCCTATGTTTTTTTGTTTTACACTAATAATATTCCAATTTGCAAGTCTACCTCACCCCTTATCTTTCCTTAACAACAAACAAGACGCCAACCAGATCATGGCAGCGTCTATGATAATTGATATTGGTCTTATCATTCGGCATCATTCCTATTTCTTAAATAAAACAGAATCAACGATTGTTAAAACTACCCGAGCTATTCCGAGAAACACTACAATTAATGGCATCAACCAGAAGTAGTGACACCATTTTGTGTAACTACTCATCTTCCACCATTCATGGAGTGGATTAAGCCCTATCATTTATAACAACCCTCCCCCATTTTGTTCAATAAAAAGAGAGCTCCTGTATATCAAACGTTTATGTCACCAATCACCCCAGCAAATACACCGGGCTCAATAAGAAACACAAAAGCCACGACACTCACACATCGTGGCTGAATATATAAATTCAATTGGTCTTTTCGTCCTTCTTGCGGATTCTTACCGCCCTTGCCCGTTCTCCGGTAACGTTTTGATAAAGGAGCTACGCTATCCCCACACTATTCTTCTTTCAAAGAACTGTATAGATATAGAGTAATATTGATTCTGTTCTGAGAAATCACCGGAAACGTCCCCTTTTTATCGAAAAAAAGACCTGCATTTATGCAGGTCAAATATAAATTAGTGACTTTACTTAGATAAAATTACTGATGGATTTCATATCACTTATTCTGTTGGAGACGGAAATCTTGCAGCTTCAAAATGCGTACTATTTTCTACAGTAGAGATAACTCCAGCTACGCTACTTTGTGCAAAAACCTCGACTACATCCCCAGCATTCAATTGAATTATTGATGAAACGGCAACAACATTAGCAAAGTTTATTGGACCAAAAAAATCATTATCTATTGCAATTGCCGGATTTCCATTAACTCGAATTTCTACCCGTGCTCTATAGTTTGTGTTTAGATTATTAGGAATGAACGCAATTGTTCCAATAACAGAATAAACACCTCTTGTCTTTGGTATAAAAATGGATGTTGCAGGGTTATATTCATTTGCTAAATCAAATTGTTCATTTTGGAATAAGACTTTTACAAAAGTATTTGCTGGCACATTCTGATTAACTGTGCTCACAGCTCTAAAAGCAGATGCTCTTACAAGATTGTATTGGTAATCATCAGAACAACAATTCACTTTTACATTAACCCAAGGCTTTTCATCATGTTTTTTATCACATTTGTCATAACTCTTACTACTTTTATGACAATCATGATATTTCTTTTTGTTATCCTTACAATGATTATAGTAGGAATAAGACATACTAGTTTCCCCCTTTTAAATTTATTACTACATACTATGTAAGATAGATTTAAAAGGTTTGGACGAGCTATTATTATTTTTAATTGAATTAAAAAACCCTACCAATTGGCAGGACAGGGAAATAATATAACATGTAAAGCAGAACAACCTCATCTTAACCAATCTATACAACATAACAAAATACTAGAATCCCATTTCCGATACCTCAAAACTAAGTTTATATAATCTCCACAGCTGTAGCTATCAACTGAATATCACTTTTTTTCTTCTGATAAAACGGATCACGCTTTATCATTAATTCGTTGTACACAAACGAATCTTTAACCTTTCGATTCCCTAAGTACTTCATTTCAATTATCTTACGTTCCTCTTCATCAAGAGCATGTTACAACGTCCGTTCAATTTGTTTAAAACGTATCTCATGATTCTTTTCGTCACCTTTCATTTTAGGAAAAAGAACAATGCCCCCCGCTCGAGCCTGTTCTTCTTGATTTTTCATCCGGACGCACAATGCTTTGTAGTTTTTCAGCTCCTTCACCACAAGTCTACGCATCTCCTTTTCAACGATGTCTTTAAAAAATGACAATTGATTCATACGATACGGTTCCCCTCCGTTCGATCTACTTACTTATAAACGAATTATTTTGTTTAAATTTATACAGCATCTATTAAACACATAATAATTATACTTTTTTACTAGTATACAAGCCGTATCTTTTAAAAGAAGCACAACATAGAATAAAATACAGGACAAGACTTTCAAAAAACTTGTCTGAGTTTATTCTCAAAAAAGAGGTGAACATAAATGCCTATCGTTAAGCCCTTTATAGCTGGAAGACGATTTGTAAGTACAGCAGCAACAGGGACTGTCGCTGGAGCAGATTTAACTTTTGCTAACACAGACTTCACTGATGACACTGGTGCTGTAACAACATTCCCTGCTTCTTATGCTTTTTTAACACTTTATATTAATGGTGTTATTCAAACAGGGGATACTATTACTGGTGTGACTACTACAGCTGCTACTATTGTAGGAGGAGCTGTCCTAGATGGAGGAACTCCTATCGCAATCGAATTTACAATAACGTAAATTTAGTTATCTTTTTGGAGGTTTCATTAAAAGAAACCTCTAATTTTAAAAAATGAAGTTAATTTTAGTAGCAACTACATAATGCGGTGCATATACTATTATAGGATGATTGGTATTTATACTCACTCTTGAAAAGAGCACTTATATGGTGCTCTTTTTTAGTTTTAAACTAATACAAAATGAAATTTTTACCACATAGCTAATTGTTAAATATTTTACGCTTATACATTATAATGGAATAGTTATTGTATATTGGCATTAAGAGGAGCGTCTTGATTAAGCGCTTCTCTTTTTTTATAAAATAGCGTTTTTGTTCAAAATGATGACCTTATCTATTCGGACACATTTACAAAAAAACTCATGATATGGTTAATTAGTCGATTACCTCATTACTTGACGATTACCCTTAGAAGCCCCGCAAACAATCGGGGTTTCTTTTATTAAAATAACTATTTTGTTGCATTTCCCAAGGGTTGAATTCCGAATCCTCTTTCTTTATTAAACTCCTTCATCTTTATAAAATTCTTGTAAACTCCCATATGAGTTTATAGTCATTTTCTCCCTCGCCATTGGTAAAGCTGCACTAACGCTAATAGAAATACTTATAGGTAATGCAATTTGCATTTGTTTCACCTTTTGGCTACATTTCACACAGAACTTGTCATTTGTTCCATCTTCCATGTCAATCCACTTATGTTTGCATTTCATTCTGTCCCTCTCGCCTTTAGATAATTTTCTGCAAATCGTAATTTCTGACCAATATACGAATCATTTTCTTCTCCACCACTTGCCAACCAATCTCTTACATGATTATGAATATCTTGAAGAACTACTAAAGGTAATTGTGAAGAAAGCTTATTTATTTGCTCTAAATATGTCATTTCTTTCTCTCTCCTGAATAAAACTCAAAATTCCGTCAATACTTTAGACACATGGTTATCTTTCTCCGATTTTCTTATAAAAGCAGTTAGCTTTTGCTAGCTGCTCTTTTATTTGTGACCAAGTGAAATCTTTACTAAAAATAATGAACTTTCAAAGCTACTGAATTGTAAATATAAATACACTACTATATATCTATAAAGGGGCGTTTTTATATAAATCCATATCAAAGAATATCTTTTATAATGATTATTTTAGTACCACTCCTTTTCTTAACTGTCACCCTAGTAACTGGTCGATAGGGGTTCTTCTTTTGGAGTCTACTGCCTAGTTTTATAAGTGGGATAATAGCTTTCAACTCTATAAAAAACACACGACAGTAGAAAAAAACTTTACAAAGTGTGCCTTTACAAGGCGCTCTTTTTTACATGTACTTACCAAATAGTATTTTTATTGAATTTTCATTGACTTTACGTTGACCTTTTGTTGACTTTTTCTTCACATTTAAAAGAAACGAACATACGATATTGTATGTAGTCTCTCCGCTCATAGGGATCTACCTTTCTTATCGAAGAGCATGCTTATATGTGTGCTCTTTTTACTTACAATGAAATAACAATTTTATTTAATATCCATTTCCTCTTGCATACGAACTACAGTTTTAAACATTACTTGCTCAAAATCTTTTTCATCCATGTATGGCTTTACAATCTCTAGAATCGCAATAACCCATTCAAATTTGTTCACATTCTCACTTATATAACTACATATAAATATTAAGTTTCTCATTTAATTAACCTAGTGTTATAATGCAAGAGATTGATAATCATATTTATCTATTAAAGAAGGGTTCTCAAATTTCAGCACCTTGACGCATACCGTTAGGGGCTGAACTACTTTGTTGCGATAAGAATGATGTAATATTTATCATTTACAATAATTTTACAATAAAACTAAAAAAGAACACCTTAAGTCGGTGCCCTTCTTGCAAATATCAACCTTTATGTAATTGAACATACAGATAAAACTAATCCCCAAAATGTAATTGCACCTAGTAATCCTAATACAAATCCAGTTATGCAAATACAATCAGCAAGACAAATGGAAGACTGCGATAATGGAACAAATGACCTACTTGTACTCGATCCATATTGTTTTATTTTCTCATAATTCATATCTAACATTAATTGTAGACATGCTATACCTTCCTCAATAGAATGAAGAGATTCTTTTTCTAATCGATCCAATAATTTACTATTAAAAGTAATTGGAAGAGGATACCGTTTATCTAATTTCATATGTTGATAAATTAATTGTAAACGAGATAATATATTATTTTTCTTTTTTTCACATGTTACTGTGTGTTTCATTTTATTAAATTCATTTAATAACAGTGTCAATTCATCTCTGTTTCCGTATAAATCCCTTGCTATTTTTCTCTTTAGTTTGTACGAATGGATAATAGATTTAAGTTCAATCATTTTAATACACTTCCTAATAGAATTTTACTTACCTCAATATTTTAAAAATAAACAGTACTTTTAAATCTTATTTAAAATACACTCAAGTATCTTCATTTACTATCGATTAACATTACATTAATCTTACATAGTTGTAATAATTACTTTCGCTACCCACTAACTAGAAGCAACAGATTCCTTATTTGATGGTAAAAATATAAAAAAGCAATGATTAGGTTTTAAGTCTAGTCATTGCTTTATATATCTTATCTTGATTTACAACTAAAAATCTAAATATCATTCTTTCACTTGAATGCTACATGTGTTTTTATTAAATTCTTTAATAAAAATTATATAATACTTCACTATTGGATTCCTTTTTTCTCTTATCAATATTCATATGTTACAATAGTACCAGTTGTATCAGTGGTACCATTAAAACCACTAAAACAATTAGAACAATTACCACAACTACCACAGCCGCCACAGCCGCCACAACCAAAACAACCGAAGCAACCAATACAACGGAATCCACCACAACGAAATCCACCACAGCGACCTGCACAACCTCCACAACGACCACAACCGCCACAGCGACGAGCAGCATCTTCAATATAATAGTATGGATATTGGTTTTGTTGGTCCCAATACACAATATTTCCAGATTGGTAATCATTAAGGCTTAACGCTTGTAGTTCTTGTTGAAACTTATTCATTTTCATGACCTCCGTTTATAAACTTCAATCTTTTCAATGCTTTCCTATATTTCTGTTCGTTAAATCTAAGTAGAAATAGCGCTATAAACTAAGTTCAATACGTACCCCTACAAAATATGACCTATCACTAGATAATGCACCTTGTTCATATACCTATTTTTATGTTATTTTTCCCATAGGCTCATTTTTATAAATTGAAAAAAGACGCACTTAGATCGATGCGTCTTTTTGCGATACTTCTTTTGTGAAATCATATACATAAGTATTATCCATACCTGTGAATAGCAATACCTCTACTCATTATCCAATTACATCTTTTATTTCTGTATTGACTGGCCACTTTTCTAAAGTATAGGCCATTTCCCAAAATGAATATTCATATTGACTGCTAATAATAAAGTGCTGTTTCATTCGATTTCGGTCTGCCTCTGTTACTTTTTCAGCGATAGTGTCTAATCGTGTAATTTGCTCTTCAACTAATGTACGGAACCAATCAGATCCATAAGCAGAAATCCATTCGTTATAAATTGGCTCTTCTGGCTGACACTCTTTTAAACGTTCACCAATTTCATAATACAACCAATAGCAAGGTAAAATTGCTGCAATGATATCGCCTAAATGTCCTTCATACGCAGCACGATACATATGTGAAGTATAAGCGTATGCAGTTGGAGCAGGGATAAAATTGTCTTTCTCTTCTTGTGTTATCCCTAGTTTCTTCGCAAAGTTCTCATGTAAAGATAATTCCGCCTCGTATGTATTTTGAGCATGATGTGCCATACGAGCTGTCGTTTCTAATTCTAGAGCCTTTGCAGCTCCTAAAGTTTGTACTCTAGCGAAGTGACTCAAATAATATGAATCTTGAAGTACGTAATAGCGAAAACTAGCTAAATCTAACGTTCCTTCACCAAGTTGTTTTACAAAAGGGTGATGAAAACTAGCTTCCCAAATTGAATCTACTTCTTGACGTAATGATTGTGAAAATGTCATTTAAATCCCTCCAATAAATTATAAAATTTAAGTATTTACCCACAGTTATTAAATCTGTAAAATAAAAAAACTTTCTTTACAAACGTAAAGAAAGTGAAATTGACAGTATTTATTCATAAAATAGTAATGTCTTCCCACTTCCCTACGCTAGTATTAACCAGATCAGGTACTAAGAGTCTCAAATTCTCATTTGATCTCAGCCTATAATAGGCCCCCCTAGTGGATAAATATTTAATTTTCGTATTGTATTCATCATAACATACTTCATGTTACTGTCAAAAGTATTCATGATAGCGCTTCTTAAAACCCTTCTTCTTTTCTTACTTTTAATGAAGTTTCAATAATCATATCTAATAGTTTACTATAATGAATACCAGCTGCATCTGCACTTTTCGGTAGTAAACTTGCTTGTGTCATCCCTGGTAATGTATTAACCTCCATTACATATGGAATTCCGTCCTTTACCATCATATCTACCCTTGCATAAACGCTGCATTTCAATGCTTTATAACAAGCCAGTGACGCTTTGTTTACACGTTCCTTCAATTCAGCTGGAAGTTCGATAACTTCTTCAATTGTACTAACATCATCATATTTTGCATTGTAATCAAAGAACTCAGCTGCATGTCGGATTGAAATAATAGGTAACTGTTTTCCATCAAAAATTGAACATGTAATCTCATCACCTTTTATATACTTCTCTATTACTACTTCAGAATCCCATTCAAACACAGTTTCCAGCATTGAAATTAATTCATCTTTATCATATACAATCTTTACCCCAACACTTGATCCACCAGAGTTTGGTTTTACCACTAACGGAAATCCTAACTTATCTAATTCATCAAGATTTAGATCCGCCATTTTTGTAAGTTCAATCCAATCGGGTGTTTCTATACCTTCATAGCGTAAAATCTTTTTCGAAATATTTTTGTCCATACATATACCGCTAGATAACATATTGCTCCCGCTATAAGGAATACCTAAACTTTCAAGCGTGCCTTGAACCGTCCCATCTTCTCCATATTTTCCGTGTAATGCAAGCAGCGCAAAATCAATGTCTTTCGCTTTTTCGATTAAATCCATTTTTTCATTTAACGTAATTGGTACGATTTCATATTTATTTTTATCTAAATTTGCAATCATTTCATTTCCAGTCATAATTGATACTTGTTTTTCAGAGGATACTCCCCCCATAATAACGCCAATTCTCATTTCCTCAACTCCAAATTTCAGTTTGTATTGTATCACCGATTATTTTGATTCCACGAACTATTTCTTCTTCTTTCAGACGTGAAAATCCTAATCGAAAAGTAGTCGCTCCTCCTCCATCAGAATAAAAAACATCTCCAGGAGAAAATGTAACCCCTTGCTCATAACACTTTTGTAAAAGTGTGCGGGCATGAATTTTTTCTTCTAACTCTATAAATAAATGAAGTCCACCATCACCGGTCATTCTTTGAAACGGAATGTACTCGTTACACGCCCCAACAGCTAACTCATATTTCTTCTTATAAACTGATCTTGCCTTTTTTAAATATTTTTCAAAATATCCTTCATGTAAATATTGAAATAGAACAGCTTGATCTAACGTAGATGTGTGAATCGTTCTTGCTCTTTTTACACTTTCTAAATGATGAATCAGTTCTTTATCTGCGATGATCCAGCCTACACGTAACCCAGGGAAAAGTACCTTTGAAAAGCTACTAATATAAATTACATTATTACCAGCGCCAGCAAAAGTTAATAATGGTGCTAAGTGTGAACCTGAATAACGTAGCTCTTCATTAAATCCATCTTCTATAATAGGAACCTTATATTTGGAGAATAATCTCATCAGTTCCGTTCTTTTCTCCGAACTCGTAACAATACCGGTTGGATTATGATAGGAAGGAATTAAATATGCGAAATCAAACTCTTTTTCACGCAAACTTTTTTCTACTTCGTTCGTATCGATGCCATCTTCATTCATATTAATTCCGTGAACTTCAAGTCCATGTAAACGGAAAAGCTTCAATGCAGCATGGTGAGTTGGATTCTCACAAATAACCCGCCCTGATTTCTTCGATAACGAGGATAGTACGATGTCTAATCCTTCTGTAAATCCATTTGTAATTAAAATATCTTTGTTCGAAATATCTACACCTTTCATTTCCATATAATGAAGTAGATAATTCATTAAAGGTCTATAACCTTTTGCGTATCCGTAGTTTAATACGACATCCCCTTCAATGGACATACGAGTAAGAAAAGCTCTTTTGAAATTTTCCACATCAAATAGCTTTTCGTCCGGAGCAATGCTATTAAAAACAATCATTCCTTTTTCCCAGCGAACACCATGTTTCATTAAATCTAATTCATCCGCTAATAAGGTAACTGTATTAAGTTTATGTTTCCAATCTATTTCAACAGACGAAGTGTTCGATATATCAACCTTCGCTACAAAATTCCCTTTCCCTTTAACTGCATAAATGAGTCCTTCTTGCTCTAAATCCGCATAAGCAGCGAGTACAGTATTTCTGCTCACACTTAGTAATTCACTTAGTTCCCTAGTTGAAGGGATTTTTTGATCCCCGAGCAAATGACCTTTCATAATCATCTTTTTCAAATAATCTTTCAATTGAATATAAACGGGACGATCTTTCACAACTTTAAAATCTTTAAACAATTCCTTACCCCCTGCAATCATTTTTGCATATTTATTTCATTCTCAAAAGGTCCACTACATATGTATTTTTTATAAAGGGCGGTACGGTCATATAAAGTGAAGGCTAGTAATCAATGGGGATATTCCCCCTCATTAACACGGTACAAATCTTTACGATATAAGTTAATAATATCTTTTAAAGCTGCTGCTGCTCCGCGTGGATTAGAAGCACCACCAATTGTAGTAACTTGCCCCATCGTATCTGTAAAGAACGTAATTCCTTTTTCTGTCCCATTTACTTTTGCTAGCGGATGATCTTTATCTATTTCGTACGGTTCCACATGAAGAGCCACTTTACCATCCTTATCCTTATATGCTGAAGCTATTAATTTAATATATTTATTCTGTTCTTTAGCATTTCGAATTTGTTGTTTTGTAACATGCTCGATTCCTTTTATATGTATATCGGTAAGCGTATTTTCCGTTCCCATTAAACTGTTTGTCAACAGTAACAATTTACACGCACTATCAGAACCACTTACATCTAATATTGGGTTCGTTTCAGCAATTCCTTTACTTTGCGCTTCTTTCAGTGCTTCTTCAAACGTAATATCATCCTCATTCATTTTCGAAAGAATATAATTTGTAGTCCCGTTTAATATTCCTTCTATTTTTTCAATATGACAACCAGCTAAACTAAATTGACCAATATCAAGTGTCGGTAATGCCGCCGCAGTTGCACCACTATATCGAATTCGTACATTTGCGATTTTTGCTGCTTCATTTAGTTCTCTCCAGTTTGTAACGAGTGCACCTTTTGAAATTGCTACTATATCCATTTGTTTTTCAATCGCTTGTTTTATATATTGTTTTCCTGGATTTCCATCTTTAAGATTTGTAACGGTTGATTCTACTAATACAGTTCCACTTATGCTAGTTGTTGCTCGTTCCTCTGGATGATGTTCAATGTATTCTTCAATTGCAGCGCTACCGCTACCATACATTAATAAGTGCTGAATAGATAATCCGTCCTCATTATGTATTGCAACATTTCTACCTAATACGCCACTTACAACTAATTGAATCCCATATGTTTCATATATATATGAATATTTTTCGTTTAATAATTTTACAAACTCTCTGCCAACTGTTCCATATCCTGATAATACAACTTGAATTTTCATAATATACCCCCATATTTTTCTACAATATCCCTCTTTCAATATAATATAAAGCGCCCTCGAATTCCATCGAGAGCGCTTTATTATTACCTATTTCGGTAATCTTGATAACCTTTCTGCAATTGTTCTATAAAACTCTTGAATGCTAGAAAAACCTAACGTATCTGAAACACTTAATCCTACCATGTCGAGATGGTCCCAATTTTCTTTCGTTTCGATATGATTCCATTTTCCAATCTGTAAAATCTCATTATTATATACAGCAGTATTAGAAGAAGGTGCAATCATAGAATTTGTATTTACTACACCATCATTTTGCCACCAAGAAGTATTTATTTCTGGTCGATTCTCTTCATATCTTGCGTAAGAACCTAAGAAGAATGCATTTCCCATTAATACTTTATTCATCGTTATATGAGGTAGATGCAAACCAGTTATAAGTGCAGCTTGCGATGCATGTCCACTATATGATAAGTAATACACATCTGATTGCGTCTTTACCCAATTATTAAGCTCCTTTGCACCATCAGTACTTAAATCCCATTGACTAATGTCTTTTGTATTTTTCCAAATTGAACTATTTAAAATACGATCAGTATAATGGAAAGGGGACTCTCCAGCATTCTTTTTTAACCCCCATTGATCCAATTTAAAATCGTATAATGATAAATTATTGTTTCCTCCTAAACTTGCAGCTGTAATGAGTAAATCTTTAACGAACGGCAGTAGAAGACTACCATCCGCCAGTGTTGTGCCATTGTGAGGAGTTGCTAATGTTGTCACACTATGAACATATGATTTCTTGCCCTCAAATAGTGGTGATATATTCGTGTTCGGATGATTTTTCTCTTCAAAATTACCTTCTTTTAATAGCTGTACTAATGTTCTAATCGTTTGTCCGCCCATGCTATGCCCAACTAAATGAATTTTATTTGTTTCACTCCAATTCGGTGCAAAACCACTATAAGTTCTGCCAAAACGATTATGTCCATGTTTCTCAGCATGTGCGGCACCGTAGTCTACTGTACCACCGTTAATTTGCGCATATAATTCACATGCACGATCCCAGTTACTAGAAACAGGTCCAACAGCAGCAGTATGTACTGTATAGCCACTTCTTTTTAAATCTTCTTGTATATCATGAACACCACCCCAATATTTAACCCCTAACATTTCCTCTCTACCCCACCCAGCAAATCCATTCACTAGTATGATAGGATAATTATTTTGTTGTTTCTCTTCAGCGTAAGTTATTTTTGCTGCGAATAAAAACACAGTCCCTATTGTGAATAAACATATTTTTAAAAATAATTTCCCCATGCTTCCTCCCCCTAATAAAACGTTTACATTTCCCTATTAAAAATGAGTTTTTAACTTAAACATAATGTAAAGTATTTTATATACATTGTATATAGAGAAAACATACACAAATGTTGATAAATATTAATTCAAGTGAGGAATTACTTTTCACAATATAACTTGTAAATCTGATTATTTGAATTTATAATTAGATTTAGTTTCCTCATGTTAAATAGCTTTAATAATTATAAGAAAACTAATTTTATTACTTAAGGAGGAGGAAAAGGCATGCAAATCGGATCAAATATTCATACGTTATCTCAACCTACTAAAATAACTCCATCTAATCTTGAGCATAATACTATCTCTTCTACTAAACTTGAAGATAAAAAATCAAATGATCCCATCAAGTTTGATATTCGTTCATCCGAAAAAGAAATGAAACAACCTGAGCATAAATTTAACGAATTAGATTTATGGAAGATGTTAAAAGATAAAGGTGTTCCTTTATGGATCATACTTGAAATGCTACAAAGGTCTCGTAAGGAAAAAGAATCTCAAAATAATTCAGTTCAAAATTCAAATGCGATTGAAGAACCGAGCGAGACGCGATTAAATGAAGTAATGTAAACTATGTTATCTAAATGGTCTAAATTAAAAAGAGTTCAAGGCTGATAAAATTCCTATCAACCTTGAACTCTTTTTTATGATTTTTCTCCAATCGTGACAAATTGAACTGATACTTCTTTCTCAAAATCTTTAATTAACTTTCTTACTTTTACATATTCATTAGTCAATGTATTATCTGTCGACATTTTAGGTTTTTCGTCACCTAAAGATTTTTTCAGATGAAGAAGTTGCATTTTTGTTTCATTTACTTTTATTTCTTTATACACATTATTTTTCGCCACAATTACATACCATAGTGTTCCATAGTTTCGATTATTACCAAGCCAAGCATCACTTTCATATGTAACTGGTATCGCTTTACCTTCTATTTCAATACTTTTTATATTCTTTTCTTCTTCATTTATAAATAATAGTGAACTCTCTTTTGGAAAATTCGGTAACGTATCTAAAGGTTTAGAATGAGATGTATGATCTCTTTTACGAAAAATTTTTGCTGTAATCATCGCTTTTGCAGTAGATTCATTTAATATCAGAACCCTTTTTTGATCAAATCTACCTGTTTTCACCGAAAAAACTTCATGTTCTTTCGTATTTTCCTTATAACGATTCATAACTGTTGAAGTATAATTCTCATCTCCAATGATTAATACGCCGTTAGCTGGAAATCTGTTTTCATTTTTAGAGCATGCACTTAAACTTATTAAAATTAATATACTTAATATGAAAATAGAGAGTGTTTTTTTCATCACAGTTCCTTTCATAACTCAAATTGTTTTTTTACATGCTTTTCTGCAATCTTACTTACTGATATTCTCTACTGTTCCATAGTTTTATAAAGCTTTTGTAAGTAACGCCAACGAGTTATAAAGAAATATAAAACTTGTATACATATAAATGAAATTAAAATTATGATAGAGCTATCCATAATAGAAAAATCGACTAATTGTTGTAATGCCATATAGGCGACCACAGTATGAATCACTGCAACGATAATCGGTAAGAAGAACATTAATACTAATTGTCTTGTTACAACTTTTTTCAACTCTCGTTTACTTAATCCCATTTTCGAAATCATCTTATATTGCTGCTGATCGCGGTCCAAATCAGTATATAACCGGAAATAAATAAAACTAGCAGCGAAAGTAAAGAAGACGATTCCAACTAAAACACTTGCCATAAGTAATAACCCATTCGTTTGTTTTGCACTTAACAACTCTATAGTTAGTGCTCTAAATTCAAAATGTATGTCTCTAGGATCTTGATCGAATATTTCACTTAATTGGTTTGAAATCTCTTTCGTTTTTATCCAATCATCTACAACAAATCCATAAGTTCGATATTGAATAATATTTTCAAAATCTAGATTACTATTAAGCGGAATTTCATCATACACATGATCTTGAATCGCAATATTAATCCCTTCCGTATCGTGTGGCAAAACTAAATTATCTACAGTTTTTTTCACATGAAATGTCTTTGTCCAATCGCCTTGAATGACTTCAATATTCTTTTTATAATCACCATTTTTAAACTCTTGTTTTTGTGATACGACTCCAGGGATTAATAACATTTCATCTTCTTTTTCAATCGTTTCTTGTTGGTACCCGAGTGCTCTCGCAAGTTCGTTATATTCACTTAACTTCATTATATTTACATTACTTTCTGTATAAATATCTGAAGTGGAAGCCATTCGATATGGAATATTAGAATCAGCAAGATGTTTTTTTATAATCGAGAGATGTTTATCCGTTATGTTATTTTTATCAGGAGCTGTATACAGAAATGTATACGGGTTTGTCATCCTTACCAAATCTTTATTTCCAAGAGCTGCTGTCGTGCCAATTGTTGTAAAAGCAACTGCTGAAATAATAGATACTATAAAAAACATTGTTGCATTATCTTTCATACGGTATATTAATTCTGAAAATGTTAATATATTGGTTCTCTTTAAAAAGAAAGATTCACTCCTTTTCACAAGATGCAATATATAAACGCTACACTGCGTATATAAAAAGTACGTTCCTATAATTACTAGGAGCACACCCATTCCGAGCGTAATAAAACTATAACTTGGGATAAAGCGGAATACTAAAATATAGCCATATCCTATACTAAATAAAGAAAAAATTGATAATAAAATTGACGATTTCGGTTCAGGCTTTGGCTTTTCCCCTGCTTGAATAAGTTCCACAAGTTCTGTTACTTTTATCATTTTAAAAGTAACTAGCGAAACAATTAAAAATAAGAAAAGAAACGTGATAACTGTTAATAATACAGCCTGGACTGGTATATAAAAAGGTAAACCGTTACTAATCATTAATACACTGGCGCTTATTAATAAAACTAGTTTAGAAAATACGAGGCCGATAAGAATCCCAATACAAATCGAACCAAGTCCAATTAACATATTTTCAATTAACAATAACTTTTTAAGCTGTCTCATTGACATACCTTGCATCATTAAAATGCCAAATTCTTTCTTACGCGTTTTTAAAAACGAACTCACTGAATATAAAATAAAGAAAAATGAAAATACAAAAATCAAACCTTGTGAAACTTTAAATCCCAATGTACCAAATGCACTTATTGTTGCACTCGTCGACTGTAACTCACCTTGTAAATCAGGATGAAATAATAAAAGAGCGTACGTAAAGAAAATCATAATTGAAAATGCACTGCTTAAAAAGTGAGCTGCATATATACGCTTATTACGAAAAATATTATTAAATGCGAACTGACGAAAAGTCATGCCTTTTCCCTCCTAACAAAGAAAGGACATCCATAATCTTTTGATAAAATGCTTGCCTGCTTTCACCACAATAAATTTCGTTATATAATTGACCATCTTTTATAAATATAACTCTGCTGCAAAAACTCGCTGCATACGGATCATGAGTCACTAACATCATCGTAGCTTTTTCTTCCTTATTTAGAGTATCTAACATCTCCATTACATCATTTGAAGATTTAGAATCTAAATTCCCTGTTGGTTCATCTGCAAGTAATAATTGCGGCTTATGAACAATTGCACGAGCAATTGCTGTTCTTTGAGCTTGGCCTCCTGATATTTCAAACGTTCTTTTATTCAATATATCTGTAATATTTAATTTCTCTGCGATTTCTTGTACGCGTTTGTTCATTTCTTGCACAGAAACGCCATCTAATGTCATCGGCAATACGATATTTTCCTTCACTGTAAGCGTGCTAAGTAAATTAAATGATTGAAAAACAAATCCTAATTGTTTCCTACGGAATAAAGCTAAATCTTCTGATGATAACTGGAAAGGATTTATACCATTTATTAAAATTTCACCTGAGGACGGAGAATCAATAGTAGATACCATATTTAATAGCGTAGTTTTCCCGCTACCTGATGGCCCCATAATCCCTATAAATTCACCTTCTTGAATTGATAAATCAATATCTACTAATGCTTTAAAAGGTATTTTCCCTTTATATACTTTACTAATATTTTTCGCATGTAAAATTTCCATTTCTATTCTCCCTTCATTTGCACTTCTCACAATAGAGTGTAAATGAATTGTCTTATAGCTCATATTGATTCATCTTTCATTTATCTTACACGCTTGTAAGATTTCTAAAAAAACTGATAATAAAACTATTTCCAAACTAAAATTAACGCATAACTATCTTATAATAATTGTATAGTGGCAGGAAATACAATTGTATATCAAATCTTTATTATAAAAACAAGAAAAGACCGATTGCTTTATCGGTCTTTTCCTTCCCAAAGTTATATTTTTATCTAATGCCTTTAGTTGAAATGTTTTTGAGATACCCTTTTTTATTGTCTTCCACTTTATAATAACCTCTACAAAAAATTGAGTTCTTCGGTTTAATCGCAATTAATAATGAATTATATATATCTGAAGCAGAAATGATTGTGTTTATCCAACATACAAATAATAAAATTGATTTAATATTTCCTGATACATACAATGATACAATAGCAGGAACGACCGATAGTACAATAATAGGCAAGCTCATAAAGATCCAAAATCTCGTTTTGGATAAGATTGCATTTGTATTTAGCCAAAAAAATATTCCACTACACGTCAAGCTAATATCACTTTTTTTATTTATAACAATAATATGTAGACATTCATGAACAATGAAAACAAAAATACCTATGATGATGAGATAAAAAATATTAATATGAGTAAAACTTGCTCCAAAATAATACGGTATTAGAAAAATAATGATTTGAAGTACATATACAAACTTCATATAATGTTTTCGGTGCCAATCATTTTGTATAAAAGGAGTCCATTCTGACAAATCCATACTTATTTGTGGTAAGTGACGAAACCAAATGATAATATGCTCTCCCCTCCCTCATTTAAACTATTCCATATTCCGAAAATTTGAAATCCACTAACACTCAACCGCTAATATAAAATGCAAACCTTCGCTTGCCTTCGCGTTTGCCGTACATTCTTCTATTTAAGCCTAAAGTGGTTCATGTTTAGGATGATTTGAGTAAGAAATTAATGTTTTCATAGACATATACATTCGACAAAATCCCCCAAATACCTTTTAGATATAATGTTATGAAATAGTTCTCGCATGTACAACTTACTGCATTTGTTTTTGGTGAAAAATACATCCAGAATCTACACTTTAGTATGGTTAACTAGTACTTTAGAATGCAAAAAAAGCTTAGAGTTTTAGCTCTAAGCTTTTTTTGCATTATCGCTCCCTTTAAAGAGCACTATTTTTTATCCATCCGGATTTACTCAATACATAATGATTATAAATTTGATTTTCTATCATCTGTTGACCCAAATAAGTAAACCCGCATTTTTCAATAACTTTATTTGATGGCACATTTTTAATTAAAGCAATTGCGTTAAGGACATCCACATTTGTATTTTCAAATAAATAACCGATTAAGCCTTTTGTCGCTTGCGTTGCATAACCATTATTATAATATTCACTTGAAACAGCATACATAATTTCTCTGTTCGGTGCAGGGAGTTCATCTTTCATGCCTGTGCAGCACCATCCAATAAATTCATTTGTGGTTTTCTTAAATATTCCTAGTCTTAATATGTGATCATCTATGTTAGTCGTAGTTCTCACTGCATTAAGAAACGCTTTATTTTCAGGTATTTCATAATTTACAACCCAATTAACCCTTTGTTCTTTCGTTGATTTCCAGTCTGGTAAAAACTTTTCTATTTCCGGTTGATTTGCTATTTTATAAATACTCTCTGCATCTTTGACCGTAAACTCTTGTAGGTATATATCACCACAATCTATTCTAAATAACTTAGTCAAACTCTCTTCTCCCACCTTAATCCCCCTTCCTTACGTTAAAGCGCCTTAATCTGCTTCGTAAGTTCCATAAACCGTTCATCTAGTTCTTTATATTCTTTGTCTTTAGAAGTTAAAAAGCTTAATTTCCCTAATACTTCTTGTCTTTCTGTTTCTAACGTTAAACGTAGCTCTTCAATTTCATCCCTTGTTTTCGTAGGTTCTTCTAGCTGTTTTTGTATCGTATTGTTTAAAAACACGAGTTTTGTGTTAGTTGTTTTCTCCAGAAAATATCGATCGTGAGAAACGATAACGAGTGTTCCATTATACTCAGCTAATGTATTTTCAAGCTGTTCACGCGAAGGTAGATCAAGGTGATTCGTCGGTTCATCTAAAATAAGTACATCTTTTTCATCTAAAATATAAGCCATGAGCTTACATTTCACTCGTTCCCCCATACTCATATATTCAATCGGCTCTTTCCATTGGGAAGATTCAAATCCTAAATGTTTCATTAAATTTTGGACTTTTCCTCGTTCTTCAAATGTCTCTTTATAAAATAAATCTTCTGGTGTTTTATCAAGTGGTAAATCAAATACTTCTTGTGTTAAATAACCAATGTTTGCTGAAGGTGAAATCCATACTTCTCCTTCAACAGTTTCTGTTCCCATAATCATCTTCAGTAATGTTGTTTTCCCGCTACCGTTTGGTCCAATAATCGCAATCTTCTCACCGTGCTGAATTGTAAAATTAACGTTTTCAAATAATGTTCGGCTATTAAATTCTTTCCGCAATTGTTTTACTTCTAAGAAACGTTTTCCTACTTTTTTACTCGCTTGAATAGAGAATTCAACTGAATATTCCTCTTTCACACGTTCTACTTTCGTTTTCTCCAGCTCTTTTTCAAGACGTTTTCGTTTTGACTTCACTTGCGCATCCATTCGCTTCGCTTTTACACGATAAAATTCTTTAACTCCTTCTTGTTTTGTAGACTGCGCATGTGCCTTTTGTGACCATGAACTTAATTCTTTTATATGATTTTCTACTTGTTCTATCTTTTTTTGTTGTTTTTCATATTCACGTTGCTGCGTCATTCTTTTATGCTCACGTGCTTTCATATAACTCGTATAATTACCGCTATGGTCAATTAATTTCTTATCCTCAATCGACCATATTCTAGTTGCGACAACATCTAAAAAGTATCGATCATGCGATACGACGATAACTGTACCTTTCATATTTTTAATTTGCTTAATGAGAAATTCCGTACTCATCTCATCTAAATGATTTGTCGGTTCGTCTAATATTAAGACATTAGGATTTTCGGCAAATCCTTTTGCTAACCGAACTTTCAGCTTTTCACCACCACTTAACATATGAAAATCGTTCGTTGGCACGCCCCATTTCGCAAGAAGTTCTGCTTCTTTTGCAATCACATCGTTACTAACAAAAGATTCTATTTCTTGTTCTACATATGCGGTTGTCATATTCATTTGCTGCCATTCAACAATGCCTTTTGATGGCTCAATTTTACCATTTATTAATTGAAGTAACGTTGATTTACCAGCACCATTTTTACCGATTAATCCGATAACATACCCTTGTTTTACTGTCAAATTCATTTTCTCTAACAAAGTATTTTCCTTTATATCAACATAAACATCATTTAATTTTAAAATTTCTTTCATAATACCGATCCCTTTCGTTAAGGGAGAATAAAAAAATCCTCCCAAATAAATTTGGCAGGATTAGTCATTACATTATTTATACCCAAATAAGCTATTGCGCAACATAAATAGCAATACCGTTGTATGGAAATTGGGCAGACTAATCCTATTTTTTATAAATTGAAATTTATTGAATTTCAACATTTAAAAATAAGATTAGTTAATCATCGTCCACCCATCATTCCTTTCCGTCGTTAGTAACCATATTGTACCATGATAGTACTGTATGAGTAAATGCAATTATATGTGCTATTATTATGATTGCTTTCTTCTAGGTCTATTTATCATTTCTTAACTACATGATAGAACAAGCACAAATTACGTTTGTTATACTACTTGCCTTAGATTTCCCTAGTAATAAACTTTTAAACACTCCCTCTTATATAATTTTTATATAACTGTATGATTAATTTTATATTATACATACTACATTTCAGTTTTTATAATAAAGTTATCATTTTTAAGGAGGGATTCTACAATGGAATATAGCAAACTCGGAAACAGTGGATTAACAGTAAGTAAGATTGCATATGGTAACTGGATAAATCATGGTGGAAAAGTAAATGAAGATATTGCAAATGAATGTGTGAAAGCCGCATTAGATGTTGGAATTACAACGTTCGATACTGCAGATGTTTATTCAGACACTATTGCTGAGGAAGTGCTTGGCCGCTCTTTGAAAGGTATACGCCGAGAAAGTATAGAACTTTGTACCAAAGTATGTCATCCGACCGGACCTGGAAAAAATGATCGAGGTTTATCACGAAAACATATTATAGAAAATTGTAATGCATCGTTACAACGGCTACATACAGACTACATTGATGTCTATTATGCACATCGATTCGATACAACAACACCTCTGGAAGAAACAATGTTAGCTTTCTCAGATCTTGTAAGACAAGGGAAAGTCCTTTATTTAGGCGTAAGTGAATGGACATCGGAGCAAATCACACGCGGTGCAGCACTTGCACGAGAATTGAAAATCCCTCTTATTGCTAGCCAACCTCAATATTCGATGTTGTGGCGAGTTATAGAAACTGATGTGATTCCAACATGTCAACGTGAAGGACTTGGCCAAATTGTTTGGTCTCCCCTCGCACAAGGTATTCTCACTGGAAAATATCAACCAGGTAAACCACTCCCCGCCCAATCACGTGCTAATTCAGATGCAGGAAAACCCTTTTTCAACAAACTCGTGCAACGTTGGATGAGTGATGATGTGCTTACCGCTATCCAGGAAATTAAACCTATCGCACAAGAAATTAACCTTACCTTATCTCAACTCGCAGTTGCTTGGGTATTACAAAATCCAGCTGTTTCCTCTGCAATTATTGGCGCTTCAGATCCAGAGCAAATAAGAGAAAATGTGATTGCTTCTAGTGTTACATTGTCACCTGAAATTATGGATCAGATTGATAGTGTACTAACAGGTTTTGCTGAGTATGATCCTAGCAAAACAGGTTGAAACATGAGTGAGCTTTACCTATAATGAAGCTTCCCTTTCCAAATCCCCCACTACCCATCCTATGAAGATGGGCTTTTATCTTTTAAGTTCACATTGTGAAGTCGAATAAACCTCTCTAACTACCGTTAAGAAGTTTTCTAACACTACAGACTTTTCATCTTGCCTCCATCCGGCATATAAATTTATTATTGGTGTGTTCTCTTGAATTTCTTTATATATAACTCCCGATTTTTTATAACTTTCCACAGATGATGGAACGACAGAAATCCCCATACCTGCTGCAACTAAATTCACAATCGTTTGCATTTGAATTGCTTCTTGAACAATATTTAAACTTACTCCATGCTCCCAAAAGTAACTAATAATTAAATCATAAAAGTTAGTACCGAAATGACGAGGAAATAAAACAAATGGTTCATCTACTAGTTCTTTAATAGAAATATTAGGTAACGAAACTAATGCGTGATTTTCATGTAAAACCAATTTTAAACGTTCTTTAGAACAAACTTCGGAAGACAATATTTCATTATTCTGCTTAGAACGAATAAATCCAATGTGAATTTGTTTTTCATAGAGTGCTTTTATTTGCTGATCTGTTGTCATCTCGCGTAATATAAGCTGTATTTTAGGAAATCGTTCTCGAAATGTTTTTAATATGTCTATAACTGTTTCTGTAGAATCGACAAAACCAATGATTAAATGCCCGATCTTCCCTTCATCCGCGAGCTGCGTTTCTTTAATGGCTCTATCTACTTGAAGTAACGTTTGTCGCGCACCTTCTAAAAAGATTTTCCCCGCATCGGTAAGTTCAACAATCCTTTTTGTCCTGTGAAGAAGTTGAACACCTAATTCTTCTTCCAACTTTCGAATTTCTTGACTTAAAGGCGGTTGTGCCATCATAAGACGTTCTGCCGCACGGCTAAAGTTTAATTCTTCTGCCACTGTTATGAAATATTTCATTTTACGAATATCCATTACAATCCCCCCTATCATTCGTTTCAACCGTAACACAAATCAGATGGAGCCTTCTTGCCGAAAAGGATAAAAAGAAAATGTTATTCGTTATCCAATAATCACTTATTGTTTTTCGATAAATTTTTATTGATTACTCCCCTGTAATAAGCTATTATATGTTTGTAGAAAATATTAATGTAAGGATTGAATTTATGGACAGGACATTAAAAATCACAAAGTTAAATATGTTTTTAAAGATTTTTCTCATCCCGATTATAGTAGGGATAATTGTTGGTATACTAACTAAATTGGGGCAAGGTATACTTCCAGGACATTGGAATTCATTAGCTAATCTAGGAAGTGTTTGGTTAGTTCCATCCTTTTTTGTGGCTAGCTTTAGTTATTCTAAGCGTACAGCTATACTTTATGGTATCCTTGCACTACTCGGTATGGTATTAGGCTATTATGGTTATGCAATAGTTATTAAAAATGTAGCTCACTCTATTTATTTTATATCTGTATGGATTGTATGTGCATTTATAGGAGGAACTATCTTTGGAATTGCAGGTTTTCTATGGAAAGATACTACAAATCCACTTCATAAATTCGGAAGCGCGCTTATTAGTGGCGTTTTTGTAACGGATGGACTTCACATTCTTTTAAATTTTGAAGACTATAGTCACATGTTACCTGTTGGATATACCGAAGTGATAGTCGGCATTATCTTGATCCTTGTGTTAGAACGCTCTAATGCTAATCGCATTTCTTCTTTCTTAATGATGGTTCCTATCATTATTTTAGGATTAATTGGATATACATTATTAAGTTTGTTTACTTAATTAAAATTCATAAAGCTAACTCTTTCAAAGGGCGAGCTTTTTTCTTACAAAAAACTATTTATATATTAATAAATTATTAAACCCCTCTCATTTAACAGCCTTATTTATTATTGTGTCATTACACATACTTACACGACCTTTTATTAGAATCATACCAGTCTTTTATATCATTTCATTTAATCGATATAAAGTAAGGCTAAAAAACTTATTTCAAAAGTTTTTTAGCCTAAATCATTTTTACACATTGAAAAATTTAATTCGTATAACGGTACCTTTACCAACTTCTGAATGAATTTCTACACTATGTCCTAATTGTTTCGTAATTTCATATACAAGATATAGCCCCATTCCAGTTGATTCTTTAAAATCTCTACCATTTTCTCCTGTAAAGAAAGGTTTAAATACTCTTGGTAAATCTTGCTTCGGTATCCCTACGCCATTATCGGTAATTTCAAGTATAACGTTATTACCTTCCTTACAAGCTTCCACTTTAATCTTTTCTCGACTACCAGATGAATATTTGATCGCGTTCGATAGTATTTGTCCAATTAAAAATTGTAACCATTTCGCATCACTTTCTACAGTAATATCCTTCTCAATTTTAAGCTCTGGATATACAAAATTCCGGATGAAAAAGCGTTTATGTTCATGTACGGAATAATTCACTATTTTATGTAGTTGTACTCTTTCTACATAAAAATCTTGCGTAAATGCCTCTAAACGTGCGACATACAGAGCCATCTCTAGCCCCTTTTTCAGCCTATCTGTTTCCTCATTTATACTTTCAAACCGTGGATCGACTTCATCTTGTGTAATTAATTCTATTACAGATAAAGGTGTTTTCATTTGATGTATCCATTGATTCATAAAAGTTAAATGATCATTATTTTTTCTCTCTTGTATTTGGAGCTGATTTTGATAATGGCGATATTGTACCTCAAGTAAGTCTTGAAGCGCAGTAGATAAAACTGCAAAATCTGATTTTTGAACAGAATCATCCAAAGAGTACAACGGATTTGCTAATCGTTCATAGAAAGTACGATGAGTAAAATAACGAAATACTAAATAGCCTACCATAAAAAAGACACCTAAAAACATTGCATATAATGCCGTTGCAATATGGTTATGCCCATCAAACCAATATACAAGAAATATGGCTAGTAATTGGATTGCTGTAAAACAAATAAGTGGTATATGATCACGAATAAATAATCTTATCATTTCTCCATACCAGTATCCCAAGTAATATGTAATCTATAACCGACACTACGAATCGTTTCAATCGCATCTTCAATCTGTAACGTTTTTAACTTTTTTCGCACACGTGTCGTATTTACACTTAATGTATTATCATCAACATAGGATTCGCTATCCCATAATTTATTCAACAACACTTCTCTACCCACAACACGCGGATAATTTTTCATTAACATTTCTAATAAAATGGCTTCGTTTCTCGTTATATCAATCTCTTGATTACGCAATTTCAATACAAGCCTTTCAGGATATAAACAAAGACCTTGTTGCTCAACCATCCGTTCTTCTACTTTTGGTGCATAATCTCCGTAAGCACGTCTTAAATGACTACGAATTTTCGCCATTACAACTTCGTAATGGAATGGCTTTGAAATAAAATCATCGCCACCGTTTTCAAGCGCCATAACTTGATCCATTGTGCCTTCACGAGCCGAAATATATAATATCGGACATGTAGAAACTCCACGAATTTGACGACACCAATAGTACCCATCAAAACTTGGTAAATTAATATCTAATAAAACTAACTCTGGTTGTTCTTCTAAAAAAATGTTTAATACATTTTGAAAATCCGATACAATAATTCCTTCATACCCGTATTTCGCAACATGTGTTGATAATAGTTCTGCAATTTTCATATCGTCTTCTACAATCATAATTTTAACCATCATTTTACTCCTTTTTCGATCCACAATCTTATATTCAATTATATAAAATAAATACTACCTTTTTTTATATCATCCGTAAATCAAAAAAGGATACTTTTATACAACAGCATCCTTCTTCTATTATTCTTATTTAATATGAAATTTACTCAAATTAAAACCTAGCTTCTCCACATAGTCCATATCTAGTTCCATTCGTGCTGTTTTAAGCGGGTCCACAACTTGGCATACTTTTAGATTACCTGCAGCTGATAATAAAAGTGTTGCATCCGCTTTAGACATTTCTAATTCTTCATGTAAAAATGTCACCATATTACGTACAGCGCGATTCGCTGTATCATCTAACAATTTTTCTGAAGCAATCGTCATTACTTTTTCTTTTTGAATAGCCATTGGTAGTGGCCATTTTTTCCCTTTTATAATTTGGACTGTTACGGTTACCTCACCAGCAACCTCTACTCCACTAACACCAATTTCACCATCACCCATCGCTGCGTGTAAATCGCCTAATGCTAATAGAGCACCAGAAACATTTACAGGTAATAATAATGTTGTCCCTTCTTTTATCTCTTTACAATCCATATTCCCGCCGTGATCATGCGGTGTGCCACATGAAATGCTCTCTTCTTTCGGCGCAGTACCAATTACACCAATCATTGGATTAATCGGGATTTGCAGTTCATTTGAAAATAAAACATGTTCATTATGTATCGGAACAATTTTCACTGTATTTTCATTTAGCTCTTCACCCATTACACCAAGATTTGCACCTGTAGTTAAAACGCCTTGCTCTACAATTTTAATTTTTTCAATCGTTACGGCTAATATATCACCAGGTTCTGCACCAATGATATATACAGGTCCAGTCGCTGGATTAATTCGGTTCCAATCTAATTCTTGAAACGCAACATTTTCAGAATCAATTTGATTTTCAAAGCAATCATATGTTTCAAATACAAGACGACTCCCAATTTCTACTTCCATACATGGCTTATTATCTGGTGACATTGCGTATATAATATGTTCTTTATGAATGCAATACATTTTATCTCTCCCCTTTTATATTGGTCTACAATTACTAATTAGCTTTTTTCATACAAGCTCCTCTTCATATTTGATTATATTTGCACGTGAAAAAGCACCTAGCTTATTTTCATACATACACTCTTTACTATAACAGGTAAAGAAAGGTGGTAGCACTATGCCCCTTATTCCATATAACGAAAGTGATGTTGATTTACTAGCTCGTTTAATTCGTGCTGAAGCTGAAGGAGAAGGTCGACAAGGTGAACAACTTGTCGGTTGCGTAGTAGTAAATCGTGTATTTTGTGATTGCTTAGATTTTAAACAACTTCGATCTGTACGTGATGCAGTATATCAAAGCCCTGGCGGATTTGAAGCCGTACAATACGGATATTTTTATCAGCGTGCTCGTGATTCAGAAAAAGAAATTGCAAGAAAAGTTTTACAAGGTGAATGGCGCTGGCCAGCGCGATGGGCTCTTTGGTATTTTCGTCCAGTTGGTGCTTGTCCACCTGAATGGTATAATCAGCCGTTTGTAGGGCAGTTTAAAAGTCATTGTTTTTATGAACCACGTGGTGATGAATGTCCGAAAATGTATTCACGGTAGCAAAATTTGAAACGCAAGTACTTAGCTGAGTACTTGCGTTCCCTTTATTTTTTTAAAAATCTAATAATGTGATAAATTTTTCGATACCTACTACATGTATTAATAACGGTATACGAGGGCCGCTGGACTGATTCATAATGAGCTCATATATAATAATAAATAATTGTTTTTGATTTTCTTTCATTATTTTTTTATTTTCATCATGACAAATCAAATACAATTGTTCCATTAAGTGAGAGTAATCTTTATTAGAACGAAGTATGGTGCAAGCTTCTACTAGCCACTCTTTCTGCTTTTCATCTAATATGTTGTAAAACTCTATATTTCTCTCTTGATTTACAGCAATTAATTTTTTAGTTTGAAAGTTTCTAACCCAATACTCTGCACGTTTGCTTATCGCTATCGTATCCTCTAATGCATAATTCCTATCTATTTTTTCTAACATACCTTGTAAAATAGATGCATCAAAATTTAATAGCGGTAACGTTCCAGCAACCTGATTAAACTTTGGATACTCTTTAAACCCGCTATCAACTTTAGAGAGTTTAATTGCATCAAATAAATCTTCATTTTTGAGCATTTTATTTTCATAACTTTCTTTTAATCGTTCATACTCTGTATAATTGCGAATCACATCTTCATCAAGACCGATATGAAAAGCTGCGTTTGGTCTATATTTAGCAAACATAAAAAGAATCACTTCGGGCAAATACACTTTTAACAGCTCGCTAGGTGTAATACTATTCCCTGAAGAACTAGACATTTTTTCATGATTCCCTTTAATGCCAATGAAATCATAAGAAACATAATGAGGAGCTTCACGATTGAATATTTCCATCGCAATTTCCTTTGATACATTATAACTACCCGTTTCTGATGAATGATCTCTTCCACCCGGTTCAAAAATAACATCCTCTATCATCCATCTCATCGGCCAATCGATTTTCCAATTCAGTTTCATTATATTTGTATTTAATACCGATAATTCATTTTGATTTCCACATTCACATTCATACCGTACTGTTTTTAATACTTCATCAAAATGTGTAATCGTTGTTGCATCTTTCCCGCATTTCTCACAATATAACGTAACCGGATAAAAGCTCTCTCGCTCTTCTTCACTACACTCTCCAGTTTTAAATCTCATTAATATATCATATATTTCTTTTCTTTTATATAAAGCCTCTAATATGTTTTTGTTATACCTTCCGCTTCTATATTCAACATGTTGATATATGAATTCCACTTCAATCCCAAATACTTGAAGCGATTTCTCAAACTCTTTTTCAAAATGCTCTGCATACGAGTTATGACAGCCATATGGATCTGACATATCACAGTATGGCATACCAATATATTTTGCAAAAGATGGATCAATATTTTTAGGAACTTTTCTAAACCTATCATAATCATCCCATGAAAATATAAAACGAGTCTTTTTCCCTAAATCTTGAATTGCTCTTACAACGAAATAAGTCGTTATTATTTCGCGAAAGTTCCCGATATGAATAGAACCAGATGGACTTATTCCAGATGCGCAAACAAAAGTTTCTTTGCTTGGATGTTTTCTTATTAATTCATGTGCTACTTCATACGCCCAATGCATATATTATTCACCTCAATTGATTTTTTATTTTCACGCTTTCAGTTTTATGCAATAAAAAAACTCCCACCCCCAAGATTATTCATCTTGAGGACGAGAGTTGTTAGCTTCGCGGTACCACCTCAGTTTGTTAATACGTCGCCATATTAACCTCTTCAGGTACGGCAAAATATGCTTATACCCTATCTCTATAACGGGAGATCCCGTCGCACCATCCCTAAGCAAATTAGTTCCTTGCGCAGCTCCAAGTCTTTTTTCGTCAAGATGTATACCGCTCTTTCTCAGCAACCAGAGCTCTCTGTACGTATTCTTTCTTAACTACTCTTCTCTTCCATGCCATTTTAAATATTAGTTTTTTCATATGATAATTTATAACGCCTTTATTGTCAAACTTTTCCGAATAAAAATTCTATCTAAATAAATGCTTTATCGCTTCTAATTGAATTTTATGACTACATTCCTCGCAACAATATGTCCCTTTCGGTTTCTCTTTAAATCGCTTATATTTTTCACTACCTTCGTAAACACGAAATATATTTTTACAAGAAAAGCAAACAATTTCATAAAACATCATATGCATTTTCCTCTCCATGTTTATACATTTTTTTAATCACTTAAGAAAATCAGTTTTCTATAGTACAAATCTTAATATCCTCTGACTAAAAGGTTTACCTTCATTCTTATCGAATTATATAAATATCTTATAAAGCGAGGTGAAAATCTTGATCAGTAATATAGAATTAGTTTTAGATGCGAAAGCAAGTTTAGCTGAAGGACCATGTTGGAATGAAAAAAAGCAACTTTTATACTGGGTTGATATTGTGGAGAAACAATTGTACATATTTAGTCCTACTGCTAATACAAACCGAGTAATTGCTCTCAATCAACGAATTGGCTGTGTTGTTCCATATTTAGATGACGTACTACTCCTAGCTATGGAAAACGGCTTTTATTCTATTAATGTAAAAACAGAAAAACTAACACATATTTTTGACCCTGAACCACATTTATTTGAAAATCGTTTTAATGATGGAAAATGTGATCCAGCAGGACGTTTTTGGGCAGGTACTACAGATACATACGGTATAAATGCTGCTGGCTCCTTGTATTGTTTAAATAATAATTTAAAGGTAGAGAAAAAAGTTTCACATGTAAATACATCAAATGGCATAGCTTGGTCACCTGACCATACATACCTTTACTATATTGATACACCTACTAAAAAAGTAGTTCGTTTTCATTATGATATATGCTCTGGAGTAATTCGTAATCCAAGTGATGTAATCATTTTCCCTGAAAATGAAGGTCTACCTGATGGTATGACAATTGACGAGGAAGGTTGTTTATGGATTGCTCATTGGGGAGGTTCAAAGATTACTAGATGGAACCCTTCAACTGGAGAACGAATATTAAGTATTCCAATTCCAGCGCTATATGTAACGTCTTGTACATTTGGAGGACCTAATTTAACAGACCTATATGTTACAACAGCCAGAACAAGAATGACGGATGACGAATTGAAAAAATATCCACATGCTGGTGGTATTTTTCGAATTCAAACAAATATAAACGGTTGTCCTACCCATTCATTTCGGAATAATAATATTGGAGCTGAAACTATATGAACCGTATCGATCACATAAGAAAGGAAGAAAAGAAATATCACGATCTTTGTTATGAACAATATAAACTATTTGAAACTGGCTCTTGGCTTTACAAACCGGTTAAAACAGTTATGGACTTAATGGAGTACTTTGAAGGACAAAATAACTTACAAGTACTTGATCTAGGCTCTGGCGTTGGAAGAAATAGCATTCCAATTGCACAAATAATAAAAAATAATAACGGCACTGTTACTTGTGTGGACTTACTGGATTCCGCTTTAACAAAATTACAAATTTATAGTAAAGAACATGATGTTTTTGAAGTTATAAAAACAGAACAAGCAGCAATTGAAAACTACTACATCCAACCTGATATTTTTGATTATATCGTTGCAATATCAAGTTTAGAGCATGTTCAATCAGAAGAAGATTTAAAAAACGTGCTCCATTCTATGAAAAAAGGTACAAAGACTGGTGGTATCAATTGTTTAATTATTAACTCGAACATACAAGAAATTGACTTACATACGAAAGAAGAATTAGATGCTTTAATTGAAATTAACCTTCCAACTGAACATATGATATATCTATTAAAAAGCATTTATAAGGAATGGCAAGAAATAAAAATTGAAATAAAAGAATTAGCTTATAATATAGTCCGAAATGACAGACACATTCAATTAAAAACAAATGCCATTACTTTTGTCGTTCAGAAATAATAGTATAATAAAGAAGTGACTCTTTCTCTCAAATTCATTTTTATTGTACAAAATTTGTTACTTTATATATTTATTAATCAAAACACAAAAACCATGCTTCAGTATCATTAGAAACATGGTTTTTATTATTGATCATACTAAATTGCTTAGCTATTTAATGAATTCATTAACTGGAAGAAATGTTCAGGTTCATGTGTCTTATTTAATTCATACCATGAATGGAGTGTATCTGGCGCAAATACATCTAATTTTTTCAGTACCTCCACTGCAAATTCCAAAGGAGCTACTCCAGATGCAGTAATAAGATTTTCACCAGACGCTACAGATCCCATTTCATATAAATTTTCCCCTTTATATGTAGGACAAACCATTTTCATATAATCTAAACTATTACTTGTATGCTTTCTAGAATTTAAGTATCCGTAATTTGCAAGGCCTATTGTTGCACCACAAATTGCAGCCACAATAGTACCAATCTTTAAAGCTTCTTCAACTTTTTGCAATATGGGTTTATGTATGTTTTCAGTCCAAGTATTTCCTCCAGGTAAAATCAATAAATCATTACTCTCAAGTACACATTCATCTAGGGAAATATCTGGCCTTACGTTCAAGCCTCCCATTGAAATAACCATTTCTTTATTTATTCCAACTGTAACTACTTTAAAAGGTGCTAAACCCTTTTTAAAATATCTACCTGTATTAAGTTCAGCAATTAAATGTCCGTATTCCCAATCGGACATCATATGAAATACATATAAATAAGCTTTTCTAGTTTGCATTCAATAACACTCCATTCACAACTTAATCTAATCTAGTCTTTTCTAAAAGATAATCTATTTATTATTTATAATTGCTTGTCGAGCTTTTTCTTTATCATCAAAATGAATAGTCGAATCCTTTAAAATTTGATACGTTTCATGCCCTTTCCCTGCAATCAAAACAATATCATTAGAAGATGCCATGTTTATTGCATGTTTTATAGCCAGTTCACGATCTAATTCTACTTTATAATTCAAATTATTATTCTGTGAAAATCCTTTTTCAATATCTTTCATTATTGCCTGCGGGTCTTCCGAACGTGGATTATCAGAAGTTATATAAACAAAATCGCTATAACCTCCAGCAATTTCACCCATTATAGGTCGTTTTTTTGCGTCTCTATCTCCACCGCAACCGAAAACAGTAATAATTTTACCTTTTGAAAACTCGCTAATTGTAGAGAGAACATTTTCTAACGCATCGGGCGTATGAGCATAGTCCACTATTACAAGGAAATCTTGATTTTCGTCTATAATTTCCATTCTACCTTCAATGCTCTTTACATTGGATAAGCTGTCACTAATGTTTGTAAGCGGAATACCTTCAACCAATGCAGCTGTAATTGCTGCTAATGCATTATATACATTAAAGCGGCCTACTAGATTTAGAATGATTTCTATTTCTCCATTAAAGGAAGAAACTAAAAACTGAATTCCTTTTGAACTTAAAGTTATGTTCTTCGCTTGAACATCTGCACCATTATTTATCCCATATGTAATCACTTCAGCAGAAGTAACTTTTTTAAAGTATTCTACCGATGGATCGTCTGCATTCAAAATAGCAATTTTTTTATCTGTAGCAGAAAAATCATTTCCTAATCTTGAAAAAAGAAGACCTTTTACTTGCTTATATTCCTCAAATGTTCCGTGATAATCCAAATGATCTTGCGTTAAATTTGTGAAAACAGCAATTTTAAAGTTGCAACCTTTAACTCTCTCCATATGTAACCCTTGTGAAGTAACTTCCATAACACAATAATCTACATTTTGATTTTTCATCATTTGCAAATTCCGTTGAAGCGTTGGTGGTTCTTGCGTATTAATATCAGTAGGATACCATTTCGAACCAACTTTCACTCCGTTATTCCCCATAAGCCCTGTTTGAAATCCATAATCACTCAAAATCTTTTCAAGTAAATAGGAAGTAGTTGTTTTACCATTTGTTCCTGTAATTCCAATTAGCTTCATTTTATTAGATGGGTAACCATAGAAATGTGACGCAATAACTGCCATAGCGTATCTTGCATCTTTAACAATTATTTTAGGTATTTCAATATTTACATCTCTTTCTACAATTAACGCCATAGCACCATTTTTCACTGCATTTTCAACAAATTGATGTCGATCTTCAAGAAAACCATCGATACCTGATACACATATAAATAAATTTCCACTAGTTATTTTTCTAGAATCCATTTCTAATCCCGTAATTTCTACATTCATATCTCCAATGGTTTCTTTAATCAATAACAAATCCGCCAGCTCTTTTAGTTTCAAATCCCTCGCCCCCTTACAAATTCCCCCTACTTATTTTACCACTTTATATAAAATAATGGTTTAAAATTCCATATTATTCGGACGAAATTTAATCATCTTCAATAAACAAAAAAATAAAAGAGCACTTGTTTCCGCAAGTGCTCTTTTTGGGGATTTTGAGATACCCTATTAACGAAAGTTAAGGTTACTTAAAGTTAATAGGTAATTATATTATATGCTTGTCCTTTTTATTTGTGCGTAATCAACATATAAGAATTTATATTAACACTAAATAATTTTATTAATTACTGTTTTAGAATAAAGGTTATTCAACTCATTGCAAATAGGCTAAAAAAGATAAGCCAAAACTATTTTTAAAATATAAATTTAAAATCATACATTACTTGTTCAGCTACATTATCAGCTAATTGATTAAAAAATTGATAAAACAAATACTAAATTTATTTTAAACCTAAATTCGGTAATATTGTGTAATTAATCCTATACCCTTCAAACCCTGATGGCTTCACATCGTATTCCCACTTATCGAAGCATTCTGTTAACATGTATCCTACTTTTCCTTTATTCTCGTCTGTATTATGATTAATATAGCCGCATTGTTGGTGCGAGGTAATGATATCCCCAGAAATTTTCTCCACATTCTTAAAACGGCTAAGATCAGGCGTCACATCTATCCAACTTTGATTTGTTACTTTATCATAACGAGCTTTTAAATGATAAATAATCCAACCATTTGGTTGTTTGGGTGCACGATTCTCTAAAGAGGCCTTACCTGAATAGTAAGTAACTACATCAATCTCAACTTCTTCTTTGTTTTTCATATCTTCCATAAATTGTACAACTTCACTATAATCTGTTTCTTTTAGTTCTTCCTCAAAAACACCAAGTGATACTAAAATTAGTATGGACGCTGTAATTGAAAATAAGGTAATGATTATCTGTTTTCCTGTCATGTAGTTCCCCCTAATTATATTAAACGCTACACATGATATGGCTTTGAATATATTCACTCTAGTGGTCTAACGTTTTTCCTCCATTTTAAATTTCACCAAAATTAACCACATTATTGTTTCTAGAAATACTAAATGAAAATCATATTTTCAACATGGTTAAACTTCATTTCAAACAGACAACAGATAAGGTATACCGCGCTCATTACGATATGACTACCTACTAATCTTTTTCATTTGTACAAGCAATTAATAGCCGTAATTTTCACAAAACATTTTGACGTATTACTTATTCCAATATAAAATTATATGCAAACAATCAAAATTAACCTAAAATATATAAAGGGTATACCATTCTAACAGTTAAATGCTTAGATTTGTCCTTTTCCATAATTAACAAGGATAGAGTAACATGAAAATAGAGAACGAGTACCGTTACTAATCACATGCAGGTTCTTTGAAAATTACATTTGCATACTAAAAACATAAATAAAAGGGGTACATACGAAATGAACGGTTTAATGGAAAATAATTTAAGAACTTTGTTCCTTCTCTTTGTAAGTATAATTGTACTAGTATTTCAAACTATTATTTTTGTAAGAATAGTAAGAAACTGGTTCAAAACCAAAAATATAGATAAATTAAAAGAAGATAAACAGTATATTAAAAAGCTAACTATATTATACATAGCAATTATGGTAATAGGCGCTATTACAAACTTACCTTTATTCGGATTTATATTGTTAGGCTTTATGTCTAATACTATTATATTAATGTCTTTAAAGATAGAATTGTCTAATACAAAATCAAGTCAGTTGAAAACTGTGAAGAACTCAAAGCTCATGTTATGGTTTGTAATGAACACTATACACTTAGTATTTTTCTTTGTTGAGGGGATAAAACTCATTAAAAGTATTTAAGGCGATACTTTGAGATAACGATACGACTTCTTATGCATCACTTAATTGCATAAAATTTACAAATTTATAGAAGCGATCGTATCTTTTAAAAGAAACAGTCGCTTCTATAAACATATATGTATTAAGATTTATATTTTTTTACTGTACAAGGAATAGTTACGATATACAAATCTATAGCATAGATTGTAACCCAAATCCTTTTTTTGTTTAGTTGAGATAAATGCTCTGAAACTTTTCTTTTCCCCCACCTTCTAGGAAACCATTTTTTCTCCTTTTCTTCTTTTTCTGACATTAAAACTCCACAAAAAATATCAAACACATTTTATTTCTGATTTTATCACTGTATTTCCCCATATTTTAAGCGCTATCTAATCTTGTTTCTCTAGATTTATCTCTATTAAGACTTCTAGTTCATTTATAATTCCTAGTATGTTTGCCTTTATTATTTATACAAAATACACAATCAATATATACTAATTTTTCACAGGTCTTTTCTACATTTTATCATTAAGAAATTAATTGAAGGTTTATTTTCTACATTCTTATTTGGTTCGTCAATTTCCGAAACTTGTACTAATCCATACTTATTAAAATCTTGTTTTACAGATTCAGAATCATAGAAGAACATTTTTACGCCTTCCATTACCTCATAATAATCTTTATCCAACTGTTTTCCTTTTCCATACATTGGAGCTTTTTTAGAAACAGTTGTGAAAACCATATATCCACCTGGTTTTAACTGATTATAACAAGCTTTAATAAATTTCTCTCTTTCCTGCTCATTCAATAAATGAAGAAGTGCATGACTAAATATCCCATCATAAAATTTTTTATCAAAAGGCATTTCGTTTACCGAACCGTGATACATACTAACATCTTCTAGTCCGTTTTCTCTTGCTAAATCAATTGCAGTTTTTGAAATTTCAATACCAGTTACATTTATACCATTTTCGATAAATACCTTTGCGTTTCTACCATATCCAATACCCGGAACTAATATGTCTTTAACGTTCTTTTCTAGAAAAAAATCTTTTGTCAAAATTGCAGATTCAGTAGGTTCAAATCCCCACATCGTTTGCTTCTCAATAAAACTTGATTCCCAAAATTCCATTTTATTTCTATCTCCTTATTCTTATCTGATGTTTAGCATCGCATGAAAGACCTATTAATTTTAACGCTACTTTTTTCACCACAGTCACTATAGGTCCATTGAATATAGCATATTAATAAGCCTATATCTATTTTAAAGATTGGTTGAATATGTATTCTAAATATTAACTTTTACATTTAGAAAAAATAAAAAATGCCAATACTTCTATTGTATATTGGCATTTTCACATAAGAAATTATCTTTTTATATTGTACTGATCTAATACCTTTTCTAGCATTTCTAAAGTTATCGGTTGCTCTTGTTGTATTAATTGGTAGCCAATACGGCCATTCGGTTCGGCCGTAACTTGCTGTAAACTCTTCAAATCATGAATTCCTTTTTCTCTTAATTGCATATATAGTTGTTGCTCCGACATTTTTGCCTTCATTAAATTCTCTTTTACAATCTCTCCATTTTCAACGATTATAATGCTACTGCCATTAAGGAATTGTTCCACCTTCCTTGATTTCAATTCAAAGTAATGAATGATAAGAAGTATGCTTGCAAATATTACAGCCGCAAATATAGATGGGACTACTTTCCTACTTAATACAGGCTCTACAATAATACGTCCAATTGATACTACTATAATGATTTCAGCTCTTGTCATTTGGCTAACAGATGTACTACCAGTCATTTTTAATGCAATCATTCCAGTGAAAATTAAAATAATACTCTCCAAAATCATATTCATTATGGCCCAACCCTTTAATAGTGAATGTTATTAGCATTCTAAATGAATTTTAATTAAACTTTTTTGTGAAAATCATACTTACATATTCTGAAAAGAAACTATTTTGATCAATCTTTTTTCAATAAGGATTGTATGATCCATCCTCCATTGTCCCAAAAATAAAAAGCACCCGAATGGATGCATAGATTAAACTTATTCATTATTACTTTCTTCACTTTTATCATCAACTGATTTCAAGTCTAACATGCTGCCTATATCAGGTGGTAAAGCTAACTCTATACCAGCTACTGGTTGATTATCTTCATTAAACCATTGTTTCTTAAATTTACTCAATGCTTCACTTTTCTTATTTTCATCCATATTACCCCGCCTTTTATGTACATGACATTAAACACTTTACTTAATATGTACATTGAGAAAGATAATATACTATTTGTACATAATGAAGGAGTAAAAACCTTCTCTGTTTACAACAACCGTTGCACCTGTAAAAAACCCCTATAGTTGTTACCCCTCGTTTTGTTATCATATTCATGACGAAACATACGTGAGCTATGTGACATGTACCTGATCATTTTATTCATATGAGACAAATACTTTTAAAGGAGTAATTATCCCCTCACTTAATTCCTCAAAACATTTTTCAAGAGCAGTATAGTGAATTTCATGTTGAAAAATCTCTTCTATCCATGGCGTCTGTTCTATTTGATTAAAAAACCAATCTGCATGTTTTTGATAATCATATCCGTCACTTGAACCAATGATCTGCAATTCTTTTCGATAAAAGTCGGCGGTTAATGTTAAGTCTTCTATATTACCATCAGAAAGAATACATATAGCCCCATTACTTTTAATAGCCTTTTGCAATGTGTGAAACCCTCTATTTGTAGCAGAACATTCCAAACCGTAATTATATGTTTCTATTATTTGCTTTTCTGAATCAAAGAGGTTTTTCGCACCAAACTTCTTTGCAAATTCTCTTCTATTTTTATTAGGCTCAACAACATCCACATGTTCCACACCTACAAAGTATTTTAAGAAATAACAAGCGAGTAAACCGATAACTCCCATTCCAGTAATAAGTACTTTTTCATCCTGTCGCGAGTTTAGTTTCAATACTCCTTTAGCAGCATCACACGAAAGAATAGATAATAAAGCAACTTTAGGTGTTATATAACTAGGCACTCGAATTACTTTATCCCCCTTAACTATTCCTATCGTTTCATGTCCATAAAAAGAAACTACTCTATCACCTACGTTTAAATTTGTTACTTTATTACCAACTTGAATAACTTCCCCATAACTTTCATAACCAGTTTTTCTTGGATAGATAGGATTTGTATCTGTAACATCCGATTCTTTATACTGTGGTAACTCTGCTCCAATACTTATTGCACCTGCAATTGTTTTAACGATAATTTCATCATCCTGTATAGACTTAATTTCGCGCGTTTCCCACTTAAGCTGTTTTGGTCCCTTTAAAACTAATTTATTTTGTTCCATTTATAACCCTCTCATTTTATAAAAATATATTCTCACTAAATTTCAAACAATGTATAATAGATTCATCTAAAATTTATGCTATAAAGTTGGCTAGCAACTAACAGTGATAATATGATAATTGAATTTGATGGATATAGAATAAATGAGTATGTTATTGGCCTTACTTGTTCTCTTGACGAGTTAACACTAATGTATTTAAATGTCAAAAACAAACAGATATCTAATGAGGACCTTCTAAACTTATTTTGTGTACGTTATCATTATGAAAAAATTCCAAAGTTACTACAAGATAACTTCATGAGCGATGTCGTCATTGATTTAGATACAGGCTATATTTATATCCCTAATAGATAACAGTAAACTAGATTGATTGAATAGAAATTACGATTCAGCTAAGAATTTAATAAAATAAGTAATTGTCCAAATTACTGTCGCAAATTGAGTGAAAAAATACATTGTCCATTCAAAACCAGTCAATTTTCTCTCTTGTCTTACCTTTTTTAAATATCTGTAAAATATAAATGTACATAAAAACATTAGTAACAACGATAATTGTTGTAAATCATCGACTAAACGTACTGCCATAGACTCCATCACCCTCCTATTCAAAATAAATGCTACACTTTAAGGATACCATCTATTGGTAGTTTATTTCCATTTATAACAATTAAGTCCTAAACAAAAAGAGCACTCAGCAATTGAGTGCTCTAAAAAGTATTAAGGTAACACTTTTCTTTTACTTTTTATAACTCAGTTCTATCAATTCCGGTATATGATTACTATCATATTTCCTTGTATAGGGGTAACGTCACATTGCCATCAACCTAAGCTTTTGAGATACCCCCATACCGAAATTTTCACCTTTTTACAGTTATTTCTGAGAATTCAGCTCATTTTTTCGTTTTGGGGAACTATCAATTTCTTAAGTTGATGGGCATGGGGTACAGCCGAGATACGTGTAAAAATAGGTCATAGCGATACATTTTTTCCCAGACGTTATTTTTCGGAGACATTTGTAACATAAACGCGTTCGTTTTTGTTACGTTTTGTGTTTGAAAATATGAAATATCCTAATTGTTGAACTAGCTGTAACAAAATACTGTATCAAAAATAATTCATAACATTATTAGTAAAACAGCTTTTTGTTACATCGAAATCTGATAATGGAAATAAAATATAGCCCATAACCTTAAATTACACGCATCTCGACTGAACCCTTTTTCATTTGAACTTAACATAATATTACGATGTAAAATTTTCTTATTTGCTGTAATATTAGGAAGGGATTACTTAAAGGAGTAGACAGATGAAAAGATTAAACAATACAACTTTTGGGGTTGCCGTAGGAGCAAATTTCATATTTTGTATAGCTTTGTATATTTATTTTACTTATCATTATGAACTTATTTATATTCACCCTGGTGCACCATATTTAGATACTGGACGTGATCTTACATATATAATTTATGCCTTAATGCTCCCATTAGTTATCGCCATTATTTCTTCAACTATGGCATTGAAAAAAAATAAAGATCACGCAAAATTGTTGGTTCCTAATATACACTTTTCCGTAATATTTTTGATATTCACTACCGCCTGGTTTCTTTTTATGTGTATTTATGGTTAAGCGCTACAAGTCTTAACATTAAATGATATGGTGCCCCCCTATAGGTAGTTACTTTGAGAAGTCAGCTAATTTTTTTCGTTTTGTCTTTTATTTTTCGTAAATTGACGGGCATGTGGGCGGTACCCTTTATTGTAAAAAGACAACAAAGTTATTAAATTTTTAAACCTAAAACAAGCATAACCCCGTTCTAAATTTAGGACGGGGTTAAAATATAGTTTTTTAATTTTCGATATAAGATACTTAACTTTACTCAAAAATATAACAATAAAGTCGTTTGAAAATCTAAGGTTTATTCAAAAATAGCGCCCAATTGTTGAAGAAGATTCATTCTATCCCCTTAAGTCCCCAATATTTTTTAGGGAAAATAATTATTTCGTCTACATAATTAAATAAGCGATTGGACTGTGGGATAATTCAACCTAAAGTTCTATTTTATATTTTTTTTGCTGCATAATCACCATAAAAGTAAGTGTTCTCTAACTCACCGTATTTAGGAGAAGCAATTATAGTGTATTTACCATTTTCATCAACTTCAAACAAAGCTACATTATTATATTCCGATCCCCCATTTGAATCATCTACTAACATATCTATGTTGTATATCCCTTTTGTTAATACTCCACTTTTTTGAAAGTCCTCAATTAGATCTTGGGCCTTTGGAATAGTTTTAGACATGTCAAATTTAAATAGAAAATTTACTACACCTAAATACCTGACATTATAATTTTCACGTCGGGGGTCACTTGGTATTAATGTAGGTAAAAGTTTAGTAGTATCTATCTTTTGGGTCTTTTTAAAATCATCAAGTAGTTCTTGAGAATAAATTATATTAAACTCAAGGTTGTCGTAGGGAAATATATAAACAGGACCATTCTCTACCGAAATAAATTTATTAGGATATTTCACTAATCCATATTTTTTTATGATTTGTTCAATTACTTGAACTACTTCTGGATGTTGCTCAATATATGCACCCTTGAATTGTTCAAGATAGATATCGTCACTGTCATCATTTGAAATTTTCCAAGTACCTCTTTCGATCATTAGAAACGGATAAGCACGATATGGCTTTTTCATTTCTACATAAGTTTGATGGTCAACCCCTTGAAACCAATAATTATCTGTCTCAACAACAGAAAACCCACCTTGTATTCCATAGTTTGTTTTTAAATATTTTTGTATTGGTTGATTCAAATCATCTTTAGAGAAATTAGAGAAACATCCACTAAGAATTAAGATTGATGTACTTACTAAGATGACTTGAATCAATCTTTTAATACTCTTCATTTTTCACCCTACATTTCTAAAATTTTTATAATATTATAACATTCCCATTCAACTAAACTGCCACGTTGGCTAAAGTCCACTTCTTTACATTCTTAACGAAACAATTAATAAAATCACTCCGTAATCTGGCCCAATTACTGAATAAAATGACCGGTATTTTTAAAACAACTTTATTATCTCTGTACATTTATAGTACTTCTATTTCTTCATGTCGGTAAGGTAATTCAAGCTCAAGTAAGATTATTACTTAAATAACATTTGTAAATGGACAGGCTCAGTAAACAGTATGTAAATTGTTAAAATATCACTCATACCTGTTAAAACAAACAAAGCGAGGGATATTATGTTAAATTTTTATGTAACACTGTTTCTTATATTCGACACTGCAATATTCTTATTTTTTAAGTCTGGTTCACCAAAAATTAAGGCTAAAAACCTATCGTTGATAATGGTCTGTTTAGGGATAAATCTACTCACAAGTCCAATGGCTTTTTTTTATAGGCGGGATGGCAACAGCCCCTCCAGATAGTACTGCACTTGATTTTTGGGGAGGATTTCTCTTCATTCAGGGAATACCGCTTCTCATACTACTTGCAGCTTTTTTGAAGTTGGCACTAGCAAAGAAAACAAAACAAGTATAGAAGCATATAATGAATAGGTGGATTCCTTGTGAGAGTAGGGATCCACTTTTTTCTTGCTATCAATAATGTTACGTTATGTTAACTTTATATGCATATCCTATTCATCCAAATGTACACAAAATAGGCCTTGCTAATGGTACAAATAGGATAACGGAGGAATATTATGGGATATCTTAATCAGCTTTATGTAATACTGTATTTTATAATCGGCCTTGCAGTATTCTCATTCTTCAATTCTGATTCACCGAAAACTAAGGATAAAAATCTAACATTCATAATGGTCAGTTTAGGGGTAAATCTATGCACAATTCCAGTGGGTTTATTTATAGGTGTGATGGCAACAGACTCTCCATATAGTACTGAACTTGATTTTTGGGAAGGATTTCTCTTTATTTATGGAATACCGCTCCTCCTACTACTTGTAGCTTTGATATGGTGGTTTATCCGCAAGGGCAAAGAAAAAATCGACACATAGAATTTTAAAATGACTTCCGCTAACGATAAGTATGTAAATGAGCTGCCGATATGGACAGCTCATTGTATTTTGCTTAACATGTTTTTTCAAAAATGATATCAGTTAAAAGAACAAAAAACTAAGACCGCAACTAAAAATCTTATCTCTTTCTATTCATTCTTCAATTACCATCCACCTTTAGGTACAATCGTAAAGTCAATGTTGTTTACTGGGTCTTGACCTACCTTTAGTTGGTAGTAGAAACCCCTCCCATCTTTTACCTCGTTTAAGTCTACTCCACTATCTATTAGCTTATTTACTTCTTCAATAGTGAGTTTTGGGTCTGCAATACGAATGATGATTTCCATTAGTTTTCGATACTGCTCATTAGCTGTCTTATCCTCAAATACCAGTTTTTCAGTTGTAATCGTATAGGAGTTTGACAGCCAATCACTTTTACCCATTGTGGAATAAATTTCAAATCCTTTCCAGTCTGCTTTGTAGATACGATCGTTTTCTTTATCACGATACTCTATATTTGAATCTTCGATCTCAATCATGCCATTTGAGTATTCTTTTAACTTATTTTCAAAGTCTACTCGATGTGTGAACCCGTCTTCAATAGTATCCTTAGTTAAAATATCTCGTCCGCAACTAGAGAGAATAAGTAGTAAAAAGATAGAGAATAAAATAGTGCAAAGCTTTTTCATAGAATTTACCTCATTTGGTGTATTTTTAATATTTATATTTAAACATAACTTAATTTTAAGATAAAGGGTTTATACAACTTTGTTTCAAATTCACAATAAAGATACAAAATAAAAAGTACCTCTAATGTAGTGGTACTTTTGTTGTTTTATAATTCCGTCAGCAATTCGAATTTTCTTTTTTGATCCGAAGATAGTTCATTTTCTACATACCTTTTTATAAGTAGATCAATTATTTCATGAATATATTTGGTATTTTGGGTACCGCCACATGCCCATCAAGCTAACATTTTGAAGTGCCCCCAAAACGAAAATTTCATCTTTTCATAGGTGTCCATGAGAATTTAGTTCATTTTTTTCGTTTTGGGGAACATTTAATTTCTTAAGTTGATGGCAATGTATGGTGACCCCTATTAGAAGGATTATTTTGTTTAAATTTAGCTTAATTCTCATCAATAATTATCTAAAAATTTTAAAATCGTTATATAATGAACTTAATTAAAAATTAGGAGTGGTTAAAGTGCCAGATACAATAAGACTCGTTCTTTTCATCCTTATAGCAATTAGTGCTGTTTTCTCTTTAATAAAAGAGTTTAAAAAACCTGAGAAAAAAGCACTTTGGATTACGATTGAATTTTTAGTTCTTTTCTGGGCGATATGGGTAATAGCGAATATCATAATCTAATTTATAAATTATGATTCCTCCCCTGAATAAAACTCAATATTCCGTCAATAATATAGATAGGCGATAGCCAAAACCCATTTAATGAAGTCCCTAGCCTTTCTCCTTGTTCCCCCTTGGAGAACCGAGCAGTTAGTTTTGGCTAACTGCTCCTTTATTTATAACAGTGATAAAATTCTTTAAAATGATTCTTCTTTATTTCTCAATATAAAGAGCCTTGGATTTTCGTTAACAATCTTGTAGTATATGAACAAAGAGTAAGGAAAGAGTTACTCTTTGCCTTTTTACATATAGAGATAGTTTTGTTTAATTTTTCACCATTAACCGCAAAAAATTCTTATAATCGTTATATACTAAATTAATCAATGAATTAGGAGTAGATCAAATGCCAGTTACACTAGAACTTATTCTTTTCATTCTTCTAGCAATTTGTGCTGTTGGCTATTTAGTAAAAGAATTTCAAAAAACTAGGAAAAGAACAATTGGAATTTTCCTAGAATTCTTGGTTCTTTTCTGGTCAATATGGAGAATATCGACTATCATAATCTAATTTATAAAACATAAAATCCTTCGAATAAAAATCAATATTATGTCCATAATGTTGATAGGCTGTATGCCAAAATCAATTTAGTTTTCTCTGTATCTCCTTGTATGGAGCAGTTAGCTTTTGCTAGCTGCTCTTTTATATGTAACCCCGTTAGACAAGTTTTCATATAATATAGTCATTCCTTTCTTATGAATTAAGCTCGTCACTTAAATTATAAAAATGGGTTTATATCCTATAATCTTTTCAGGGATTATTCATATTTTATTTCTGAAAAAGTTGCTCTGATTTTAAAAAGGTGGTTGCGGAAACAACTGCCTTTTTATTTATGACAAAATGAAATTTTTATAACCTTTTACCACACTCAACTGCTTCGTTATAATTCTCCTCAAACGCTTCATCCAATGACTGCTGCACCAACCTGTCATAGTACTCACACTTGCGAATTAAGTATTCGAAGTCATCTTTAAAAATAACTGTCACTTCATGCCCCTCTTCGTCTTTAGGTGCATGGAATGCTGTTTCTTTAATTTGTTGCGTTCTATTTTCTAACATCATTCATCCCTCATTGCCTTATATTTTTCAAATGTCCCATTCTTCCTTAAAACATTCACCAGCTGCCTTATCGTTGTTTCCGTTATACCTAGAGATAAAGCAATCCCTTTTACCTTTCCGAATCCATAATACTTGCATATGTAGGCTAATTCTTTCGTTGTGTATGGCTTCTTATGATTCGGATGGTAATCGGGATGGTACTTCATTCTGCCCTGCATATCGTATTGAACTTCCATCCTGATCACTTTCCTTTCAAATGAAGTTTTTATCATGAAACAAACCTTGAATGTTTATATCACTTTTAGACATCCTAAAAATAGGAGGTGATATATATGAATAACTCTAAAAAAGAAAAAAATGATGTGACAAATAATAATGTGCTTGGTCTTGATTTAGATGAACAGGCTATGAACGGGTTATACGGAATGCCTGAAACTGATATTGAAGAAAAAGATCACCGTAAAAAAAGCAATTCTCCTAAAATCTAGTACATATTTACACATAACACCTTTTTGGTTAGGAGCACATTGCAAAAGTGCTCTTAATTTTCGGTGATTAAACCAAATAGCGTTTTTATTGGTTTTTCATTCATTTCTGAATAATTTTTTAACCCTGTTCATACTATTTTTCTAACTCTTAGTTACGAACTATTTCTGTAAGCGCAGCGTTTCTTTTGTACAACGAGCAGTTAGTTTTATTAACTAGCTGCTTCGTTGCGCAAAAGAAAGATCTGTACATGTATTAAGAACATACATAAAATATCATGTGGAATTCTTTTTCAATATTAATTTTGGTCATGGAGCGCCTTAAAAAGCGCTCTTTACATTTATAATAAATAACCATTTCGCTCGAACATACTCACGGTTTATATTAGTTAAGCGTATATTTACATAGACAAGACATAGCTTTTTATTATGCATGCACAATTTTTGTGCATGTTTTTTCAATATAATACGGGGGTTTTTAACCATCTGAGAACCCAGCTTTACCAATATAGTTTAAAAATTTCCCATTTCTCATGTATAATACTGTTAAACAATCGAATTCTACAACCAGTAATGGAGGCATTAAAATGGGAAGTGTCCCAAATTTACCACCACAACAATCAATCTCAAAAAAACAAATTAATCCTAGCAAGAACCTACAAACGAATAAAAAGCTAAGACGTCGTTTTTTATTAGCGTTTGCTTTTATGCTACCTATGGTTATTTCCATTCAAATTTCCATTTATAAACAAGAACAAATGATTCAAGAAAAACAAATTACACTTAATAAAGAAAAGAAAAAATTGTTTGAATTAGAACTTATAGGACGTTATTTTGAAAACGATATTAAAACTTTAACAGAGAGCGAAGAAGGTATTTTAAAGTTCGCAAGGAAATTGTATGGGTTCTCCAGACCTGATGAAACTATATTTCAAATAACTGAATAACTTTTCAATACATAAGCGATAATCATTAATCATGGAGCGATTTAATGATCATCGCTTTTTATCAAAATTCTATTAAATAACTATTTTGTTATAAAGTCACTGCTTCTGCTGCTGGTTTATTTTTAATTAATTGTTCAATTGTCATTTGCAAGCCGACCCAGTAAGCAATTAATCTATATGGCATAACCTGTCCTAAATCGTATAACCATTCCATATCATCTGTTTCTAAAGATGTATTTTCGTAAACATCCATTATTCCACGTTGATATTCTCTAACATTCGCACTCTCTCTTATTACGGATGTGATTTGATTGTAAACATCCTTGCTGTCCTCCATATTATCCATCTCGTAATCATTCCAGTTTTCTTTTAAATCCCGTCTAGCTGCGTTATTATCGAAATCCCATCGATCATTACAGAATGCCGTTAATTTTTTTGTGAAGTAATGTAAACCAAAGTCATTGATGTTTTCTAAAGTCGCTAGGCAAGTTAAACTATAGACCGCTTCGCCAATGTCACCAGAGATAAATACGTTTGCACCGGATAATACATATTTTGTACGATACATGTTTGTTCCAGGTTTCCCCCACTGAATAACTTGCAAGCCCTCTTCACCTGTTATTTCAGCCACATGATCCTTAAACCATCTCGTTTTAATTACCTCAATTGCTTTTTCGTTGTAATTCATTCTTCAATATGTCTTTATTCTTTTCAAGATTTTGAAGATACTCTTTGTATTGAGTTAATTCTGCAGGTCCTCTAGACTGTTTTTTATAAAAATGTATACAACCATAACTATCCTTTACTAAAAGAATTATTTTCCCTCTAAACACCATAATTTTCATCCTTTTATTAAAAGTTATATTAATTAAATGAAAGTTCATTATTAAATAATCAGTACTCGAATCATTGCATAATCCTTACCCTATTCACTCTAACTTGCAACATGTTTGCATTACCCTTGCTCAAATCATAATAAACATGATATATTCAGCAGCTTAAGTCTTTTAATATATTATTAAAAAAAGGATATGCTTAATTGCATATCCACTATTAAGAATAGTATACATTTCACCTATTCCACACTTTCTTCTTATTTATATACTTATCTTCGCTTCTCCAATATCCTGTTTTTTAATTAAATCTAAGTAAAAATGTGAGACAGTTGTGTTGTAATAAGGAGAAATAAAAATAAATGATAGATTAAATGTAAACATTCCGATAAATGCGGCTAATAAAAACCAACCAATAAATGATAACCAAAGAACAAATAACTTTAGTTTTTGCCCTTTCATTATTCTTTTACTTTCTCTCAATGCTTCACTTGCTGTATAATCAGGATTCTCTACTAATATGTAATACGACATGGAATAAGAAAAATATTTAATAATACCTGGAACAATTAATAAGAAACTCCATAAAAAAAGAAAAATAGCTTGCAGCAGCCCCAATTTCATTGATTTAAACACATTCTTCTTTTTAAATCCCGAAAATACATCGTCTACATTAGCATCTTCTTTTTTCCCTAAGTGTAAAGTAAAAACAGAATACCCATAATTGAAGATACCTTGTATGACACTATAAATTAGGAAACAAACCCCACCTAAACCAATATAACTTAGAATAAGTACAGCAAGTGCTACTGGATCTACTTGTGGTTGCCCATCTATTGAATAAATAAATAATGCATCAGGGCCAATTATCCCGATAAACAGTACAAATATTAAATACATAAAAAAGGCGATGGCTGATGCACTTAAGGTTGGTACAAAATAGAATAAAGCTGATACTCCTATACCTACCCCCCATTTCCCATCTAACGAATTCAATGCTGCTTTCTTTAAATTTCCGATCATACTCGTGTCCCCTTCTTTTTTCTTATTTTTCTTTACTAAAAAAATAAAAGAACTTGTAGCAAGGCCCCGCTACAAGTTCTTTTAGCCAAATACTTTAGCTCATCGAAAAATTATTTATTCTACACAATCGGGGGTAATGCCTAAAATATGGTTTGTTAACATCATTATATAACATAATTATGAATTTTCGTTAAAAATTCTATATTTTTAGTCAAATATCTCTCCACATTTATTTATACTTGTTTCTGTTGTTAGGTTTTCTTAGCGTGACAAAATTCACATTAGTTTATGCTGGAATTTGTTTAATAGTAAATGTTCTCCAAATAGTTCTTCAATGTGTTGCTTGAATTGTTCGATATGTATATTTTCCTCCCCCTTTATAATCTCATTCCCGCAAAAATTATAATTCTATGACTCTATCGCATACTTGTGCTACATATGGATCATGCGTGACAATAACAATTGTCTTTCCCTCTTTATTTAGATTTTTTAAAATTTGTATGATTTCATTTCTATTGTTATCATCTAAAGAGCCTGTTGGTTCATCGGCCAATATTAACTCGCAAGGCTTTAGAAGTATCCTTGCTATGGCAACCCTTTGTTGCTCACCACCTGAAAGCTCGTGTATTTTTTGCTGTAATGATACGCTCAGTCCAACTTTTTCTAAGGCGGCTGCTTTTAATTCTTTCTTTTCCATCTTTGTTTTTTTTGCATAAATCAAGGGAATTTCTAAATTTTTATTTACAGTATCATTGTCGATGAGTGCATAATTTTGAAAGAGATACGACATTCTTGTCCTCAGAAGCTTATTTGCTTTACTAGAACCCATATTAGGACTCTCTGCACCAAATAATTTAGCGACTCCGCTATCTGGGTTCTCTAGCATTCCTATAATATTTAGAATCGTTGTTTTACCAGATCCGCTTTTTCCAGTAATCGCAACCATTTCCCCTTCATAAATTTTTAAATTGAACTCATCTAAAACTGCATGATTTCCATAACTTTTACAAACATCTATTAGTTCACATATATATTGCATGCGTTTATATTAACCTCCCTTTATCACCGTTTTTTTATTTCTTCGTTCCATCGTGATTAATGCAATAATTGAGGCGGTAAATTCAATTAAAATAAGCATTGCCACCACTGTAAGTAATTTCAAATCAAACTCTTTCTTTACGATGAAGCAAATTGATAGTTGTACAATCCACATTAATACAAATTGCAACATGTATCCCTTATATGTTCTAAAAAAATCTACGCCAAATAAGCGATGTACCACTATTTTCTGCTGATTTTTATTGAAATACACAATAATATTCTGTGCTACCAAAAATAATATGCCGACAATTAGTCCACTAGTAACCGTCAATAGTATTTTCATTGTTTTTTGCAGATTGTATATATCTTTTGAAATATATTGGTCAACTGTTACAAGATATCTTAAATTATCATCTAATCCTAATCTTTTAAGTTCTGGCTCTAGTGTCTTATACGTTAATCCTGCATCTCGCTTTATCAACTTAATTTTTAAAGGATCATTCGCCCCTCCGCCTAATATAAGATCTCTTTCTCCAACAAAACTATTCTTCTCTGTCATTACTTCAATAATTTCATCTCTAATTTTGTTATTGTCAGATTTATATACATCTGGATTGAAACTAAAGATTTCCTGATTATTCTTTATCCAAATAATGTCTATTTTCCGATTACGTAAATGATTCGGGACTTCTCTGTGCATTCTTTTTTCTTCATATTCTATTGCTGGCTTTCTCCGTTCTTCAAAAAAGCGAAGAATTTCTTTTTCCCTGTTCTGATATTTTTCAGGTACTAATAAAATCCAGTTTTCCGTATCTTCTGAAACTTTTACGCGCTGATTATGTATGTCATATAGCGGAAATTCGCGAAGGTAATTATTATTTACGGTAACTGACCAAATTCCTTTATAATCTTTATTTCTAGACAATTCTATTTCTTCATACTCCTTGGAATCAATCAATACCGCTCCCATTTTATTCAAAATAGGATACAAATCACCATTTATACTTGACGCCGTTTTATGCATCCCTTGTTGTTCTTCATCATTCCCTACAGAAAGCGGATAAAAGACACCATAATCTTTGTTTTTCTCCCAGTTTTTTAAATTCACTTGTTTTTCTTTCACTGTAATATATTGTTCTAAAATAGACGTCCCTAATAAAACAAATATAATAGAACAAGTAACTTTCAACAGCGTATTGAATACAAATATACCTTTTGTATCTTTTCTATTTTTAATCATTTGATTGACTTTAATTTTAGAAATATAAAAATATGAAACGACAGATAATATTGTAATAATGAGATACGTTTTACATTGATCGAACATAATGGTGTAGATAAACCCTGAAGTTACATTTTTTACGAAAGCAGTTGCAAGTACGGAAATACCTATCGATAAAACAAACATACTAGCAATAGTTCTACCTATAACGATAAACCATAAACGCAAATTCGATACGCCGTGCATTTTTATAACGCCAATCCTTTTCGCTTCGTTAAATACATAATAAATGAGAAAACATAGGAGCACGATAAACACCATATACTGAATATAGGATAAAGAATTAATTGGTGAATCGAGAGCTTCTTCGTTATTACTAAGATTCCGTTTAAAATCGTCAGCAACAATATACTGTTTCGGCTTAAAATGCTGATTTAACTTTTTAGAGAAAAGCTTTAAAAATGCATCGTATGATTTATCATCTACTCCTTCTACAACATACCTTCCTGCCATAGGTAAATGTACGTACGACGTTTGAAGCGGTTTAATTGTAATCACATGATTATCTCCAAAATCTTTTATTACTCCCTTTTGTTTTGTATCTTTCGTATGTACTGTCGATAAAAAAGCATTACCTTGAAATGTGTCTTTTGGCTTTAACACATCCCCCCCACTTAACTGAAACTGTTTAAAATATATCGTTTCAGTTGTTAGTAACACATACTTCAAAATTTCTACATGTTCATCTTCATGATACGCAACATTTGTACGAAAAATATTTGTATGTGACTCCTTTGCTGCCTCGAGTAATATAGGATAAATTTCACTAGGATTCGCAAAACCCAGTACATCTGGGATAACAAACTCTTTACCTATCCTCTGTTCTACCTTTTCCATTTTTTCAAATTCTTTATGATCCGTTTGTTGAAATGCAATAAAACCTGACAATATAGACGCTACAATAAGAAAAAACACAACTACTTTTTTCATAACACCCTCCCCTGTAATTTTTTAGTATATTTCGATAAAAATGGAAACACCAGGGTGAATGTTGTCTATATGACTTTATTTTCAATCATTATTTTTCATTTCAAAATGGCGCACCGCCCCATGCCTATCAACTTAAGAAAAATAAATTCCCCAAAACGAAAAAAATAAGCTGACTCCTCAAAGTAACTACCTGTAGAGAAATAAAATTTTCGTTTAGGGAGTACTTCAAAACCTTAGCTTGATAGCGATGGGGTAACGTCAGGAAAATACGGATTTACAACGTTTAGGAATTTTCAATACTAAAAAGCCGAACTTCACCGTTAATTAATAGAGAAATTGGGCTTTTTCATTACTCCGTAAGCATTTTTAAGCTATATTTAAAAACCATGCTTTGACATTGTCTAGAGCATGGTAATTATTTAAACAAATATAAATCTGCTAAGTTCATTTTTCAGCTCAGCTATTTAATGAATTCATTAACTGGAAGAAGTATTCAGGTTTATGAGTCTTATTTAGGTTATACCATGCATGTAATGTATCTGGTGCAAATACATCTAATTTTTTCAGTACTTCCATCGCAAATTCCAGAGGAGCTATTCCTGATGCAGTAACTAAATTCGCATCAGATACCGCAGATCCCAACTCATAGAATTTTTCTCCTTTATAGTTAGGACATACCATTTTAGTGTATTCTAAATTATTAGTTGTATGCTTTCTAGTATCTAAGTATCCCATATTCGCAAGGTCCTCAGTTGCACCACAAATTGCAGCAACAATAGTGCCAAACTTTAAAGCTTGGCCAATTCTTTCCAAGATAGGTTGATGGATTTCTTCACTCCAAGTAGTCCCTCCTGGTAAAATTAAAAGATCTTTACTCTCAAAAGTACATTCATCAAGGGAAATATCTGGTTTTATGCTCAGTCCCCCCATAGTAGTAATCATTTCTTTATTAGCTCCTACTGTAATTACTTTTAAAGGTACTAAATCTTTTTTAAAATATCTTCCTGAGTTTAGTTCGGTAATTAAATATCCATATTCCCAGTCCGACATTGTATTAAATACATATAGAAAAACTTTTTTTGTTTGCATCCCATATCACTCCAATCACAACTGATATGGATATTATAATATAACTTCCCTGACAGTTAACGTCAGGGAAGTTATCATACTTCATGAAATTTTATTAATTCCGACAGTACTTCAATAAGTCTTTTCTTAAGACTTATTGGCTCAATAACTTTAATAGATTTATTGTACGGTAAAAGTAAATAAGGTACATATGTATGTATCATATCTTTTTCAAGAAGAAAAACTGCTTGATTTGAAGTCCGCTCTTGTAAATAATGTCCTAAAAACCAATGTTGGCAAATATCAGCCAATACACTTTTATCCCCACTAATAACCAAAGAAATAATTCCTTCTTTATCTTCTAGAGTTGGAAGAAGATTTTTTATAAAAAAGTCACGTGCTGAAAAATTTTTTGGCTGGTTAAACTTATTTTCGGTTAGCATTAAACTTTCAATTCGATCTACTCTAAAACTACGGATATCATTCCTAAGATGACAAAATCCAATCACATACCACTTATTATTCCAATAGATAATTCTGTACGGATCGACCAATCTATAATTTAATTGCTTTTCGCCACTTTTATTGTAAAGAATTTTTACTGAGTGCCCGTCAGCTACGACCTGCTCCAATTCCTTCAAAAAATGTTCCATAGAGAGTGAACTAAATCGACTGATTACTTCTAGACTACTTAAATGTTGGTTTATCTTTGCTTCCTGCTCTTGATTTGAGTATTTACTTAGTTTTGAAATGGCCCTATTTAATGCTTTACCTCCATAATATCCGGCTTCTTCTGCAAAAACAGCAGCGTGAAATAGTGAAGTTTGCTCTTCAAAATCAAAAAAAAGAGGAGCCTCAATAAAATTGTTCAATAAAGTGTATCCACCGTTATGTCCTGGTTCTGAAATTATAGGTACACCACTTGTTGAAATTGTATCAATATAACGATACACAGTCCTTATATTCATCTCTAACTTTTCTGAAATTTGTTTCGCAGTAATTTTTTTACCTGAGCGAAGCATCCATAGAATCGCTAACATATTATCAATTTTAGGCATGTAATTCCACCTCTCTATGGAATTTATCCCCTATTATATATTTCTGATTTTTAGTATAACTCATCAACTGTTCCTTTCCGATAGCTTTCTATATAATGAGGCCATAAACACATTTGTAATTTCACAAATTTGATTTACAGTCATATCTACCTCTTTATAAAGCTTTACTGCATAATTCATTCCTGCATGATTTTTATGGTACTTCTTTAACCGACCTTTAAACTTTCCTTCTTTCTTAGCCAGTTCAATCCCTTCACGCTGCCGCATACGGATAAGATCACGTTCTAATTGGTTTACACCCGCCATAACCGTAATTAAGAATTGGCTGTAGGGATTATCCTCTGATAAATCTAGCCATGTATCTTTGAAGGATTTTAATTATCATCTTTATTATAATATTTAGTAACAACAATAGCTTTAATTATTATAGCGACACACACAAACAAGAGAATTATTTTGCGCCTCACAACAAACCTCCTTTTTCATTTTTTTCTTTTTTAAATTGAAAGGTTATACGTTCCACTTGTTTGATTTCCTCAATTACTTTACGAATTCCTACTTCAATCCTATCTTCCTTTACATTCGATACGTTTAACTTTAATAGTCTTTCTTTCGGAAAACCTCTCATATAATTTTTATCAATAGTATCAATACTTATTTGCATTTCATTTAATCTTTGGAAAAACATTTCGGAAATACTCGTTTTTTGTAATTCTAAACAAGTATGGATTCCAATTGTATTATGCTTTTTATATATGAATAAAAGCGGGTTTTCACTATGAGTTCTTTCTAATGTTTCTGCTAGTTTTTTAGATCTATCGTGATAGGAAGATTTAATTTTATTTTTATGACGTTCAAACATGCCACTCTTTATATAAATTTCTAAAGCAGCTTGGGATATCATAGGGCTATCAATGTCTAAAATCTTTTTATATTTATGGAAATCATTTGCAATGGATGGCGGAATGACCGCAACTCCAACCCGTAAACCTGGAAAAATAATCTTCGAATAACTTTTTAAATATATTACATGATTACAATTATCCAAGTTATATAACGGATCTGCTTTTGAATCCATTTCTAAATCTGCTAAATAATCATCTTCCACTATAAATACATTATATTTCTTAGCCAGTAGCACGATTTTTTCTTTCTCATCTTTAGAGTAAGAAGTTCCAAGTGGATGATGATATCTTGGTATTGTATAAAAGAATTTTATTTTACCTGTTCGAAAAATGCGTTCCAATTCATTTAAGTCAATACCTTCATTCGTACGTTTAATACCGATTACAGGAATTTTGTTTATTTCTAGATATTCAATATATAGATGATATGTTGGTTGTTCAATTAATATCGTTTCACTTTCATTTGGAAATGGTATAGAAGTTAATATTGCTAGCGCCTGCTGTACACCTGACGTTATAAAAATATTCTCTTCTTTAGTGAAGACTTGATAGTTTGCCAGTTGTTTTTGAATAACTGGAATTAAAGATGGTAAACCTTTCGGCGTCCCATATACAAACAAGTCATTTTTATATGTATCAATGGCTTTATTAATACAATGTTGAAAATCTAAATATGGAAAAACATCTGGATCTGGTGCTGAGGAAGCAAAATCAATTATCTCGTCATTTTCTACAAAACTCCCTGATTTTCGAACAACGTAGTATCCACTCTGAGGGACGGAATAAATAATATGACGCTTTTCTAATTCATGTAGCGCTCGTATAACTGTCGCCTTATTGCATTCATATTTCGTAACGAGTGTCCGAATAGACGGTAGTTTCTTTCCTTCTTTTATATCTCCATGTTGAATCATTTTTTCTATATCATTAAAAATATGTAAATACTTATACATTATTTCACTCCTTATACAACCACATAAAAAGATTCCTCATTCTTACAAGCTCATTATAAAGCAAACGGAATTACATCTCTTCTACCACGTTAAACTTTAACATTATTTCACATTTCCTTCTCTTAACAAGGAAATTACAATTAATAAGTAGAATATCTCCATGAATAAATAAAAAGTGAGGGATATGTTATGCAGCGCTTAAATACGATTGATATTAGTAACGTTCTAGAATTAGAAAAGGCTCTTTCTACTTAAAAAAATGAAGTGATTGCTTCAAAACTAGAGCTTGAAAACTGGTTAATAAAACAATCTACAGTCATTTGGGAAATCGAAGAACAATTAAGATCACACTATATCGCCTTTCAATGTAATACAAATAATAAAAAAATAAAAGATACTTTTGAATATGATCAACAATATGTACGACCACTTTTGAAACGTTTTCAAAATTCTTTTGATAATAAATATTTAGAGTCATCTTTTCGAATGGAACTTGATCCAAAAACGTATAGCTTACTAGATAAAAAAATAAAGAATGCGCAGACTTTATTTTGTGAAAAGAACATTGATTTAGAGGTTAACGAAGACAAACTAGTAACCGAGTACTTCGAAATTACAGGTGATTTAACTGCGCTATGGAACGGTGAAGAAAAGACAATTACCGAACTACAGTCTTACTTACAAGATCCGGATCGTCATATACGAAAAAAAGCAAAAACACTCATTTCTGAAAAGTTCTTATTTGTTGAAGATACATTACAACATATATTAAATGAATTAATCGTAATCCGTCATGAAAAGGCAAAAAACATTCAATTACATAATTATCGTGATTATATGTTTAAAAAACATGAGCGTTTTGATTATACACCTGAAGATTGCTATGAGCTTGCTGAATCTATTCGTAAGCATGTAGTGCCACTTATCGATAAAATATTTAATGAGAAAAAATCTGAACTTCAAGTAGGTAGCCTTCGTCCATGGGATTTAAAAGCAACCGCACCAAATCAAAAAGTATTAAAACCTATCGAAGATGCGAGTGATTTAGTCGAAAAAAGTTCTCGCATTTTACACAAACTAGACCCGGAATTTTCTGCATTATTAAGCCGTATGCATAAAAATAATTGCTTAGATTTAGAAAGTCGTAAAGGAAAAGGACCTGGAGGATTTTGTGAATACTTACCTGCTTCGCAACTATCTTTTATTTTCATGAATCTCAATCATACACATTATGACGTTACTACTTTCCTTCATGAAATGGGTCATAGTATTCATAATGAGTGTATGAATCAGCTAGAGCTACAAAAACATTTAGAAATCCCTTCTGAATCAGCTGAACTCGCTAGCATGACAATGGAATTATTTTCGATGGAGTATTGGGATACATTTTATGAAAATACAGAAGAATTTATAAAAGCAAAATTAGATTTCTTTAAAGATATTGTTAAGTACTTACCACAAATGCTTATCGTTGATCAATTTCAACATTGGATGTATGAAAATCCTAATCATACTGCTAAAGAAAGAAATGAAAAGTATTTAGAATTACATAAAACATACCAATCGAACGTTGTAAATATTGAAAGGTATGAAAATTGGATTGCAACTAGCTGGTTACCTGTACTACACATATTTGAATTACCATTCTATTACATCGAATACGCTATCGCACAACTTGGTGCACTACAAATGTATAAACAATATAAAGAAAACCCTAAACAAGCAATAGAAAATTATAAAAAAGCTTTATCATTAGGTAGCTCTAAATCTTTACCGGAAATATATGAAGCGGCTGGCATTCGTTTTGATTTTTCTGGCGAAACAATTAAAGAACTAATGTTATTTGTAGAGGGCGAATTAGAGTCACTTAAACAATTATAAAAAGGAAGCTGTTCCTATATTCTAGGTTCAGCTTTCTTCTTTATTTTATTTATTAATTCTATGTACTGAGAATCACCATATCCGATTGTTGGAAAAATTTGAAACAACTTTATTAATAATTCATGATTTGATAAACCTTGATTTTTAGAGATGAATTTCATTACGATATTATCTTCTTTTAGCATTTCTAAATATAAGTCTATAGCCTGATACATTACAGGTGGTACTTTATAGGATGTTTTTTTATGGTTTACTAATACTTCATTGTATATAGAAGAATAATTCCCCAATTCAAGTTCAATTTGATTTACTTTAAATTCATCTTCTCTGAAGTTATTTAAGTATACTTTCCCTTCATAGCAAGACTGTTCAAGGTATGAAAGTAAAGTAAGTAGATTCATTTGGCAAAACATATCTTCACCGAACCATAAAAAAATACATTTATACTTTTTCGTAAAAAGATTTTTTAACGGATCTATAACCTTTTTTGTATAACTTTCTACTGAGTTGTTATGTCCTTCTGCTCTTGTTTTAATAAATTCTTCATCAAAAACTTGTGTAGTAGCCCTATTTACACACATTGCCTCATTAAATGGGGCATAATCAGACTCACCCATTAGCTTTTCGGTTTTAAATTCTTCATACATCATTTGACCGTTCAATATGTTAAGTACATCTTTATCAAATAACTCACTATTCTTATTACGTAACTGTTCAACCTCTATTTTTCTAGAAATATTCATCTTAAACTCCCCTTCTTTATTTATATTGAGTTTAACAAATGATTGAATAGGCATGTTGTTAAGCTTAAATTCTCTTGGATTTATTCCAAAAACATTTTTGAAAGCTCTACTGTAAGCCTCTTGCGAAGAATAATCATAATCTAATGCAATATCTATTATCTTTCTATCATTCTTCAGATCCTCCGCAGATAAATACAGTCTCCTTAAAAGAATATAGCGCCTAATACTAATGCCTGTTACTTGGTGAAATCTAAAAGAACAGTAATACGGAGAATAACCCATATAACGCGATAATTCATTTAATGAAATTTCTTCTTTTAAATTGCTCTCAATCCAATCAATCATCTTCTGTATATGTTCATTCATTTACTTCCCCCCTTATTAAGCATTATAAAAGATGTTCATTACTTTCTTTTGATATTTTTTGTGTTTTATAACATGATCCATTCATTACTTCATGCTTCGTTTTAAAGGAAATCAAAAATAAAACACGAATATTGTAAATTAAGAATCTTTTCGTTCTCTAGTAAAAAATTAAAGTTTGGAAAGGACGTTACAATGAACGAGCTAGAAAAAGAAATACTTCAATTCATAAATGAACGATATCCATTAAATTTTATTAACATTAAACCTATAACGAATGAAATGTATCAATGTCTTACTGAACAAGGTACATACTACATTAGAATTACAAACTATAAAACATATGAAGAAAAGTTAGAAGAAGTTACATATACGAACTTTTTATATAAAAATGGTTTAGCAGTTCCTTCAATCATACATTCTCTTAATGGAAATTTAGTAGAAAAATTAACATTAGACAAAGAGATTTTTGCCGTATTATATAAAGCTGCGCCTGGTATACATTTACCAAGGTACGAATGGAATTCTAAAATATTTAAAAGGCTTGGTAAACAAATTGGAAAATTACATCGTATTTCTAAAAGCTTTGAACAGATTAAGCCGGTTAAACATATAAACGATTGGTATGAAAATGAAGAATATAATTTTCTTAAGTATATCCCTAAAGAAGAAACTACTATAAGAAAAATTGCATCTGACGTTTTAATTTCTATAAAAGAGCTACAAAAATCCACTTCCAATTACGGCTTAATTCACGGAGATTTATGGTTAGAAAACATTTTAGTTGAAAACAATTCAAACTTAACAATGATTGATTTTCAAGACTGTGAAAAACATTTTTACATATTTGATTTAGCCGTTCCTATTTATAGTGCGATAGAATATTCATTTGCTGGAAATGGGAATATAGCAGACTATGAACATTCTATTACAAAAGCACTATTTGCCGGGTATCAAGAGGAAAATGAACTACCCAAAGAGATGATAGACAGGTTTCCATTGTTTATAAAATTAAAGGAGATTTTTGAATATAACTTAATGCATATGTATTGGGATAAAGAAGAATTAACTGAAGAACAAGTACGGATAATGAACCTTTATAGGATGAAGATTGAAACTAAATATTCCTATATCAATGTTTAAAAATGCTGTTGTTTAACTATAAGTATACTCCTCTATAAACTCAGTGTAATTATACTAAAACCCTTCTCCACGAAAAGATAAAAAACTTACCACTTTCTATCTTTAAATAGAAAGTGGTAAGTTTAATCTACTAGGAATATCGGAAGGAAAATGTGGTGTATGCACAATTGAAAATGCATATCCTTGCTCAATAAATGATACTTCATTATATTTACATTCATATGGAACACTGTTTTTCTTCAAATTATTTTGTATGCATTGTAAAAATGCTTGATCTGGTGTTCCGAAAGAAACATGCACTTTCGGTGGTAAAGCTTTCATCGCAATCGGAATCCAAGGTCGCTGCCACCATGTTGCAACAATATATGCTGTGCCCCCTATAACAAAGTTGAAAATATCCCCATCTTCCATCGTTTTCATATTTAGATTTGATTTCAACCATTCTGTAAATACAGGTACACTTTTAACGGGAAGTCCGATTTCTCTTACATATAAAATGTTTAAAGGCGAATGCGGTACTAATACACCTTCTTTAACATAACTATGTGCGATAATTTCGAGAAGGTTTCCATCACCGTCTTTAAAGTATACATTGAATAAACCATTTTCTTCACCAATTACATTTCCATTTTTCCATTTCACAATGAGTAATCCAGAATCCTTTAACCACCTTGCTGTTTCATGAAATTTTGAATATGGAATCTCAAAAGCAAAATGTGCAGGTGCAATTGGTTCATACACTTCTTGAAAGCTAATTGTTGTGTATGGCGTTACTTCAAATTGAATAAACGATGCCGTTTCTTTTTTGATTAGAAAAGATAATATATCTTTATAAACTTGTTTTACCCCTTCTATGGAAACTGTTTGTAGTTTTATATCTGATATATGTGTAATCATGTTACATTCCCCCTGTTTCTTATTATCTATTCGTATTGTATTACACTTATAAACAGATAGAATCAAACGGAAGGATGGATTTTTTAATTAAAAACTACAACTTTAGTATGAATATGTTAGCTCCAATTACTTTTATTTTCAATTTTTCACTGCATTGTTTCCATACAAAAAAGCTGCCTTTCCTTAAATGAAAAGCAGCTTTTACAATTAAACACATTATGATTTTACAGCAGTAATCATAAACCTTTTTGAATTCGTACGAATCCCTTTTTCAGAACTATTTGCGTCAATGAACTTTTGTAAAATAGTAAAATCCTCTTCCTCTTCTCCAAATCTAGGAATAATAGGTGTATGTTTTAACAAGAAAATAAGATCTTTAGGCGAACTGTAATAATCAGTAATATTATATTCACGTACTTGCACGAGTTCAAATCCTGCACTACTAAATTCACCCATATACTTTTCTTTTAAAGTTCCATCTCTTTCACCAAAGCATTGTCCTCTTCCAAATGCCTCTTTCAAGTTCAATTTATCATGTTCACTAACTTGTTGTGTTAAAAACAAAGCACCTTTTTTCATTACTTTTGCTAATTCGGATGCTATAAACGGTGCGTGACAACTAGAAGCAATATCAAAATACGCATGTGGAAACATTAAAACTTCAGAATCCATTTGAAGAAACTCAACATTTTGTACATCTGATTTTCTCAAATTGGAATGTGCTTTTTCAATCATTCCGTCAGAATTATCTATTCCAACTAACAATTTAGCCGAAGATGCTATGTTAAGTACATTTTCTCCTCCACCTGTACCAACATCTAGTAAAATATGTGATGGCTTGCATCTTTCTTTTACCTCTCTATAAAAGTCCCATGAATCTCCTACAGTTTCACATTTTATTTTACTAAAATCCCATCCATTTAATCTTCCTACTTTATCATAAAAGTTTTTGTACTCTAATTCGTTCATTTTTTGTTTTCCCCTTTAGTGATATGTAATCATAAACTTATTAGTTAATTATATATTACAAAATATAAAATTTCAGAAAAACATTCCAAACACCACATTTAGTTTACATAACGTTTTTATAATCTATTACTATTTGTACATTCTAAATGCCTCCTTTCCCACTACCACACAAACTACTCAAAACAGCGCTTACTGATTTTCTATGCTTAGATAAGCTATATTCCACTTTAGGTGCTATTTCTTGAGGAATTTCCCGGTTATTAATTGATCTCGTTCCAATCCCACTTAAGTTCCTTGAGATATATCTAGGATTAAAAAGCCACTTATAAATGTGGATTTATAATCCTAATTTAGAAACTGCTGAAGTAATACAGGGTCCTTTTTTAAAAGTTCTGCTAAAAACAAAAGTTGCGGAAAAGGTTTTAAGATTAATTCTTTATCCATTTTTTCTTTCAATATGGCTATTCCACCTTGCTTAATATAATCGTTTAGTGTGATTGCCTTACTACAAATAAGTCTAATATCACTTACTGAAAGTAATAAGAGCCCGTTCGTTTCAGAAGATGGAGTTGGTTCATTTTCTGAATATGCCATATACATAATAGATAAAGTTTCATCTGGACTATCAATAATTAATATTGGATCGATTTCATTTTCTACTTTTATTTTCTTTGATTGTGCATTCCAATTCTGTTTGTAGTATGTACTTGGTGAACTCAAAATAGTAATATCAATAGTAGCTTCTTCTCTCACTTCTCTTTTAGCAGTTTCTACTGCTGTTTCTTCATCTTCTTTATGTCCTCCAAGCCTTACTACACCTAATGTATCTCCTTTACTCGTTGGTCCAACCTGAAAAACAAATAAATTTTTATACATTACATACGCACCAGATGTTCTTACATTCTTATTTATATGTATCAATATTCTACCTCCTAAGAATCTTTGAATAAGATAGTTTACTATAATTTTATTATGTATTTAAATGATCTTCAATCCAATTCACAGCATCAACTAGATTTTGCGCTATATAATCATATACCACTTCTTCCCACAAATTTCTATACTTTGTTAATGAACTTTCTCCCCATCCTGTTCTCACTAAAATCTTTTTCATATTAGCCCTTTCAGCTGCAAACATATCTGTACTCCCTGTATCTCCAATAAGAAAACATTCTTTTAAGCATAAATCATGTTTTTCTGCTGCTTTTAAAAGTAAACCTATATTCGGTTTTTGGCAGTCGCAACTACTATTTATTTTATGTGGACAATAGTACATTCCATCTATATATACACCTTCATCTTTTAAAATTTGTTGCATCTTTTGAAATCCTTTAAACAGTTCTTTTTCGGTAAAATATCCCCTTCCAATTCTAGTTTGATTTGTATATAAAAACACTTTTAATCCTAAGTTATTTAACCTTTGAATTGCTTTAGGTGCAAAATCAAATATTGTAAATTTATTCGGGTGAACTCCTCCACCTGTCCCTCCAATTGTTCCATCTTTATCTAAAAATACTGCCTTCATTTTTATTTCCTCCTTAAAGTTTAAAAATACCTCTAAAAAGTAGGATTCATCTAAAAATTACAGAATTAATTCTATATATAACAAGTATTGGACGGATGATTTTCAAATTCCTCTATAATAAAGGTGGTTCAAACAGTTGTGAAATTTATACTAGAACGCAGGCTTACCATTAAGACAACTTTCTCTAAAGAATTCAAGATTTTCATTTTTGGTTTACTCATTTCACGAATTGGGGATTCACTATATACTTTTGCATTGCCTTGGATTGCCTATCAATTAACCGGTTCAGCTGTAATTATGAGTTCTTTATTTGCTATTAATGTATTGCCAATTGTTTTACTCGGCCCTTTAGTTGATGTAATAATTGATCGATACGATCGAAAAAAGTTACTTTGGATAGCGGATATTACAAATATTATTTTAGTAAGTCTTGTACCAATTCTACACGCATTACATCTATTAGAAATCTGGCATTTATACGTAATTACTTTTATCTTAGCAGTTATGTCCATGCTTTTTGATGTAACAACTGTTACAGTCATTCCACATATTGCAGGTGCATCATTAACAAAGGCTAATTCTTTCTATCAAATGGTCAATCAATTGGCTAGTTTATTTGGTCCAATGATAGCTGGGATTTTCATTTCTTTTATTGGCGGCTTTCAAGTGCTTTGGATTAATGTTCTTTCATTTATTGCAACATTAGTTGCTGTGATATTATTACCGTCTATGAAAACCGTAAACAAGAAATGCGAAGATAAAAATGCACTTCAAAATGTACTAGCTGATTTAGTTAATGGATTTAAATGGCTCAAAAATGATCGCTTAAATTTAGCTTTATCTTTTCAAGCTATGATAGGAAACTTTGGAGCAAGTGCGGTATTAGGTATATTCATGTATTATTTATTATCCACATTACAACTTACCCCGGAACAAAGTGGTTTTAATTATACATTAATTGGAATAGGTGGTCTTTTAGGAAGCTTGATTGCAGTTCCTTTAGAAAAGAGGTTGCAGCGCGGCCTTCTAATTCCTTTACTCCTATTCGCTGGAGTAATTGGCTTAACTTTTGCGCTTTGGAGTACATATTGGCTTGCTCCCGGCATTGCTTTCGGTATTGCAATGACTTGCAATATTGCATGGAATACAATTGTAGCCACAGTTCGCCAAGAAACCGTTCCATCAAATATGCAAGGAAGGGTTTTAGGATTTTCGCGTGTACTTACACGATTAGCTATGCCACTCGGGGCATTAGTAGGAGGTATTATTTCAGCTTATAATCCAGTGTTTGTATTTGCTTTAGCTGCTTTCACTAAGCTACTTGAGGTTTTTATTGCACTATATAGTCCAATACGAAAACTATGATGGAAGGAAAGTTCATTATGTATGATTGGTTAATTGAAATCGAGGAACTGAAATATGCATTACAATCCGCTAATTTTGTAGATTTGCAAATTAAATTGTGCTAGGCGTTGATGAATCGAATCAACAAGTAATTTTTCTAGCTATTTACTGATAAATAGCTAAAGAAAAAAGGCATATACAAAATGCCTTTTTTCTTTATCATCATTTTACTGGATAACAAACTTCTGTAACCCGCTTATATTAGGATCCGATTCCATCGCTGAGCTCACATGATAAATATTAAACATTGGACCTGCTAATTCGTAACCTTCTGTCTCAATCCATTTTGCCGCAGCCTCATTTACAGCTGTCATTTGTTCATAACATCCACTTACTATTATAGAAGCTACTTTGATTGGCTCTATTCTTTGAAAATGAACACCTTTTGTATTTTCGTGCTTTCCCAAGATATTTAGCTGTATTTCTATATCTACATCTTTTTCTTTGTATTCTTGATTATGGAAGACAGCGATACTATTACACGGATTTACCATACTAATTTTTAATATGAATTTCTTGCATCAATATGCTCCATAAATCGCCTTCACAAAATTCCTTTATACCCTCTTCCTTCTTAAGGCTATAAAGATTGATATTAATCCGTTCACAGCTAATAAAATTACTATAATACTTGTAAGTAAAGCTACATCTGCCGCAAATATTTTAATCGTATGCCATGGTGAATTTGTACTATAAGTAAGCAGTGGGATGAAAATAATAGATAATAGTAGGAATAGATCCCCTATAAATAACCAAGTTAGTCTTTTAACAGTTTTCTTATGTTTATATTTTTTAATTAACATAATTGGTGTAATGAAAAGCGCGAATATAACTATAGACATAACAATTTGTGTAAATGGTATGTTTTTAGGGGAATTAACCGGTTCTTCTCCATTCAAAATACTAATAATCCCATTTTTCAATACCGATAGTGCTGATTCTTCTAAAACATGATTTTTATTTGTTAAAATCACACCACTCCAGCCACTTTTATTTAAAATAAATATTTCTGCACGAGCATCGGGCGTTGATCCTGAATGCCAAATCATCGTGTTGCTTTCATTTATATTTGCTGTTCTTAATCCAAAACCATAACTTTTTTCTGAATTTATTTTATAAAGTGGTGAAAGGTAAAGATCCATGTTTTCTTGCTTTAAGAATTGAGCATCCTCTGACCGATTCAAAAACATAGTATACTGAATCATATCTTCTAAATTTGCAGTAATATAGCCATACGGTGCCCCGGCATTATCATAGGCGACTATACTTTTTTTCGGTATGCCAAACCAAGACTGATAACCTGTTAAATAACCTTTTTCATATGCAGTCTCTTTACTTGCTGCCGCACCATTCATATTTAATGGCTGAAAAATGTGCTTTTCCATATATGATGAAAATGTTTCATTTGTAACGGCCTCAATAAGTGCACCAAGTATTATATAATTCGCATTACTATATTGATATTTTTCACCTGGTGGAGCAGTTAATTTTACATTTGAAAGTTTCATTACATTTTCTTTTAATGCTGTAGAACTTTTGGATTGCTTATCCGATAATGATAAGCCCTCATATGTGCTTATTCCACTTGTATGAGTTAGTAGATGTTGGATTGTTATAGTTGAGGATATTTGAGAATCTTTTAGTTTAAACCAGGGGAGGTATCGTTGAACTGGATCCTCTAATTTTATTTTTTTATCTTCTATTAATTTCACTATAGCTAAAGCTGTTAAAGATTTACTTATTGAGCCGATTGCAAATGGGGTTTTACTAGTTACCTTTTTTTCAGATTCTCCAGTAATCCCCATCGTTTTTGTGAAGAATACATCCTTATTATGTACAATTGCAACAGAAGCTCCTGGAATGTTCTGCTCCTTTATAAATCTTTCAATATACTTATCTAGTGCAATTTTAATATTTTGTTGAGCGTAAACTTTTGGATCTGTAATACATAACATTAATACATTACAAAGAATATAAATTAGAGATATTTTATAGATCGTATTCTTCATTATACTTTAGACAGCTTTCTTTTTTTATAACTTACTAAACTAATAAATACTACTACAGAGAGCATAAAACTAATCATTATTAATAATGAATTCCACCATTGATTTTCTGAAATACGATATAGAAGATTATACTGAAATGTATTTTTACTATTAGTTGGATTAAATGATTTAGTTAAAAATATTGTAAATGTAGTTTGCGAGATGAGGTAAGTAATAACTGCGATGAATATGCCGCGTAACATAGATGTGTTTAATTTACCCTTTTTATTTTTAAGTTGTTTCATTTTAACTTGTAAATCAATCTCATTTATTTCTAAATAATCTTGAACAAATAATTGAGGTGTACCTAAATCATCTATACTATCTTCACCATGTTCACGACATTCTTGAATATGTTCTAATATTTGTCGCTTAATATTTTCCCTTTCTTCTAAACTAATATCGTATTGCTTTAATTCCTTAAGTACGTCTATTAAAAATTGCTTTTCTTTACCTATCAATCTATTCCTCATTTCAGAAGGTCTCCTTTCAAACCACTTTTTAATAATGTTTGAATATCAGATTGCAATTCTAACCACTCATTAATTTTCTTCTCAAGACGTATTTTCCCGTTTTCATTAATTTCATAATAAATCCTAACTTTACCACTGTCTGTTACTACTTGATAAGTATTAACCCACTCTTGATTTTTCAACTTAGTTAATATGGGGTAAATACTTCCTACTCCTTTCAATTTTAAATTGTTTACTTCAAGTTCTTTCATAATCTCATAACCATAACTTTTCTTTTTCGACAAAATAGATAATACACACATTTCTAAATGACCTTTAATTAAACTTGTTCTATCCATAGGATAAATTTAACAGAAATATATACTTCATTCAAGTATATATTTCTGTTAAACTTAAAAAATCAGACAATAAAACAACATGATTAATAAACAAGAATAAAGATATAACTAATAAACTATTTTTACCCCTAATCATCATTTTTATAATATAATAATTACATAATATATCAACTGTTCATCCCTATTATTTTTTATCTCTCCTCCATACTAGTTGGAACTATAGTATACGGGACATAAAAATACTAAAAGATCCAATTTCTTAATTTTCAAATTAAGAAATTGGATCTTCTTTCATTACCTTGTAATACTCATACTGCGTTATTATAAACATTATAAAGAATATACGATTTATATAAGTTATGTTAATAACACATAAACTAATAAAACTTTACTGATTACTCTCCAAACATTCATAAACCGCCATCATATCTCGTTTATCCAATTCACGAATGCGATTAAAAATTGGTATTTGCACAACAGCTTCTGTTAATAAGCTTTCATCCACAACATCATTAACTTTTCTAGTTAACCATGCGTGTACATCCACACCCTCAACAACTTCTTTTAGTCCTTCGTCATTAATACCAGTTGCATTACAAGTTACACATGGAATTGTTAGTTTAAACACACCATCATGCAAATTATCTTCAGTAATAACTTTCTTCCCTTTACAGAATGGACATGGATTACTTTTTTTAATTTTATTAATTTGGGTAACTAACTTTTTGTATCCAAACGCTTCATATACATACGTAAGTTTTTTATATTTACCATTTGTGAAATACTTATCTATAATATTTTCTCTCGTTTCATAAACATTAGGGAAATCACAAATAGTTACTTGATTATTAACACTAATGGATTCGATATTTCCTTTTATTTCGTCCCAGAATGGTAAGACATTTTGTAAGACCATTTCATAGTTTGAAAAGCTTGCCTGTTCTAATTCAAACATTTTCAGTGCAACTTGTGCTTTTCTTGGCAGTAAAGAAACATCTTCTGTCAATCTCATATCGCCACCAACAATAAATTTCAATTTTTGAAATGCAGGTAAATCACCGACTATCTTCAACACTTCATCAACTGGTTGATTGATAATTTCACGAATATCGAAGTTACCAAATTTAAGGGGTTTATGATGATTTAATACCGTTCCCTCACAAATTGGACATGTCATCATTTCTTTAGAAGACTTAATTTCTTCTTTAATAGTTGCTTTTGAAATAACAATATACCCACCAATAATTGTATTAAATCCTACCCATGTTCTGCGTGTCTTTCCTTTTTTATCGTCAACTACCCCCACTGAAATGAATCGTTTCAGTGGGGACTTGAGTTAGAACGCTAGGTCTTTTCGTCTATCGCTAGACAGTTGACGCTCTAGCATTCATGCTACCTTCCGGTAACACCCAAAGTAAGTTTTTGGTTGGTACTGGCAACGAACGATTGTTTTCCCACTTGCACCACCCTTTCGAAAAAGAGCAGTTCTTCCTTATGGAAGAAGCCGCCACTCAGCTGACTCTGGCGTGTACTACAAGCCCCGACAAGTCGAGTACACATGGATGGTTGACGCACCCACTAAGCTATGCGCGAAGCAACAGCCTTACGTTTTTGCACTTCTATTAGAATCGGCGTTTTCACTTTGAGGTTGTCATCCAATTCTACAACTCTTGATTTTTGCAATGTATTCAATGCACCATTAATATCTGCGTGGATACATGTTCCTTCTTTACTTTTGTACAGACCACGAGTGATTCGTTTGCCGCTAAAGCGATAATGCGTTCTATCATCCTTAGACCAAACTGGAACCAGATCTTTGTCTAGGAAGCTAGCTTTTGAAGTATAGCTTTCTTCTTGTTTAAAAAGTCGGATGCCTTCTTTTATACATTTATTCTCAATTGCCGCAATTAGTTTATGAAACGGGATTTGAACAAACTTTTGATTATTCTTTTTTCCCATATCTGATTTTTGTTTCCAACCCGTGTTATATCCTACGACAATCGTATCTATATCGAATGCTTTCACTTTTTTGAACAACAGGCCTACCGTTTGTGAAATGTAACCATTTATTTGTCGTTCTCGTTTATGCCAAATTGCAGCCATTCTATTCGTTACAACTCGTTTTGAAATTCCGTTTTCAACATTTTTCTGTTGCAGATTACGTATCATTTTATTGAAGTATTGGTTTATGGATTTTAATTTTTTCCCATCAATTAAAAATGCCTCACCTGTATTTGTCACGCAACTTACTAATCTGTCTACACCTAAATCGCAACTCAAAGCGTTACTCGTAGTCGTGGGTGGTTTCTTCATTTGAGAAACGTGCATTTCATATGTATAATGCACCTCAAAGAACCGACCTTTTTGCTTCGGTACAATCTCAATGTAGGAGATTTTTTTATTTCTTAAGTTTTTTGGCATACGTATTTTAATGGAACCAAATTTTTTTCTGAATGCAACATTCATTGGGATTATCCAATACCCGTTATCATCCACTTTTGGAACTTGATAGATTTCAATGATTCGTTTGTCAGTTGAACGAGAATAATTCGGAAACTTAGGACGTCCTGTGAACTTCTCAGGATTTTTCTTCCATTGTTCCAGTGCTTTAAAAAAGCTCTTCACTTCTGTAAATAAAGCTCTACGAATCGCTTGAACAGAGTTTGATTGCATGCCACAGTAGTTCATATCGGCTTGCATGGCGGTATCCACTTCTTTTATAGTAGCCATTTTATTATGATTTAAATAACTTTGTTTAATGGTGTACAACCCAACATTTCGCAATGCTTTTGAACTATGTGACATGCGTTGCAGTAAGCGAAATTCTTTAGCCGTGAGACAAGCTCGTCCGATATTTTGTTTCTGCGTGAATCGTTGCATGGTTTCTCTTTTCTTTTGTTTACGTAATACTTTCACTGCTTTCTTTCTAGCCATTGTTTTCACCACCTTTCTTAGAGAGTTCATTAAACTTATTCATTACTTTTGGTGCAAGTAACCAAAAGTAATGAATATTATCCAATTCCGTTATCTTAAGATATATTCCCTCCTTATCTAAGGGCATATTGTATCGTGAGACAAAAAGAAACAAATATTCGCCCAGCAAAAAATTATTTTGAAAGAAACAAAAGAGTTCAGCCTTTGGTAATAAAGAAACCCATCGTTTTTTGATTCTTCGCCAATCGTTTGACAAAAAGTTGTTTTACCCGATCCTGATAAACCAGCGATTCCAAACGACTTATTAAATGGAATAGCTGTATCTAATTTATTTATGTTATTAGCAATTAATTGATTTACTTTCATATTAACCTCTATTCTTATTTTTCATCAAAACCATTTTTAAAATGTAATAATTACACAATAAATATATCCTCTTACGTAATTATTCTCTCACTTCAAGAACCTTAACCTTATATATTTCAAACCACTGTTGCCATCCATCTTTAGAAAATTCTTTTTCTTCTCCTTTTAGAACGGAAGAAAAAAGATCTAAACAAATATGCCAACCTGCTATATCTTTCGGTGTATGATCTGTTAAATCATGAATGTATTCTTTAAGAAGTAAAAGAGTACCATTTTCCTCTTTATGTATTTCAAATCGTACACGGTCTTTACCCCAAGTAAATTCGAGCACTGCGTTTACTTGACACTCTAAAATATCAATATTTATAAATGAACCGTCCATCATGTCGAACTTTATTATTCCACCCGTTTTAAGACTTTCAATTTGTAAATTAGACATCCATTTTTTAAGCTTACTGTTTTCTGTTAAAACAGACCAAACTTCCTCTATTGTATTTGGAAATCGGCGTTCAAATTTTACAATATACCCATCGGTTACTTTTTGAATTTCAGCTATCATATATATTGCCTCCTACCTCCAAACAGAATATATGTTCTTCTTTTATTTTACCCGATTTTATATATAAAATAAATCTTTAAATTATTATAAATAGCCTCTTCCATATTACATACCAATAAAAAAAGCCGCAATTGCGACTCATGAAATTGTAGAGTATTAACTCTTGCTTTTATTGAATGACTTACCGCTTAATCGCATCAACAATTAAAGATGGAAAACCAAGCTTCTCACCTTTATTTCTAGAATCATACCTTTTCGAACGGAAAATAACACCGTCGTTTGCATCCCATTCGTTGTAATAAAACTGACCATTTTCATCACAATATTCAAGTAAAACTACCTCAAATCCAGCAAATTTAAACATTTCCGTTAATGTTTTATAATTATGAACAATTTTATGACCTGCTGCTGGATGATCTTTCGGGCCAGGTCCGCCTATTTGAACTGTGTTTTGGTATGCTTCATCTCGGAAAAATGCATCAGGAACACCACAACGAATATGCCCTCCTGGCTTTAAAAATTCATAACAAATTTCAGCTGCTCTTATACCTTCTTCAAAAGTAAGGTGTTCCCATACATGCTCAGCTAAAATAGCTGAAATAGAGTTGTATTCAAATCTTTCTTCCCACGTAGCTTTGTCTAATAAGTTAAGTTCATCTTCTTGTGTTTGAATCCAACCTGGATTATTATTAAACACGCCAGCGCCGACTACTACTTTAATTTCATCTTGTTTTGTTGCCATCACTTTCACCTCATAAACATTTTGATTTATTAATATATTCTATGTTTACTATTATCCTTCCTTCTTCAACAAATTTAATAGCATGAATCCAGTACAATACCGAACTCATGCTGGAAATTTTTCTAACCAAACGATTTTCTAACTTTATGGAATCAGTTCATAATACACAACTGTTTTTATACTATTTATATACGATTTTTCTTATATAAGCATAACACACCAAACATTAGCACAAAACCAATCACGTAAAAACTTGTTGTTCCGCTGCCACCAGTATTAGGAATTATCCAATTATTTTTCACATTTTTCACTGTTAGTTTTTGTGTCCTTACCGCTTCTGTAATTTCTATTTCTATTGGATCTCTAAGTAACATATATCCGTTTGGCGCTTTTATTTCTTTAATCGTATACTTTCCAAGTACTAACTGGTTGGAAATCACCTTTCCTTTTTCATCCGTTGTTAATCTAGTAACTTCTTTACCTTCTTTATCTAATACTTGAAATACAGCACCTTTTAGTTTTAAATTAATATCCTTATCATCAACTTTCTCAATTTCAAATTGCCCAGTCGGATCTGGTAATTTCTTATTCCCTATTTTACTTTCTACTACTGTATCTTTTTCTATTTTTACAGCTATTTTATCTTTTAATAAGTCATAACCTTTAGGTGCTTCTACTTCCACTAGGGTATAGTTACCTATTGGCAATTCTTTTGATATCGCTTCTCCTTTTTCATCTGTTACTAACTCACCAACTACTTTTTTATTTGAATCTTCAATATGAAACTTTGCCCCTGCTAGCTTTTTATTTTTATCGCTCGTATCTACTTTTACTAACTTCATTTTCCCCATTGGATCTGGTAATTTCTTATTCCCTATTTTACTTTCTACTACTACATCTTTTTCTACTTTTACAGCTATTTTATCTTTTAATAAGTCATAACCTTTAGGTGCTTCTACTTCCACTAGGGTATAGTTACCTATTGGTAATTCCTTTGATATCGCTTCTCCTTGTCCATCTGTTACTAACTCACCAACTACTTTTTTATTTGAATCTTCAATATGAAACTTTGCTCCTGCTAGCTTTTTATTTTTATCTCCCGTATCTACTTTCACTAGCTTCATTTTCCCCATCGGATCTGGTAATTTCTTATTTCCTATTTTAATTTCTACTACTGCATCTTTTTCTATTTTTACAGCTATTTTATCTTTTAATAATTCGTAACCTTTAGGCGCTTCTGTTTCCACAAGAGTATAGTTACCTATTGGTAATTCTTTTGATATCGCTTCCCCTTTTTCATCTGTTACTAACTCACCAACTACTTTTTTATTTGAATCTTCAATATGAAACTTTGCCCCCATCAATTCTTTATTATCATTATTACTATCTACTTTTTTTATCTTTACTTTTCCTGTACTAGGCTTGTTCCAATGTTGCCAATTAAATTTGAAATTGTGAAATTCAAATCCACCAGTTTGTTGTACTGCACCGACAAATGCTTGTCCATTAATCGAACCGCCTTTTGTTTCTAATACAGCATTTGGAGCAAACACACTCCCAACGACACCATATCCCTCTGTTGTGATCTTTTTTGCATTAGGAAAAACCCAAATCACCTTCCCGTATAACTCAGTGAACGGTGAATTAGGAGAATAGGGTTGTGATGTAGGAATTATATCTGTAGCCCTACCAATATTGTTCGTGTCATATAAGATAGCACCATTTTTAAATGTAACCTCTATTGCATCCGAATACATAACGATAAAATCTTTTCCTTTAGCATTAGGTAAAAAGACATCTCTTATATCTAAATTGATTTTCCCTACCAGTTCTGATGAAACATAAATATTAGGATTGTTTATATCTTTTCCGATTCCATAACTCATATTTGGAATTGGGGTATTCGTTTTATATTGACCTGCATTTTTACTGACTTGGTTCACTATGTTGTGAAATTCATTAAATTTCGCGTCAATTTCTAGTTTTTCTTTATAAACGATACGATCATAAGAAGATTGTATGATACGATCTGGATCACTCTCTTTTGTCATTACGACTATTCCGTTTTGAATGATAAAAGATTCCTCTCTTGATTTTTTAAATTTTCCAGACAATAACAAGGATGGATATCCCTCATCATCCCATTTTTCCCCAACTATATTAGATGTTCCCGCTGCTGCACCTACAATTGTATAACCAGATGCATCCATATCACCTTGAACTGCAATTGCTCCTTCAATGTCTCCACCTACTGCTATATGGTTACCAAAGACAACAGCATTATAACGCGATATATCCCCTAGACCTTCTAAGTTAGTCGTGGATCCATATGCTTCTTTTGGTGCATATACGACAAAACTTACACATAACATTAACAAAACCATAAAATGAATACTTACCAACTTTAATTGTAACCTCAATTCCTTTGTTCCCACCTTTACCGTATTTTTTCTACAGTCGAATAAAGTGAAACTTTTTTCAGTGAGGATTTACTTCATCCTCTATATACCTTCTTTGCTTATCTCTGGATTTTCGGTCCCACTGCCCATTAATACAGGATAAATAAATTCATTCTATCGAGTTAATTTTTTCTTATAAATTGCGACTAGTAACACACATAATAATAGGATTAAGACTACTACGGTCCACTTATTAAACATAAATATCTCTTTACGCATTTTTTGTTTTTCTTTCTCGTTAAACTCCACACGCTCACCTCGAACCAGTAATCTATTTGTGTTTACTCCATAAGGCGTACATGTAATTAATGTTATATAATCTTTATTTTCCACAATTTTTAAATCGTCCGTTTCGTGTGGTAAAACTACTTTAATTTGATCTACTTTATAAGCAAGAACTTTGTCTAAAGAGTGAATATAAAAACGGTCTCCTTCACTCAACTTATCTAAATCTGTAAATAATTTTGCTGATGGTAAACCACGATGCCCTGTTAAAATAGTGTGCGTATTTTCTCCACCTACCGGGAGCGAAGAATAATCTAAATGACCTACCCCACGACTCAATACTTCCTCAGAGGTCCCTTGATAGATTGGTAGTTTTATATTAATTTTCGATATTTCAATATAACCCATTACATCACCTAAATTTAACGCATCGGCATACGCTTGATGATTACTTTTTTCTTCAGAAAATGGATCTGCAAATGTTTTCATGGAAGTTTGAACTTGTTTATTATATTCGGCTGCTTCTTTTTCTCTTCGCTCGATTTCTTGCTTTTGTAGTGCTTTGATCTTCTTATCGTAAGAGCTAACCTCAGAATAATGTGCACGAGTCGCCAACCAATTACTAATAGTAGGATATAAAAAAATACCTAAACCAAATAAAAAAATACCTCCTAAAACAAGATTTCGTTTCATATTTCCACCTCTGTATATACTAAAATATCGAAAAGAGGGAAGCATTTTACTTCTCCCCTTTTCACATCACATGATTACATGTTCCTAAAACCTTAATTATTAGCAAACTTTTTTCTAAAGAAAACAAATGCCGCTGTAGCCATTAACGCAAGGCCTAGTACAGTAAATAGAGTCGTTCCGATACCACCCGTTACAGGAAGAATCCATCCACTTTTATTATTTTCAATCGATAATTTAACCGTTTGATTATTTTCGCTAATCTTTACATCAATAGGGTCCTTTAATAATTGATATGAAGCTGTTGTACCATCTTGTTTTGTATAAGTTGGTGCTTTCGTTTCAAAAATTTGATAGTCTCCATACGGAATGTTAGTCCATTTAATAACACCATTTTCATCTGATACACCTGTGACTTCTTTACCTGCCACAACAACTATTCTCCCATTTTTATCTTTAAGTACAAACTCTGCACCTTTTAATTTCTTTTTATTAGCACCATCAATTTTTGTTAACTCAATTATTCCAGTTGTCGGAACAACAACTACAGGTTTAGATTCCTTTTCTCCAATTACATCATTTTTATTTATAAAATCAATTTTTGCTATATTTAAAATTTCCGAACCAGATAGTACGCCTTCTTTTACTTGTGATTTAATTTGTAAATGAAATTCTTTTTTACCATCTAACTTTGTGAAATCTTTTACTGTAGCTGTTACTTTTTGGCCTTCTACAGCTACCTCTACAATGCTTGCATTTACTTCCGCTCCATCAATTTTCACGACTGGTTTTCCTTGAATCATTAAACGATTGTCTAAAGTATCTGTTACTACATATTTTTTGTATTCTTTAATGTCTTCTGGAATTAATGTTTTAATATCATAATTGTAATTAGTTAACGGATTAATTGGCAGCGCTTCCAAATTCCCGTTAATCTTTTTATCAATATTTGGTTCTTCATAGTTTTGCACTTCTACTTTAACTACTGTACCAGAAGTAATTGTCCCATCTTCGTTTATAGTTCCGGAGGTCTTTATAAAAAACTCGTGTTTAGTCGGATCTAGTACATACCCTTTCGGCGCTTTTGTCTCTTGGAAATAGTATTCCCCATACTCTAATCCTTGCACGCGAATATGCCCATTACCATCTGTTGCTAACTCTTTTTTCACTTCTGTACCATCTTTTTTAAATAAAGAGAATACTGCACCTGCTAATGCTTTTTCATTTGCACCAGTCTTTATTAAATCAACTGCACCACGTTTAATCTCATTTTTCGGATACATATGAACATCATAGTTTAGCACCTTACCCTCTTTATTCGTTAAAGGAATATCCACTGTATACGTATTTGGATTTAGGTTAACATGCGGAGGTCCTGCCACTTCTTTCACTTCATAACGTCCTAGCGGCAGTTCTTTTAATACAGCTTGTCCGTTATCATCTGTTACTACTTGAGTTGGAGTTGCTCCTATTACAGGCTTCACATCTTCTTTCACGATTTTCCCATCGTTTGAAATTTTTTCAAACGACGCAACCCTTTTCACTTCAAACGTTACACCTTTTAACGGTTTCGCATTTGTTGGTACCTCTTGATTTGCAGAGCCATCACCTTCTAGCCCCAGTGCGCCATCTTTTTCTTGTTCATATTTATGAATCGTTAAAGTACCTTTGGATGGTGAAGCTGCCTTTACTAATACACTAGACCATGTAGAAAATGTTAAGAAAAATACTAAAAGCACACTAAATATTTTTTTCATTTCTCTTATCCCCTTTACAACTTCTATCATTTTAAAAATCCCTTTATTACTATTACCCTCTTAAAAGCAATAGTGTGCCAAGTACCAGATTTAAACGAGTAACCTAAAACATAGTCGTCCAACAATCCATTGTTTACAAACACTTATTCACTCTACTTATTTTCTATTATTACGTTGTTGCTCCGTATGATATATGTAGTTTTCCTCTGAATTACACTTATATCTCTACTTCAAAAATCGTTACACGTTTACTTCTATCGCTAATTTTCATTAATTACTTAACTTAAATTTAATTCATTAATCTCTCCCTTCCTATCCCTATTTAAAATCCAATCTTAATCATTTTTGATACATATAAGCAATGAACAACGAATAAGTGTGACAATTCATATTTTACGTTACTCCCTAAAACTATTACCTGTATATTCAAATAATATGTGCTATTCATGTTAAATTATGGTATTATTCTTAGAAGTTTATAATTTTTATAGATAAAGTTTTTCCGTTTCTACATATGAAAGAAAGGAATATATAAACATTCAACTAATACGCACAACTGTAAGGAGGAATAATATGACTAAAAAGCTCAGTCTAGTTGAGATAGAGTACATTTGTAATATGTTTTTCCGATATTTTGAAATTCCAGTTTGTTTTTTAGATTGTAACAAAAATATTCTTTTAGAATTTACATCAAAAGATGATTCACATTCGTTTTATAAATCAAAAATAGAACAGTTACATGTGCTTTTTCAAAAAAATGATTCATATAATTCGCCTATCTTCAGAACTCACCAATATTTAGGGCACTTCATTTTAATTCACATAAAGAGCCATTATATGGTGAACGGTACTGTTATTATTGGGCCCTTGACACATGTAAATTTTTCTACAAGTAAAACGGATAGTAACCTTAATTTTATTTCGAATTATAAAAGAACAAGAGACCATTATTTTTCATTGTCAGTCAAAGATCAAAATTTCTTTGTAAATATAGCAATATTGTTCTATAACATTCTCTATAAAAAAAATTCAGATGTAAGTACCTTTTCAAATAACAGTGACTCATTTCATGTAAGTCATAGCAGTATCTTAAACGAGGATGTATATATTTCAATGCAAAAAAACAAATCTATCTGTCATAATTTGTATATAGAGAACCAACTACTTGGAGCTATAGAAAACGGGGATAAAGAAAGCGTACTCAAATATTATTATGAATTCCAACAAGAGACTCTTTCATCCTTATCTTCATTCCATCAATTAAGACGTCATAAAAACATTTGTATTTCATCCATCACACTTGCTACTAGATATGCGATAAAAGGAGGACTTCCTTCCGGGATTGCTTACAAGATTTATGATCTATACATCCAAAAGACAGAGGATTTAAAAGACGCAGAATCTGTTTGGGATTTATTAAGGAATGTTTTCTATACTTTTGCAGACCGTGTAAAAGCACAAAAAGTACAGAAACACTCAAAGACTATCGCTATTTGCAAAAACTATATTTTTGAAAATATTTACAATCAAATATCTGTTAAACAACTTGCTAAATTTGCTAACGTAAATTCGGATTATTTATCTATATTATTCAAAAAAGAAGTCGGTATTACATTAATTGAATACATTCAACGTGAACGAATTGAAGAAGCAAAAAAATTATTAACTTTCACAACCTATCCCTTATCAGACATATGTGCTTCACTCAACTTTAGTGATCAAAGCTATTTTACTAAAATTTTTAAAAAATTCACTAACGAAACACCTGGTAAATATCGAAAATCTCATGTTGTCATATAGAGTTAAACTTTCATTAAAACAAAGTGTTTCTAGTAACTTATCAATGGCAGATTAGAATTACTTTCACACCCATGACCTTTTGAATTCAGGCTATTTTTAAAGCAAAAAAACACGTTACTATTCTTTTATTTGAATGAGAATAGTAACGTGCTTTATATGTAATGTAGGTCTGTAGGCAAAATAGCGTCCAAGCACGAATTTTTATAGAAGCAAAATACACTACTTAAATACTAAAATCTTATTAAGTAAAAAATTCATCTAATAATTATTGTGTGAGAAATAATCCCTACTATTATTTTTATATCTTTCTAAATTTGCGAGCCAAAGTGAGTACTGTACCTGCAATAACCATCCATATGCCCATTGTTGCACTGTTAGTTGTACTGGCACCGGTGTTGGAAAGCTCTTTATATGTAGATTCTTTTTTATCAGAATTAATGCTGTTCGGGATATTACCGTTATTACTGTTATTAGTAATACCTTTAGCTTTGCTAGTGTCTTTATCCTTCACTAATACTTTTTGTATTGCATGTACCTGATTACCTACAGAATCTGTTACTGTGTACGTTAATACGTAAGTACCTGCTTTAGAGGTATTTATTTCACCATTAAGTTTTACTTTAGAAGTAAGATCACCGTCTTCTTTATCGATAGCTAATACTTTTTCCAATGGATCGAATGAATCTCCTACATGAATTGTCGTTGCAGTTGGCACTGTTAATGTAGGCTTTAAATCTAATATTTCTCCATTTCCCTCTACAATTACCGTCTGTGTAGCCGTTGCATTCCCCCCTTGAGAGTCAACGACCGAGTAGTCCACAATGTATGTACCTGGTTTAGAAGTATCTACATCGCCTTTATTTTTTACTTTATTTGTTAAATCACCATCTTCTTTATCAACAGCTTTTACATTACTCATCGGGTCAAACGTATCACCAACACGTAGTGTAATTGTAAGCGGTACAGTTAATTCAGGACTTGGTTTTCTGCAGTTTTTTCGTTTTCTTTCACTGTCCCTTTAATTTTTGCTGCATCAAAAGCTTTTTGGACCGCTTCAACCTCAATTGAGTTCGCCCCATATTTATTTGTTGCAACTTTAAGACACGCTAATCTTAATTCAGAGAAATTAGAAGTCATGTTCAATTCATCAGTATTTGCATAATAGAAAATATCAAACATTTTATCTTCACCAATACCATTTACAGTTACACCGTTATGAGTGCCACCTTGTGCAATTAAATACGCGACTTTATTAATAATACTTGAGTTGAAATGAACGCCCTCATTATCTTCTCCGTTTAAATCACTGTATTTACTATAATCATCTGGATACGGTACCCCATCAAAAAAATTGACTGAAGATGGATTTTTCATATTACGGAGCACTGATCCCAATTGTTCTCCTATTGTCCAGTTAAATTCCCCATTATTTATATATTTCTCAATAGCCGTTCCCATAATGTCAGATAACGCCTCGTTAATTGCCCCAGATTCTCCGAAAAATTCAAGATTAGATTCGCTAGATGTAACCGAATGAGTAAATTCATGGCCCGCTATGTCAAATGCTCTAACCATTGAATCACCATATATAAGCATACTAACATTGTTAACATTAGCACTACATGCATTATTCCAACTTTTAGGATCATCGGTTTCTCCAGAATCCCATGCATGTACAACTGATACTACTTTTTTCCCCTTATTATCAAAACTATTTCGCTTATATTTGTCTTTATAAAAATCATATACCTTTGTTGCTAAAAAATGAGCACTTACCGCCTTTGGATCATTAAATGTTGTTGAAGTGCTAGTTGCTAATATACCAGGATAATATTTTTCTTCAAAACTAATATCTCTATAATTCACATCATATGTCTCAATTCCTTGCCCTCTTGTGTAATCTGCAAGCGCATATTTCCCATTACTTTGTTCAGAAATACCAAATGTGCGAGTTATCCCTAAATCATCTTTACCAGTTCCGGTTAATGATATGGAATTGCTTTTTTTAGTTTTCTTTAAAGATTCCACTTGCTCTTCACTTACTTTTAAGATTGACTCTTGCACCATATTTTTCAACATATCACCATTATGAGCATTCACTAAATAAGTTCCAGATACATAGTTTGGTGTTGCAGCGGCAAATGTAACTTGATATGCATTGCTAGCCTTCCCATGATTCTAATTAACAAAAATAACTTCCTTAACTTCTGGCTCAGAAATAAATTTAATATCGTTCCCGTACTTCGTATAAATATATTGTTTTGCTTCTTCTTTTGATAAATTACTAGCATTCTTTAAATCTTCTTGTGTTAAATTTTGTGCACTTTCTCCTGAAATACTTTTAATAATACCCTTTTTATCTACATGAGCAGTCAATTGGTGTCCATATACTTCTTTACCTTCATATATTTGTTGCATACGCACAAGTGTAGTCCCATCATAAGAACTACGTTTTTGAACAACCGTGTAATCTACCCCTTTGTCTCCACTAACTTGTTTTGGTGACAAAGCATGCCCGGTCTTTTCCTTAAGTGCATCTTTCACTACATTCTCTGGCGTCTTTTGTGATGGTTGTGTAAGTTCACCTGTACGGAACGAATCCTCTTGAATTTCAAAAAGTACATCACATTGTGCAAAACCGTATTATAAAAAGATGACTTCTGTCATCAACAAAAGTCACCTCTTCAATATGTCATATCCCTAATTTGTTTTTAATGCATACTTTCTATATGAAAAAGAAAAAGTATTCTTTAACGAGCGTTTTGCAATACTTTTATTAGGTCATTTATATTTTCAACTTTTTGCTGAAACTGATCAAGCCTGTTATGTAGCAATGAAGGATTCTTATCTTCAGTTGAAATAACTTTTTTTAATTCTTGTTCTAATTTATCATATGTATCAAAGAAATTATCAAATTCTACACTTATAAGTTCTTCATTTTCACGATAAAATCTTTTTGCTTCTATATAAGTCATATATGATTTATTTAAAAACCCTAATGAAATTAAATATTTAGAAGTGTTTTCTTGATAAATAGCAATATCACATGCTATTTTAATATCAGAATAAGTCTTTTGGACGAAACAATGCAATTCAAAAATCTTAAACTTTAATCCATTATTCATTTCATCCCCTCCCATCCTATCTATTCTACATAAAAAAAGAATATTATACAAAGTAAAATATCAATATGGCACAAAAATAAAAAGCGAAAGAATGACTCCTTTCGCTTTTTATAACAAAACATACATTTCATATTGTGCTAATGAATTCTTTTCAAATCCAGTTTTCTTTAAAAAACCTTCCAGTAAATTGTTGTTTGGAAACCCAATTGATAAACTTGTTAAATTTAACTCATCTTTTGCTATTTGTAATAATTTTGATCCAATACTACGATTTCTATAGTCTTTGTCTACGAAAATAAAACTAATTTTACCTTGTTCATTCAAACATATAGAACCCTTTAAATCATTATCGACATATGCGCCGTAAAATGTATTATTGGTTTTTTCGATATAATCCATATCATTTTGCCAATTTATATGGAAGTGTAACCATTTCTGAATTGCAACTTTGAAAGCTGGAAATTCTAATTGTTTTACTTCAATTCCCTTACATTCTTTAGTTATTATTTTAGTCATATCTTTTAAATTATAATAAGATAGATCGTACACTTTTTCATATCCTAATTTCGTATAAAAATGAATCGCTCGGTCATTGCCTACAATGACTTCAAGAAAAAGTTGCTTACACTCATTTTGAAGCGCCTCTTCTTTATGCAGTTCAAATAATTTTTGACTCACACCAATACCGCGGTAATTAGGATGAATCGCTAATGTTCCACAACGCATTGTTTTTATGTTTTCATAATCCTTTATCCCGCCAAGTATTACACCAACAGATTGGTTACCGTCTAAAGCAAGAAAGGAATGTTTTAGTGAATTCCCTTCTGGTCCCAAAAACCTTTTTATAAAATCTTCTTTTGAAACTTCCATTTTAATAATGTAATCTGAAAAGCCATCTTTAAAAGCTTCATACACTAAATCTATATGTACTTCACTGCATCTTTTGTATTGAATCATATAAAATTCTCCCCCACTTACTCGTGTTAAACTTAGCATTCAAATACGTAAAATGTACTAGCTCCACTCTACCCATCATTCTTTAACATTTAATTTGAAATAAACGGGCACTTCCCTACATATCTCTCACTGTTAATTTGTTTTATAACAAATGGTGCAATATCACTATTTTGAATTTTGATTCCTGGCATATCTACTAAACTCTCTTTTATATCTCCAATGCTCTTCCCTTCCATAACAAATGGTAATCTAACAATTGTCCAATCTATATTACTACCTTGAATAGTTTGCAATTCTTTATATTTATCTTGCATCATCTTTGATAAAAATACTTTAAACAAAGTAGCTCCTATTTTATTTACAATTCCCTTTTGATCTCCTGTAACATCTAAAGAACCTCCAGAAATTAGTATATATCTTTTTATTTCAGATTCTTTCATTGCTTCTAAAATATGCTTCGTTACTGTGCTAAAAATATAAGATTCATTTTTTGGTTGACCTACCGCATTAATTACAGCTCGACACCCTTTAAGTAATTCCCGTATTGAAGCAAAATCACGTGCATCTCCATTAATAATCTCTAAATTTCCATTTGTTATTTTGATATTATTAGAATTTCTTGTTAATATTTTTACTTGATATCCCTTTTCTAACGCTTCGTTTACAAGGAATTTCCCGGCTTTTCCGTTTGCACCCAGAATAGCTATTTTATTTGTACTTTCCAATATTAACCCCTCTTACTATCTATTCTTTACTACATTAATCTCATGTACACGTAAAAAAGCAATTAAATGCTCGCACGCTCGTTCACACGCTAACATTTTAAAGATTTTTTGTTCCTCTTTCGTTTTATCATTTGCTTGATCTGATGCAGCTTTTAAACTGAGAAAAGGTTTGTTATTGATTTGACACACATAAGCAAAGGCTGCCACTTCTTGATCAACCGCTAATGCTCCATATACAGTATGGAGTAAATATCTCATTTCTGAACTACGGATACGTTGATCTCCAGATAAAAATGTACCATAATGAATCGGATCATAAGATCGTATCTTTTTTATTCTTCTTACAAGTGACTTTGTTGTTTCAATAGGTGCTGTCCTACCATTATATAAATTAAAAATATCTTCCCCTGAACCAGCAGCAGTAACATCGTGTTGTATTGCATTAAGGGCTACTACAATATGTCCATTTTTCACCTTATTTGATAGACTTCCGCATATTCCTGTCATAAACAACTCATCTGGCTGAAACTCACTAATTAATAATTGCACACAACTAGCACAACTTACTTTCCCAACTCCAGTTATTACGGAGATAATTTCCATATTATTAATATAGTGAAAATGAAATTCCCAAGCTGCTCGTTTTTCAATACGTTCACTTGGATAATATTGATGCAAATACGTAAGTTCTGGTTCCCATGCGGATACGATTGCAATACGTTTCATTACACGCTTCACTTCCCCTATTGTTATCATGTAAATACTTTATCTATACTTTCTCGTTCATAATCTGGAATCCACCCTTTATATTTCTCATATAAATTTCGTATTGTTTCTTTATTCTTCGCAATTACTTCACATCCTCTATCATCGTATATAAACATGATAATATCTTTCGTTGCATTTATAAGAAATACATCTGGATAAGAAATTTCTTTTTTGCGTCCAAAACGAGGATAAAGACCCGGAAAATCTTCATGATTCGCAGCTTGAATAAGCGGTATATACTTTATATCGCAAGCAAAACATTTTAGTGAAAATTGATATGTACAATATAAATCAGCTTCTTCATCTTCAAATAGAAAAGGTACTATTTTTTGTTTTATTTGGAACTTTAAATCCCTCTTTTTAATAAATTTATTATATACATTTATTTTCTGCGAATTTTTCACATTTTCCTTTTTAAATCGATAAACATTTGTTACTAAAAAGACTTCATCTTCTTTTGAAAATATATCTTCAAATAAGTGTTTATTATATGTATAAAGTTGAGAGAAATATTCCATATTTAAATCATCGGTGTCTTCTAGATTTTGATGTTTACCTTTTCCAAAATCAAAATACAAATAATTTTCCCACTGAAAGGATATATGTGGTACTAATGTAACCCCAGGGAATGTTTCATTCATATATTCTTTTAATTGCATTCTTAATTCCTTTCTACTCTACAATTTCATTTAACTGCCAATATGCTTCTTCTAGCCACGGGTGTATAACTTTCAATATAACGTTGTATTTAAATATCCTTTTTATTTGTATTCGTTATGAATGTTTTAATCCCTTTTTTATACGTTACATGAAATTTTATGGCGAATCATTGCTACAAAATACATAAATGTTTGATATTATAGTAATGTTAATGATTTGTTAGGAAAGGAACTACATAATGAATAAAAACATATTAATTATTGATGATGATAAAGATATTGTTGAGTTACTTGCTGTTTATTTGCGAAATGAAGGCTATAACATTTATAAAGCATACGATGGCGATGAGGCATTGCAAATGATTTCTACATATGAAGTTGATCTTATGATTTTGGATATTATGATGCCAAAGCGAAATGGATTAGAAGTTTGCCAGGAAGTTCGTGAGAATAATACTGTACCTATTCTTATGCTGAGTGCAAAAGCAGAAGATATGGATAAAATATTAGGTCTTATGACAGGTGCAGATGATTATATGATTAAGCCATTCAATCCATTAGAATTAGTAGCTAGAGTGAAAGCTTTGTTACGAAGATCATCTTTCCAAAATGCCACTTCCTCCAAAAATGAAGATGGTATTATTCGTATTCGTTCTGCTGAAATACACAAACATAATCATACTGTTAAAGTAAATGGAGAATATATTAAACTTACATCTATTGAATTTGATATTTTATATTTACTTGCGAGTAATACCGGAAGAGTATTTAGTTCCGAAGAAATTTTTGAACGCGTATGGAACGAAGATGGTTATGGTTCAAATAAAACTGTAATGGTTCACATTAGTAATTTACGAGATAAACTTGAAACAGGAATGAATGGAGAGAAGTTTATTCATACTGTTTGGGGAGTAGGCTATAAAATTGAGAAATGAAGCATTTGATATATTAAAAGATATCCCAAAATGGAAGTTAATTTTTTGGTTTATGTTAGCCATCACACTTACTCCTATTACTGAATTAATTATATATCGCCTTGTTACAAGTGTAATTGAAAGTTCACTTACGTTAAGCGAGCTCGGAAAAGAATTCATTAGAATTTTTGGATATGAAAAATATAAAGGAATAAAGGAATCTCTATGGATGATGATTGTATCTTATTTGTTTTTATTTTCTATTTTCTCATCCTACCTATACATTTTTTATCGTCATGAAAGAAAGATTTATTATGAAACTTGTATTAAAAAAATGATAGAAGAAATTCGTTATATTGCAAATGGAAACTTCAATCATAAAGTCTCTATCGTAAACCATAATTATCTGGAAGAGTTAGCAAGCGGGGTTAATCACATTGTTGAACAATTGAAAGTTTCGATTGATGAAGAAAGACAGGCTGAACAAGCAAAAAGTGAACTTATTACAAATGTATCGCATGATTTACGTACTCCTCTTACCTCTATAGTTGGATACGTAAATTTAATCCACCATGATAATTATAGAGATGAAGTGGAATTACGCCATTATATACAAGTCATTTACGATAAAGTAACCCGTCTTAACGCATTAATGAATGATTTGTTTGAATATACACGTGTTCAAAATAAAGAGTTAAGTTTATATTCTGTTCCCATTGATATTGTAGAGCTACTTGGGCAATTAACTGTTCAATTCCGCATACAAGTTCAAGAAGCTAATATAGAATGTCGACCTTCTTTCCCATCTCAAAAACTCATGGTATTAGCTGATGGAGACAAATTAGTACGAGTGTTTGAAAATCTTATTATAAATGCTATCGCTTATGGAAACGACGGTGGATATATCGACCTTGCTGCCTATGAAAGCAATAATATGATTACTATAGATATAACAAATTACGGCCAACCTATTCCTAGTACGGATTTACCTCATATTTTTGAACGTTTTTATCGCGTTGAAAAATCTCGCTCTACGAACACTGGTGGATCTGGACTCGGATTGGCAATTGCAAAAAGTATTGTGGAATTGCATAAAGGAACAATTGAAGTATATAGTGATGATAAAAAAACAACTTTCACTGTAAAACTACAACCATATAAATGTTAATACAACTTAATTTTAGGTCCAATTTCTTACCATATAAGAAATTGGATCTTTTATTTTCCATTAAAATCCAAATTTAATAATCCTTTATAATTCTTTAGAAATTCTTTACCTTTTCTTTCTTCCTAATTAAGCATTCCTTTTTACAATAGTATTATTGATGTCATAGTAGGAGGATCGCTTATGCAATTCTTGAAAAAGTTCACAATTTTATTCTTATCTTTTGTTATTACAGCACTTATCGTTTTATATTTTTACCTCTATGTAAATGGTCCAATTATTCAAGCTAAATCAGCTATTTTAATAGATGCTAATTCAAGTGAAGTTGTTTATAAAAAAAATGAAGAAACTCCTATACAATCAGCTACTTTATCTAAATTAATGACAGAGTATATCACACTGGAACAACTGAATGAAGGAAAAATACAGTTAGATGAATTAGTAAAAATAAGTAACGAAGTTTTCCGAGCAGAAACGAGTCCTATACAAGTAACTTCGAAAGATAAAACGACAGTTCGTGATTTACTTCATGCATTGTTTTTGACAGGGAATAATCGTTCCGCACTTGCCATTGCAGAACACATTGCTGGAAACGAAGATAACTTTACACTTTTAATGAATGAGAAAGCAAAACAACTAAAGTTATCACAACCATCCCCGTTTCTAAATGCTACTGGAATAAATAACGATACAAATAAACAATCAACTACAACAGCTATAGACGTAGCTAAACTAGCGACACAATTAGTAAAAGACTTTCCAGATGTATTGAATGTTACGAAACTAACCTCTTACCAATTTACCTTCAAAGACTCAAAAGTTTTCAACACAAATAAAATGATTTATTCTCTTAATAAAAACATTAAACTCCAAGGTGTTGACGGCTTACAAACTAGTTTTTCAACTAATGGTAATTATAGTTTTCTCAGTACAGCAAAACGAGGAGATACTAGACTTATTTCCGTAATATTAGACTCCAATGAAGAAAACAGTACTTTTATTGAAACAAAAAAGTTACTACAGTACGGTTTTGATCCTTCCTCGTACTCTGCACTCCAAGCTTTTAAAGATGCTGTTACATCGTGGACAGTTTTGCTTCAATTTAAAAATTTGATCATACAAACATTGTTGATTTTCTTCATCATTACAATTTTAATGTTTTTACATATACGTCAGAAAAAATCCGAGGATTTCAACTAGGAAATCTTCTTTTATATAAAAACCGGCTTGCATTTACAGTGCAAGCCGGTTTCTAAATTTATAATCCTCTTCCAATTAAATTCGCTGAAACAGGCTGAAGATTTAATTCTCTCGCCCATATAGATAGCTGACCAATATGGTGAATTTCATGCACAATTACATGTCTTAAAACTTCACCGTATGTATATGTTTTATCTGTCCATGAAGCTTTTAATATCTTACATTCTACGGTAGATGACCATTCTTGTAAAAAATCTTCTAATTCTCGTTTATATACATCAGATAACGCTTTCACTTTTTGGATGGATTGATAATCTTTAAACTGCGGTTCATTATCTTCTTTTCCTTGAAGCGCACTAATCCAGCTGTACTCAACATCGACAATATGAAATAATGTTTCTAAAACACTCCCAACACCACCTACACGCTTGCGGAGTAATTCTTCCTCTGAAAGTTGTTCACACCACTTAAACCAATCATCCCTTACTTGCCAATTGTATTGAAATAACGTGTACATATATATTTATCTCTCCCCTACCTCAACAATCCACTTAACCGCATCTATTACATAATATGGTTCATCTTTTTGAATATAGTGACCGCTTTTTTCTGCAATTACAAATTTATGATTGTATGATAATCGTAATAATTCTTCTTGCAATTGTAACCATTTCATTTGTGCATCTGGCGAATAAAAAACTTTTTTACCCGCAGCTAACACGACAAGTGGAATATCATTCATTGATTTACAATGTCTATCTACTTCACTTAAACTAAATGTAAACTCTTCATAAGCACTTTCATATACAAACTGTTTATAGTAAGCTTCTTGAAATTCTGGAGACATGATTGGCAGAAAATCTTCTTTATAATTTTCCGGTGTCGAATCAACCAAAACTATTCCCAACATATCTTTGGGATAAGAAGTAGCAAATAAACGTACATTTATACCGCCAAAAGAATGTCCTACAAAAATATAAGGTGGTTTCAATTGTAGTTGCGCTAAGCAACTTCTTAAATCTTTTACCATTTCAGAACTAATACGTCGCTTGGAACTATTTCCACTTTTCCCCAATCCAGCTCGATCATATGTGAGCACCGTCCCATATTCCGTCAATCCCTCAGCAATATGATCCCATGTCTTTGAATAATCGCCATAACCTGCTTCCATTATAATAACTGGCTGCAACTTCTTTCCTTGGAACTTTTTCGTATACATTTTAAAATCGTCAACTTGTAAATATTCCTCTATACATTTAATCATTGGCAATCACTTCTCTCAGGCCAAGTTCCTCTACAGCATGATTAATTATTTTACTTACAGATAAAGAGCCATCCAATACAATATCCGAATTCGGCTTAACAGTATGAATTGCCTCTAAATATGCTTTTCTCGCAAATGTCATGTAATGTTTCAAATCATTATGTATTTCATCTATTGTATCTTCTTTAAAATCTCGCAAAATTCTTCTAGCCATCGCAATATCTAACGGGGTATCGATAAATATAGTTGCATCAATAAATTCTCGCATTTCACTATTTAAGTATGCAAAAGGATAATCTACAATAATATAATCTACATTACCCTCTCGTTTAAGGTGCTGAATATCATGAATTAATGGCGTAAGTACCCATTCATCATAATTTGCTCCATCATCAATCCATTTACAAATATCACTAGGACAGTTTTTAAAGTGATAGCTATCAAAATATAGTGCTTTTGAATTTGTTAACTTTTGAGTTAATTTTTCTGTAACAGTAGTTTTACCTCCTCCTGAAACAGCTGCAATTGTAATGATTTTCGTTTTATTATTCATAATTCCCAACCATACCCCTTTTAATTAACATAACATAGTTATAGATAACTATTATTTTTTATCGCTCCATTCATATTCTAACATACTCATTTCCCATAAATTCCAATACGTTTCTCCTACTTTTTTTGACTCTCTTAATAAACCTTCTTTTACAAATCCTATTTTTTCATAACATGAGATGGCCGATGTATTAAAATCATAAACACCTAGAGTTACTCTATGTAGTTTTAATTCTTCAAAAGCAACATGAAGTACTGCTTTCATCATATGTTTCCCTATAGAATATCCTCTCATTTTCGTATCACCAACTAGTACTTTACCAATCCTTGCAGATTTATTTATATTGTCTATTTGCCCAAGTGAAATTTGACCAACTACTTCTTGAGTCTCTTCATCTATTACTTTGAATGCAAGTGTATTTTCACTTTCTATATATTTTTCTAATTGTTCTTCATTTAGGGGATATGTAAATGCATTTCCTGACCACTGTATTAAAAATTCTTCGGAATCAATCCAGTTTATTAATTGTTTGAAATCGAATCGTTTAAAAGGTTCTAATTTAATCAACTTCATTCTCCTTTCATACACCATTCTATATATCCTCAAACTTATTTCTATATATAAAATATATTCTCCTTTTATACGAAATGAAAATAAAGCCATTCATAAGAATGGCTTTACAAAAAACATAGCCCAATTATGCCATGTTTCTTATGTTAACAATGGTTCAATCGCTTCAATTTTACAAACTGAAATAATTACTGTAACTACCCCAGCACTATTAGCAAGCTTTACAACATCACAAGTGACTGAAGAAACAGTTCCTGCATAATTATTACTTCCTGTTGTAATACGCACTGATCTGTTTACTAACTTTCTCAGCTCATCTCTAATTCCTTGTACACAGCAACAATCGCATTTTTTATTTTGTTCTTCTTGTTCTTTTTTACATTCTTCGAAAGCATCCCAACAATCATCCTGTTTACATGTACACTTCTTTTTACAATTATTAAATCGAGAACCCAAAACCTCACCCCCTAATCCTTTCTATTAGTAAAGTATGTCCACAAGCTTAAAAGTGTAAGAGACAAACACATAGAAAGGAAAAAACAAACAATTGTATTAGACATTCTTTTCTTTATTAACTATAAAAACAGGCCTCTAACAATTTGAAGCTTGTTTAATGAGGGGAATTGGATTTAATTCTGCTGAATTTAAAGTTTAGACAACCTCTTATAAGTCAGCTCCTTTAAGAATCCCCAGCTTTTCCTATTACTTCACATATACCATATACATAGGCTTTGTTTGCATTAATATAGTACCTTTGCTGTTGTGAAATATACATTCAGAAAAGCGTACTCCAAGATAAGATATTATTTAAAATCTTAACGTTTCCTTCAACAAGTGTTTGTTGATTAATATCATAACCAGTAGTTCTCTCAACTATCTCTTGAAAATTAGCATAGTTTGTATGAATTCTATATCTAGTAGAAAGCACTCTATCATATAAAGGTAAAATAATAGGTTAATAAACAAGCCATTCTTTTACTAAAACATAGAATAGTATGAATCCTATTGAAGGGAGGTATAAAAGAATGTCCTGGAAAAATGATTGCTGGAGTTCTAAGAAAAAGCATTGTTGTGATGACTGGTGGAAATCTAAAGAAAAGAATCATTGTGATGATGATTGGCGTTCTAAGGAAAAGCATTGTAATGATGATTGGTGGAAATCTAAAGAAAAGAATCATTGTGATGATGATTGGAGTTCTAAACGAAATAAGTGTCGTTGTAAATGTTTCTTTATTTGTTGTCATTGTAAAAGAAAAAATTGGTAATATTTTCAATATCGACTTAAAAGAGAGAACATGTCTTTTGTGACCGATAAATACTAGAATGTAATATACAAAAAGCTGACTAAGTATAGTCAGCTTTTTGTCAATGAACACGTAGAGATTTATTTTAATATAGTTCTTATTAGAAAAGGATTATTTTATATAGATTACTATAAGCATCCATAAAGCCAAGGCGCCAATGATAGCGAGCGCTATACGTGTAGATAGTACCCTTAATTCAAAGTCTGTTTTCTTGGAGGGTTCAGGATATGCAATTATGTAGATTCCCTTTAATAATGCAAGCCATGCAATAACCGTTAGGAACCCCTGCCAATTGAATACCCATACATTATGTAGGATTAAACTACCTAACCCTAGGAAAATCGATAGAAAACCATACATAATACCAAATCCTCTGTCTTCAACCACTAATTTTTTCAATTCACGTAGTACCGATGGACGTACGAAAAGTATTCCCGATACGATAACCGTTATCCATCCCCAAAACAATCCTAAAAAAGTACTAGTTTCCATTATTAGTTCACTCCCCTCAATTATTTATATTTCAGATATTCCCCCCTTTAGAACAATTCCAACATCTTTATATATAGGCTAAATTCTGCTCTTTTTTAATACAAACATGGCATATTCTATGCCCATCCTTAATCACCTCATTTCTCTACAAAATGAAATTTTTATATCATTCTTCATCATCATCTATCCGAATCAACCGAAGTCGCTTTGTACTATTACCGCACACTTTTTCATAGCTTGGAACTAACATGCACCAAAGCCAATATAATGATTTATTCGCCTTTTCACTAACCTCTAAAATTGTCCCCTCTGTAATAAAATGATCACCTTAATACAATGTATACTCGCTTGTCCCATGGAATCATCATTATTCCCCTCCCTATTAAAATAGCGTTTTTGTTTCAAATAATGCTCTCATTAATTTGGACGCATTTACCAGTATATTTACCAAAAAATTCATGATATCGTTAACTAGTCGAGTACGTCATTACTTGACGATTACCCTTAGGAGCCCTGCAGACAATCGGGGTTCCTTTTATTTAAATAAGGATTTTGTTTAAACTTTACAAAACTCACCTATATTAAACTATCTTCTAAAATTCCCATTGAACATTTATAATACTTTTAAACAGTTTAAATTCTACAATCAGTAATGGAGGCATTTTAATGGGAAACATCCCAAAAATATCATCACAACAATCAAATCCTAAGATACCCTCACAGCAAGTGAACCCTAACATCCAACAAGGTAATAATAAAAAAACAAGACGCCGTATTATAACTACTTTGGCTTTTATATTATCTGTAATTTTTGTCCTTCAATATTCTCTTAATAACCAACAAGAAATGATTAAAGAAAAACAAATCACGCTTAATACGGAGCAACAAAAATTATCTTCTTTAAAGAAGGATGGTCATTCCCTTAAAAATGATGTTAAGGCTTTAACAGGTAGTGAAGAAGAGATTTTAAAATTCGCAAGGAAACTGTATGGATTTTCCAAACCGAATGAAACTATATTTCAAATAACTGAATAAAATTACACTGCATTACCCAAAAAGGCGATTTGACGATAATCGCCTTTTTATATTTAATTTCTAAAATAAACATACTAATTTCTTTTTCTATCAAATAACTATTTTGTTTAATTTATTAAAATACAACCGCTTCTCCATTTCACATTGCTCTATCATTACATTTACTATTAGTAATACGATTTTTAGAGGTGATAAATAATGGACGAGTTTTTATATTTTGCTGCACTTAATCCGGGTTCTATTGGACCTACACTTCCACCTGTTCAACCCTTCCAATTCCCTACTGGTCCCACCGGTTCTACAGGATCAACTGGTTCTACCGGACCAACTGGACCAACTGGACCAACTGGACCAACTGGATTTAATCTTCCTGCTGGGCCTGCCTCTATTACCTTGACTTCTAACGAAACCACAGCATGTGTATCCACTCAAGGAAATAATACTTTATTTTTTTCGGGTCAAGTATTAGTAAACGGTAGTCCTACTCCAGGAGTAGTGGTCAGTTTTTCATTCAGTAACCCTTCTCTTGCTTTCATGGTTCCTCTTGCGGTCATTACCAATGCTTCAGGTAACTTTAACGCTGTATTTCTAGCCGCTAATGGGCCTGGAACAGTAACCGTTACTGCTTCACTTCTTGATTCTCCTGGAACAATGGCTAGCGTCACTATTACCATTGTGAATTGTCCATAATGGTTTTATTTTTAAGGACTAAGCAATATCTAATAAGATGAGCACTGATTTACAGTGCTCTTTTTTATCATTGGGATGTTCCTTTCAAATGAAATTTCGTAGTGGGATCTAGTTACCACTAATAGAAATGTTCAAGTAACCCCCAGTCATTATCTGTTGTCCTTTTTGAAAGGACTTGTTCCGTACAACAGGTCCTATTTAATCTACACCCTACTAAAATAACGCTTTTATTAAGGACTAATGATCTTTATATTTCTTCAGCTTGTCATCACAAGTGCTTTTTATTATTAGTTAAATTCTCAATATAGTTTGTGTATATAATTCCATTCAAAGATACATAATACCCACGTAACTATTTAAAAAGACATCGTTTTTATATCTAAGTTCAAAAAGGAGCTACATAACATGGATAAGAAAAATCTATTAAGTCAACAACTTGATTATGTGTCATCAGATGCGCTGAATACTCCTAGTAAAGCCCAAGAGCAAATGCAAGAAACATCTCAGGAGGCACATGATTCAAACAAAAAGGACAGTACTCAAGCTTTACATGGCGAAGATTTACCAATTTCAGATGTATATAGAACAACGAACAAACAGTAAATTTAAAAGGGAAAAAATCTTAAGAACCAGTGAGCTTAATTCTTTTCCCTTTTCCTATTTAAATAACACTTTTATATGAAACACGTACACATTTTTGACACATCCACTATCGCAATCTCCTGAAAATTCGTGATAATATTAATTAGTCGGATACGCCAAATTTCGACATTGAACGACAATGATATCTCCCTTATTGAATCCCTGTCCCCCAGGGATTTCTCCTTTTATTTCTTACTTTTTTCTTCACTAAATTTTCATTCTTAACAAAATTCAATCAATCCATTGAATAGACAGCCATAGTATCCTATTTTGATAAAAACTAAAAACAAACAGATATACTTAACACTAATAGTAGATTTTTTAACTTCAAATTTACTTTTTCTCTCTTATCTTTTTGTAAACATTAAAAATGAGCTCTATTTACATAGAGCTCATTCGTAATTTTATAGTTTACTAGACTGTAACCCCTGAATAAACGGAACTACTTCAGGATTTACAAGTGATGATAAATCCCCTAGCTCATTTCCTAAGTAAGCAGCTTTAATGACGCGTCGCATTACTTTAGAATTACGTGTTTTTGGTAAATCTTCTACAACGTGAATATCTTTTGGACACAATGCTTTTCCGATATGAGAGTTTACTAAACTCATTAATTCTTTCTTTAACTCTCCTGTGAATGTTACATTGTCCCTTAATACTACAAAACAATGACAAACTTCACCTTTTACATCATCAGGTACACCAATCGCGGCAGCTTCTATGACATCATTATGCTTCACAAGAATAGATTCATATTCTGCAGGTCCAATACGTTTTCCAGCAATGTTTAACGTATCATCTGAGCGTCCTGTAATAATATATTGCTCACCATCATAAATCACCCAGTCACCATGAACCCATTTGTTTTCAAAACGTGACCAATACGTGTTCACATAACGCTCATCGTCTTCCCAGAAACTTTTCGTCATACCAACCCAAGGTTTCTCTAAACATAATTCTCCAACTTCATCACGAATTGGATTGCCTTGATCATCGAGCACAACCGCTGCCATTCCTGGTAAAGATGCGTTAAAACTAATCGGTGCAATTGGTTTAATAAGGACGTTTCCGAAAATCCCACCAGAAATTTCAGTTCCGCCTGAATAGTTACAAATTGGTACATTATTTTTTCCGACTGTTTCAAATAGCCACATCCAAGGATCTGGATTCCAAGGTTCACCTGTTGATGCGAATACTTCTAAACTCTTGAGCGAATGTTTATTTACATACTCATCACCCTTTGCCATTAACGCACGAATTAATGTTGGTGATATACCGAGATGTGTAATTTCATATTTATCAACGGTCTCCCATAAACGATCTGCTTCTGGGAAATCTGGAACACCTTCGTACATAACCATCGTTGCTCCATTAATGAGAGAGCCGAATAATAAAAACGGTCCCATCATCCAGCCCATATCAGTTACCCATAATACGCGGTCACCTTGTTTGATGTTCATTCCAAATCCTGCATCAAATGCAGATTTCAAAGGGAAACCAGCATGTGTATGTACTGTTCCTTTCGGTTTCCCAGTTGTACCTGATGTATAAATGAGCATTAACGGATCATCACTATTCATCTCTTCAGCATGCGTAAATGGTTTTTCTTTTTCTAGCGCACTCCATGGGAAATCATAATTATGTGGTGTAAAATCATTTCCTGCATGACGAACAATAACAACTTTTTCAACAGTTGGACAATGTTCGCAAGCTTTATCTACTTCGTCTTTTAATGAAACAACTTTACCTCGGCGTGAAAAACCATCTGCAGTAATAATCATTTTTGACCCTGCCGCTTGTACACGAGTCATGACTGCATCAGACGCAAATCCTGAGAATATTGGTGAAATAATTGCTCCGATTTTCATAACAGCTAGCATTGCAACAACTGTTTCTGGAATCATCGGCATATAAATTGTTACACGGTCACCTTTTTCAATACCCGCATGTTTCAAACCGTTTGCAACGCGACTTACCCAGTTGTCAAGATCTTCATATGTAAATGATTTTGAAGTTCCATTTTCTCCCTCATACTGTAGTGCTGGTTGCATTCTTGTTTCATCATCCGCAAGCCAGCGTGATAAAACCGATTCTACAACGTTACATGTTCCACCATTATACCACTGTGCAAACGGTGTACCATTTTCTAAATCTAGCACTTCTGTATAAGGCTTCATCCATTGATAGCCAACCGCTTTCTCAGCTTCTCCCCAAAACCATGCTGTTTCTTCAATAGATTTATTATAAAACGTTTCATAATCTTCATAGCCCAATGATTTCATCCAACCATATAAACGCGTTTTTTCTTTATATTCTTCTGTTGGAAACCAAACTGCTTGTTTCAATGTTTTCCCCTCCTTGACTTTTTGAGCAAGAAAGCCCTAAATAGGGCTTTAAACTGGATAAACAGGATGTTTACGATCTGTAAATACTTGATATTTACTCATATACATTTCGAATCGTCCTTTTAACTCTTCTCTTAAATTGTTTGGATGAACAATACCATCAATAACCATCTCTGATGCCAAATGGTAAATATCAATATCTTTCTTATACTCTTCGCGTTTTTCAGCAATGAAGCTATCACGCTCTTCTTCTGGTAAAGCTGCAATCTTATTTGCATATACAGCATTGACTGCCGCTTCTGGACCCATTACTGCAATAGAAGCTGTCGGTAATGCTAGGCAGCAATCTGGTTCAAAGGCTGGACCTGCCATTGCATATAAACCAGCACCGTATGCTTTACGAACAACGATAGAAATTTTCGGTACAGTTGCTTCACTCATGGCAGAAATCATCTTTGCACCATGACGAATAATACCAGCACGCTCTACTTTTGTGCCAATCATAAATCCAGGTACATCTGCAAGGAATAACAACGGAATATGATATGCATCACATAAATTAATAAATTTCGCTGCTTTATCCGCTGAATCGTGGAATAATACGCCGCCTTTCATACGCGGTTGATTTGCAATAATACCAACTGGCTTACCATCAATACGTGCCAAGCCTGTAATTAGTTCTTGAGCAAATAATTTTTTCACTTCATAGAAAGAACCTTCATCAATAACTCTATTAATGAGATCTTTCATATTGAAAGGAGCATTTTGATTTTCTGGAATGATTTGTTCTAACGTTTTTTCGAATTGTTTCGGTTCTTGAGGTGTAACCAATGGAGTCTTCTCTAAGTAGTTGTTTGGAAAATATGAAATGTATTGTCTTGCTTGTGTAATCGCATCTTCTTCTGTTTTACATAAAACATCTCCGCATCCTGATATAGAGCAATGCATACGAGCTCCGCCCATCTCCTCTAAAGTTACCTTCTCGCCGATAACCATCTCCGCCATACGAGGAGAACCTAAGTACATAGATGCATTTCCTTCTACCATCATAACAATGTCACAAAAGGCTGGAATATATGCGCCACCAGCTGCCGAAGGTCCAAATAATAAGCATACTTGAGGAACTTTACCTGATAATTTCACTTGATTGTAGAAGATTCTTCCTGCACCGCGGCGCCCTGGGAACATTTCTACTTGATCTGTAATACGCGCTCCAGCAGAGTCAACTAAATAAAATAACGGAACACGTAATTTTTCTGCCGTTTCTTGAATACGTAAAATCTTTTCAACTGTACGTGCGCCCCATGATCCAGCCTTTACCGTTGAATCATTTGCCATTACGCATGCAGTACGACCATGTATTTTACCCGTTGCCGTTATAACACCATCAGCAGGTAATCCTGTTTGTTCACAATTTGCAAATAATGCATCTTCTACATATTCACCATTATCAAATAAAAGAGCTAAGCGATCTCGAACGAATAGTTTTCCTTTTGCTTTGTTTTGTTCATGATACTTTGGTGCGCCGCCTTGTTTAATCGTTTCAACTCGTTCTTCAAATGTTTTCGATTGTTGTTTTTGATCTAACATATTTACTCCCCCTTATACATTGGTGTGCGTTTTTCCTTGAATGCTTGTAATCCTTCTAATCTATCTTTCGTATGGATTACACCTTCATACGCTTGTTTTTCCATTTGTAATCCGGTATGTAAATCAACTTGAATACCGTTTGAAATTGCTTCTTTTGCTAATCGAACAGCAATAGGGCCATTACTAGCAATTTTCTCTGCTATTTCAATCGCTTTCTCTTCAAGTAAATGAGCTGGTACAACAAATTCTACTAAACCATATTCTTTTGCTTCTTGCGCTGAAATACGTCTGCCTGTATAAATTAATTCTTTCGCTCTACCAACACCAATTAATCTTGGTAAACGCTGCGTACCACCTGCTCCTGGTATAATTGCAAGTGTAGTTTCAGTAAGACCAAGACTTGCAGATTCAGCCGCAATTCTAAAATCACAAGCTAAACTTAATTCCGTACCGCCACCAAGGGCGATTCCGTTTATGGCAGCAATAACTGGCTGTGGTAATTGTTCAACCATCTCCATAGTAGTGCGAATCATACTAACAGCATGGCGAACTTGTTCCTCATTCATACCAGCACGTTCTTTTAAATCAGCACCAGCACAAAACGCTTTTTCACCAGCACCTGTTAAAATAACTACACGAGTATTGGACTCTTCACTTATTTGAGTTAATATGTTTTGTAACTCTTCTAATAACGCTAAAGATAATGAGTTTGCTTGTCTTTCACGATATAACGAAATCTTTACAACGTGAGGTGTTACATAATTAACTGAAATGTTTTGTAGTTGTAGCATCTTCTCACCTACTTATCGTTTTATGTTGAAGCGCTCTATACACATGACTCGGTAATTGGATATTTAATTTACTTTGAATGAATTGACTCGCTTTCAATAACTTCTCTTCATCAATATTCGTTTGGACCCCTAACTTATGGAGCATATGAACTAAGTCATCGGTTGCAACATTGCCTGATGCTCCTGGTGCATATGGACATCCACCAAGACCACCACAAGAACTATCAAATGTTGTAATACCATATTCTAATGACTTAACTACATTCGCCAGAGCCATTCCATACGTATTATGGAAGTGCATTGCAAACTGCGAAGCATCATATTTCTTTAATAAATACTCTAATACTCGCTCTACTTGTAGTGGATTCGCTACACCAATCGTGTCACCAAGTGATACTTCATAAATGCCGTATGAAAATAGTTGATTACATAATTCGTCAACTGCTACGACGCTTATATCTCCTTCATAAGGACAGCCAAATACAGTAGAAACATAGCCTCTTACCTTTTTCCCTTCGAATATTGCCTGTTTTGTTATATCTTCAATTACAACTAATGCTTCTTTAATTGATTTATTAATATTACTTTTATTATGAGATTCACTTGCTGATAAAAAAACATTCACCTCATCTACATTTTGCAAAAAAGCTCGTTCCAAACCATTTTGATTTGGAACAAGCGCTGCATAAGTAACATTGGGATCCCTTTTCAGCTCAGAAAACACATCATTTGCATCTGCTAATGCAGGGACCCATTTAGGGTGAACGAATGAGGAAACTTCAACATACGATATTCCCGCCTCTGTAAGTAGTTGAATCCATTTTACTTTATCTTTTGTGCCAACAATCTTTTTTTCATTTTGTAAGCCATCACGTGGCCCGACTTCTTTAATGACAGCAAAATTAGGTAGTTTCAATTCGCTTCCCCCTATATCTCCCTATTCAATTTCTAGTAATACATCTCCTTCATTTACAAAATCGCCTTCTTGCACATTAATTTTCATAACTGTGCCAGCTTCTTCTGAAATGATTGGAATTTCCATTTTCATAGATTCCAAAATGACGACATCCTGCTCTTCCTCTACTGTATCTCCTACTCCTACAACAATCTTCCATACATTTCCTGCCATCGATGCATATACCTTCGTCATCATTTTTTCCCCCTTAATATTGTTAAATCTTATTTTTTAACAAGTTGTTTCGTTACAAAACCCGTTGTATAAATACCACTTTTGAACACATCGTCTTCCAATACTTGAAGTAGCATTGGCGTGTTCGTTTTAATACCTTCTACTTTTAATTCTTCTAAAGCATCATGTAATTTTGAAATTGCTTCTTCACGAGTTCCACCATGAGCAATAACTTTCGCAATCATTGGATCGTAGAAAGGTGTAATCGTGACTTGATTCTCCAAAAAGTGATCAATACGTACATTTGATGGAAGCGTTAAATTTGTAATTTTCCCAGGTGATGGGAAGAAAGTTTTCGGATCCTCTGCATAAATACGTGCCTCAATGGCATGACCACTACGTTTTACATCATCTTGTGTAAATGATAGTTTCTCACCGTATGCAATTAGAAGTTGTTGTTCTACAAGATCTAAACCAGTAATTTCTTCTGTAACTGGATGCTCTACTTGTAATCTCGTATTCATCTCTAAGAAATAAAAGTTCTTCTGATCATCTACAAGAAACTCAACTGTACCTGCATTTGTATAGCCTAGAGCTTTGGCAGCTTGTACAGCAACTTCTCCCATCGCCTTTCGCGTACCTTCATCTAAAAATGGTGAAGGTGCTTCTTCAATTACTTTCTGATTTCGGCGCTGCACGGAACATTCACGCTCCCATAAATACACTGTGTTACCATGTGTATCTGCTAAAAGCTGAATTTCAATATGATGTGCATCTGCAATATAGCGCTCTAAATACATTTCTCCGTTACCGAAGAAGTTTTGTGCTCTTGTTTTGTTACTTTCAAATGCTTTGGTGAGCGTTTGCTCAGTTTCCATCAACTGCATTCCAATGCCTCCGCCGCCTGCGGATGCCTTCAGCATTAATGGATAACCAATTTGTTTTGCAATTTCAATTGCTTCTTCAGCAGTTTCAATATTTGTAGTAATACCTGGAACTACTGGGACATCTGCAGCTTGCATTGCAATACGAGACTCGATTTTACTTCCCATTTTCGTAATGATTTCTTCTGATGGACCGATAAATACAATCCCTTCTTCCCTACAGCGAACCGGAAAAGACGGATTCTCTGATAATAATCCATATCCCGGATGGATTGCTTCAGCATTTGTCTTCTTAGCTATTTCAATAATTTTTTCAAGGTTTAAATAGCTTTCTTGGACACGCGGTCCGCCTACTAAGTAAGCTTCATTTGCCATTTTTACATGTAAGGCATTTTCATCCGCCTCAGAATAAATAGCAACAGTGCGAATGCCAAGTTTTTGACAAGTTTTCATAATACGAACTGCGATTTCCCCGCGATTAGCAATTAATATTTTTTGAAACATAGTGATTCCTCCTTTTTATCTACATCCTAAATGTCTTGCAATTACGAGACGTTGAATTTCAGAAGTTCCTTCACCAATTTCTAATAGTTTTGCATCACGAATATGTCGTTCCACTTCATATTCACGCATATAGCCGTATCCACCGTGAATTTGTACCGCTTGATTTGCAATACGACTAGCAGCCTCAGATGCAAATAACTTTGCCATAGCCGCTTCTTTACCGAAAGGTTTATCATTATCTTTTAACCAAGCTGCTTTATGTACTAAATTACGTGCAAGTTCTACTTCAGTCGCCATATCAGCTAATTTAAATTGAATCGCTTGGAAATTAGAGATTGACTTTCCAAATTGTTGACGTTCTTTCGCATATTGCAGCGCACGTTCAAATGCAGATTGTGCAATACCTACTGCTAATGCTGCGATTGAAATACGTCCTCCATCAAGTGTATATAAGAATTGTTTAAATCCTTTATTTACATCACCAAGAATATTTTCTTTCGGTACACGTACACCATCAAGTACGATTTCACATGTATTAGAAGCACGAACACCCATCTTATCGTAAGGACTTGAAATCGTTAATCCTTCACTTGTAGTCGGTACGATAAATGCCGAAATACGCTTTCTACCATTATCTTCAACACCGTTGATAGCGGTTACAATAATTGTATTTGCATACTCTGCATTTGTAATCCAACACTTTTCACCACTAATAACATACTCGTCTCCATCTAATACAGCTTTCGTTTGTGTACCACCTGCATCAGATCCAGCGTTCGGCTCAGTTAATCCGAAAGCACCTAAAGTTTTACCTGATGCCATTGGAATTAAATATTTCTGTTTTTGTTCTTCTGTACCGAAATAATAAATTGGAGAAGCACCTAATGAAATTGTTGCAGCGTAACTTAATCCTGTCCCACCACAAGCACGACCAATTTCTTCAACTGCTAACGCGTACGATACAGTATCGCCACCTGAACCTCCATACTCTTCAGGGAATGGGATTCCTAATAATCCTAGTTCGCCCATTTTTTGAAATGTTTCATATGGAAATTCCGCAGTTTTGTCATAATATACAGCTTTCGGTGCGATTTCCTTTTCAGCAAAGTCACGTACCATTTCTTTAATCATTTGTTTTTCGCGAGTTAGAGTAAATTCCATTCCGCTACACACCCCTTATCGAATATTGAGTTTCGACAGCGTGCGAGTTTCTACTACAAACATTACGAATTAAAAGACACGAATATTAGTTAGATAATTGCTATAATTCTGTCATAACTTAATTTTAAAACAGATTCTGTACTAATGCACAAAAAAATTCCTACATTGTTCTACAACAACATAGGAGTTTTCTTGTCGAATTATGTAATTTATTGTTTAATAATCTCTACCTTTTCCCGAATCAGAAATTTCTACTAAAGCTTCAGGATAAGGTTCAAAATATGTTTGTCTTAATAAATACTTTTCGTCAAACCGAATGGCCCATGATTTTAAAATTGCAAGTAAGCTACTAAGCGGGACTTTCTTTTCTATATACTTTTGTATCAAATCTAAAAAATGATCTTTTTCTTGTTTTTTCAGCTTAGTTTTAAAATATCCAAAAATATGCTCACATACATTTACATTCGATGTATAGCGGGGTGTGCGCATAAATAATTCATATAAAGTCTTCTCATAGTTTTCAAATACCACTTCAATCGTTTCATTTTTTTGATTTGCAATAATACGCCCCAATTCCTTTTGTTTCACCTGATTATATGCCATAAATAAATACTTATAGTCTGATTGAAATGATACGAGTTCTTTTATGTTTTTAGTATGTTTAATCATTTTGTAATGCGCGATTGTAAACAGCCTTGTAAAGAAATGTTCTCTAATAATAAAATTCGACAATCTACCCTCTTCTTCAATTGGAAGATGCGAAAATTTTTTTATTACTGCTCCGCCAAATAAGCCAGATCCCTTTCCTTTTGCTGGTGCTTTTTCAAAACCAGAATAAATTTTCACATCACGCGTACCACAACTCGGCGAACGATTCTTTAAAATAAAACCATCCACATCAGATATCGTTTGTAAAAAGACATATGAAAATTGCTCCATTTTTTCAGTTACATCTTCTCGTGTCGACGGCTGTACAAGCCTATTCACACCATTTTCTTCTACAATTCGTATCGTTTCACGAGGAGTCCCCAATCCGATCTCGACTTCTGGACAAACAGGTATAAATGTAACAAATGGCTGCAAATTTCGTATTGTTACATCTGGTATCATCTCTGCATTATAACGACAGGCATCAAATTCTAAACATTTACTTACAACAATTGTTGGTTTTGCAAATTGCCGCATTTCATTACCTCCATGGTATCAATCCATACAATCTAAATTGTACTGATATTAGTATCTTAAGCAAAGTCTGTTTATATTGATTATTTTTATAATAACTATAAATTTAATGCTATATCAACTGTAATTCAAATCTATTTCGTATATGTATTAACAAGTTCTTGTACAAACTTGTTAACACTTTTTTGTCTAAACACAATCCATCTTTACTAGCATAGTTACAGATTCTTTTCTTTCCTTTCCTCTTTACATTTAAATTAAAATAAGCCTTAATATGAATTTTAATCCCAAGTTATTTAGAATATATTCTTTAAATTTGTACATTATAGACTGAGAAAGTATTACTTGTAGTTAGGGTGTTCCAAATGAATTTTAGAAACCTACTTTCTTTATTACGGAACATTTTCAGAAGCATTTTTTCTTTGGTAAAAAATATTTCAAAAAATCCATTCATTTTAAGGAGGCATATTAAAATGGGAGTATTAAGTGGTAATCCCCAAAATGAACCAATGCATTACGGAGAAGTCTTTGCAATTTGGAGTTATCTTGCAGGGGCACAAGGTGCAATTGCTGGTTACCAAGTTCTTGTCAATCATACTGGAGACGAGGACTTAAAAAAGTTTTTAGAAAATCTTATAGAAAATGATATCCAATCAGAAGTTGAAGAACTAAAAAACTTGTTAAAATCAAACGGTGTGGCATTACCACCAGCACCTCCAGAGCGTCCAGTTGCATCTATTGAAACAATCCCTCCTGGTGCTCGTATTAATGACGCAGAAATTGCAGCTAAAGTTTCTATGGATCTTGCTGCTGGACTAGTAGCATGTAGCCAAGCGATGGGACAATCACTTCGAGAAGACGTAGGAATGATGTTTGGACAATTCCATATGAAAAAGGCACAAGCAGGTGCTACTTTACTACGGTTAAATAAGAAAAAAGGCTGGATTATTCCTCCTCCTTTACATGTTCTTCAATCTGATCAAGCATAACATGGCGTAAGCGGTTAACTTTTGTTAACCGCTTCGTTGTATTTACCTGTCCTTTTAATAATGGAGATTAAAGATAGTTCTAATAATTTTAACTTTATGATTTAGATACTGTGATACGAATAATGTACAAAAGCAATGGAGAAATTAATACATAAGAAAGGAGGGGAAATTTATGAAGAAAAAATTATCATCTATTTTAAGTGTTTTAGCACTATCTATTATGTTTTTAGGCACATCTGCCCAAGCTGAATACGATGGAAATCATATGAATAGAGTTAATAACACTGATATGTCAACTCGAGTTAATGACAATAACTTGAACAGAGTTAATGATAATAACTTGAACAGAGTTAATAATGATGTGAGAACTCGAAATGTAAATACGACAAATGATTTAAATAATAATCATGATAGAAATAATAATTGGGCTTGGCTCGGTTTATTAGGTCTAGCAGGATTATTAGGTCTTAGAAGAAGAGACAAAGAAGTACGTTAATCTAGAATGTTTTTCGTAAACAAGTACTTATTTATCAAAATTGTATAATGAATATAAATCGCCTTTTTAAAGGCGATTTATTATTTGCTTAAAAATAGTATATGTAATTCACACATCAACATATTTTCACTTATGATTAAACCTATTAAATTACATTTATTTAAATACCAAAAATCAAACCCCTAAAATGTTGTTATAGTTAGATTCGTGGCGTTAATCCATACAATATAAATTGAATCGTATTTTCAATTTCCACTTCATCATCCCATTTTTCTTCAGGCAATAATAAAAATCGTGTTAATAGTAAACCTAATACAGCTGATAAAGTAAGACGTAATACAGAAGATGGTGGTATCTCAATAATTTCTCCTTTATCTTGAAACTTCACAATCAACTTTTTGAAATGTGAAAACAGTTCCGTTTCTACTAATTGTTGTATTTCATTTTTTAGCTCTGGTTGAAATGGTACTTCTTGAATTAATATTTTAATCATAGGAAAGTGCTTTTGAGCAAATTCAAATCTATTATGAATGACAACTCGTAAAAGTCCCTCATATGATTCATACTTCGATTTAAATATTTCCTTTGCAAAGGCTTGTACGAAAAATGGTGCAGCAAACTTTGTTAATGTCGGCATGACGACTGCTAACAATAAATCTTTTTTCGTTTTATAGTAGCGGAAGATTGTTCCTTCCGCTACACCAGCACGCTTTGCAATTTCACTTGTAGAAGTTGATGCATATCCTTTTTCTCCAAACATATCAACAGCTGCCTCTAAAATACGCATTTGACGTTCATTTCGTTTATCCGTATTAGTTGCGGCAATTAATTCATCCAACCAATCCTTCTTCATCTATAATGCCCCTTTGTATCATCATTATATTTTCCGATGTTTCTTTAATGCAAATACATTCCCTATTGCAAATAATAGAGAAAAAAGTAGTAATACAGTTAGATCTAACGCAATCTCTGTAAATCCTTGATTTCGAATCATCACTTGTCTCATTGCGTCAGCTCCATATGTGAGCGGAAATAATTTCCCTAACATTTGTAGCCACTTATTCATAGATTCAATTGGAAACAACCCAGAAAAGAAAACTTGTGGCACAATGACAAGCGGTATAAATTGAATCATTTGAAATTCATTATTTGCGTATGCTGATAAAAATGTCCCTAAAGTTAGTGCTGTTAAAGAAAGCATACATGTAATAAGTAGCGTTAGCCATATGGAGCCAGCTACATACAAGTCTAAAATATAAACTGAAAAATTCACGATTATAATTGATTGTATAAATGCAAAGATTCCAAAACCAATAATATATCCTACAACTATTTCCCATCTTCTCACTGGAGTGGACAATAACCTCTCTAATGTACCACTTAAACGTTCTCTAACAAAGGAAACTCCAGACAATATAAATACAAAGAAAAATGTAAAGAAACCAATCAATACGGGACCAAGCCCATCAAACATTGTAAAGTCTTTAGAGCCATGTAAGTAATTTACTTCAGGCTTCATAACTGATACTTCATTCTTTTCTGTACTCTTTTGTAAAACTTGAAGTACAGCACGATTTTTTGATGAATCACTTCCTTCTAATAAAAGATTCATTTTCCCATTCTCTAAATAAATTACTGCATCTACCTTTTGCAGTTCTAACTCTGAAATTGCTTTCTCTTTGCCGTATTCATAAATTGAGGCTTCTTGAGTTTTCATTGTTTTTACAATAGGAGCAGGCACATCAACTACAGCAATATGCGGTACATAGTCTTTTTGTGTAAACACTAGAGACAATAACCAAAGTAATAACATTGGTGCCCCAAACATCATCGCTAACGAACGTTTATCTCGAAAAAATTGGCGAATAATACGAATGATCACACCAGTAACTCTCATGATAGGGCCACCTCTTCCAACAAAAAGACATCTTCAATCCGTCCTGATGATACCCGTTTTTTCAATTCTTCAGGTGTTCCAGTCGCAACTAGTTTTCCTTCTCTAATCAACCCTAGACGCTCACAAAACTCAGCTTCATCCATAATGTGCGTCGTTACAATAATAGTTGTGCCTTTCTTTTTCAAATCATAAAATTTTTCCCAGATTGTTTTTCTAAGAAGTGGATCTATCCCCACTGTTGGCTCATCTAAAATTAATATTTCAGGTTCATGAAGGAGTGCTATCGCTAATGATAAACGCTTCTTCATCCCACCTGAAAAATGCTGCACTTGCTGTCTTATATGTTGTGATAATTGTACAAGGTCAAAAACCTCTTCGATTCTTTCTTTTTTATGTTTTCCCTTTAATCCATACATCGTTGCAATAAAATCTGCATTTTCATATGCTGATAGTTCTTCATATAATGCATCAGCCTGAGCCATATAACCAATTCTTTTCATTTCATTTAAATTAGGCATGTTCGTGTTGTATACAAGCACTTCACCTTTCGTTGCCTCATTAATACCTGCAATCAATTTAATAAGAGTCGTTTTCCCTGAACCTGAAGGCCCAACTAAACCAAATATTTCTGCTTTTTCAACTTGCAATGAAAGATTGTGTAACACTTCTTTTTTCCCAAAACTTTTTGATACAGTCCGTAAAATAATGGCAGGTTGCTGCACGTATTCTTCCCCCTTATCTAAAATGAGTGAGTACTCACTTTTATTTTACTCTTGCGTAATTATATGTCAAACTTCATTGATTAGTATGTATTTTCAATCTTAAACAATGAAACAGAGTCGACATTAGAATATCATTTCTTAAAGTCGACTCTGTTTCATTTAAATTATATATTTTATTTTACGTTTTCAAATTCATATATTTCCTAATTCTAGCAACATCTAAAGAATATTCGATAACTAATTGCTGTAACGGTAATATAACTGTGTCGGGATATAAATGGGCATATTGTAATGTTTCTGCATATTTTTCTAACCTTTTTTCTAAATACTTTATAATTTGATCAGGATGACTTACTAATAAACATTTACAATAATAATGTATTTGTTCCTCAATCGCCGTATACTCTTCAATTTCATATTCTTTATGCATGTGTACACCCCTTTATGTTTTTATACAGATTCCTTATCACACTTTTCACTCGACTAATTTTTAAGTTTTTTGATTATTTACACTATAACAAACTCTACGGGTCAAATTTTGTTACTTTATGTAACGTAGAAAATTTTTAACAAAATTGTAATGTTAACTTGTATAAATTACATATGGCTTATTTTTCTATACAAAAAATCGTACAGTTCAAGTTAACTGTACGACTACAAGTTCTGGTCTATTGAAAATCCTTTGCGGAATGATACTATTACCTAGTCCTCTACTTACTACCATAGACGTATTTTGTTTTTCATATAAACTGGTTGTATATTTAGGTAAAACACCTTGATTTGGAGCCACTAATTTGCTGATAAATGGTAACCTAAATTGTCCACCATGAGCGTGTCCTGATAAAACTATATCTATTTGCTCATCAGCATAATTCTGAATAAATTCAGGTCTATAGAATAAATCATCTATTTCTCCTATTTTAATACACTATCTAACTGTATTGCTCCTATATATAGATATACTCCTATGTAATCCGCAATTTTCCTTATCGGATAAATTAATAAAAATTATTTCCCTACACATTGCGATTACATGTTATATAAGGAAGCTCTTCTTTTTTCCATGCAAGAAATCCTCCCTTTAAATTCACTACTCCCTTTATACCTGCTCTTTGTAAAATACTAGCTGCTATAGCGGAACGCAATCCAGTTCGACATTGTAAAACTATTGGGCAATCTTTTGGTATACAATCTAGCTGCTTAAATAGATTTCCTAAAGGGATATGTATTGCATCATGAAGATGTCCTTCCTCCCACTCTTTTTTACTACGCACGTCGATTACCTTAACACTTCCACCTTTTATATGCGGATATAATTCGATTGATGTGTCTTCTTTGTAACTTTCTAATCTATTAAATCTTTGTATTACCTTTACAGGTACAAAAGCAATAATATTATCGAGCCCAATAGATTCAAAGTCTCTAATAACTTCCTCCACTCTAACCTTTTCCTCATCTAGAACGATTAAAGTTTCTGTTTTATAATCTAGTAACCATCCACACCAAGTTGTAAAGGAATTGTTATAAGGTATGTTAATTGATTTCTCGATGTGACCAGAAGCAAAACTCTCTACATCCCTTATATCAACTATTTGCTGAACGCTTGTCATAACTTCTTGAAGTTTTTCTACTGTATCAATAGCAATAACTTCTCTCTTCTTACGAATTGGAGGACCAGACTTATTTAAATTCTTCATTAATGAAAAATACTTTGGAGGCTCTGGTTGTCCCCTCAATAAAGTCGATACAAAATCACTTTCTTCATTACACTGAAATGCCCAATTGAACATCTTTTCATAACCTAATGTAGAAGTTGGAATTGCTCCTAATGCTTTTCCACATGCGCTTCCTGCACCATGTGATGGCCATATTTGCAAATAATCAGGGAGTATTTTTATTTTTTGTATAGAATTAAATAATTGTTTCGCTCCTATATTTGCAGTATTTTTCATACCTACAGCAGTTTCTAATAAATCCGGTCTTCCTATATCTCCTACAAATATAAAATCACCTGTGAATATTCCCATTGGCTTATCATTCGTATAATTATTTTGACTTGTATCAGTTACTAAAAAAGAAATACTTTCAGGCGTATGCCCTGGGGTGTGAATTACATTAAATTTTATATGACCTATTTTAAACTCTGTGCCCTCTCTAACCAATTTGTATCGACCTTCGTTAAGATATTGATATTTCCAATCACAATTTCCTTCATCAGATACATATAACTTTGCATGATAAAGATTAGAAAGTTCTCTAGACCCAGAAAGAAAATCTGCATGAATGTGAGTTTCAGCCGCAGCAATTACTTCCATTCCCTCTTTCTTAGCAAATTCTATATATTGTTCTATATAGCGACCTGGATCAATTACAATTGCTACGCCTTCCTTCTGACAACCGACCAAATAGGAAGCATGTGCTAATTTTTCATCATAAAAATATTTTAAAAGCATAGCTATTCCCTCCAAATAGTTATTTCAAATTACTTTTCAATTTGTATAACTGCTTTCTATCTTCTCCTATAGCATCCCTTTCAACATAAAATTCCAATACATATAGGGCAACATATATCTTTTAAGTAAAAACATACTATATCGTTCTTTCGCTTGATTAAACGGAAATGTTTCTTGAGGCTCATGTTCATAGTTAAATTCAGCGAGTATAAGACTTTTATAACCTGTAACAATCGGACAGGATGTATATCCATCATATTTAGCATGCAAGTCTCTTCCGTTAAGTACGTCCATAATATTTTGTTTTAAGACAGGTATTTGTTTTCGAATTGCCGCTCCAGTTTTAGAGGTGGGTAAATTGGTACAATCTCCAAGTCCGAAAATATTCTTATACTGTACATGCTGCAAAGTATAAGGGCTTATATCTACCCACCCCTGTGAATCACTTATCTCACTCTCTTTAATAAAATTAGGTGGCCCCATTGGTGGAACAACATGGATCATACTGTATGGTACAGTTTCTCTTTTCAGTGTTTGCGTATCTTCAAAAATTGCTTCTCTTTTTTCGGCAATAATTTCTACTAAGTTTTTATTATAATTCGTTATAATTTGCTTTCTTTCTAGTACTTGTTCTAATGTATTAGCATAACGTGGAACCTGAAATATATTAGCGTTCGCCGTATAAAACATTACTTCACTTTTGTTTCTTACACCGCTATTAGAAAAATACTCTTCTGCTAAATACATAATCTTTTGTGGAGCACCACCGCATTTAATAGGAGTGTTTGGGTGGGTAAAAACTGCATTTCCTCCTTTAAATTTTTCAATTTCTCTCCAAGTAGAATCAACATATTTATAAGAGTAATTGCTACAAACCCCATTAGTCCCAATAGACTCCTTCAAGCCTTTAATACCATCCCAATTTATTTGTATACCGGCTGCTACAATAAGAATTTCATACTCAAGCAGCAATCCATCATCTAACAGTAGCTTATTCTCTTTCGGAAACAACTTAACGACACTTTTAGGAATCCACGTTGCACCTTTTGGAATAAGCACTTCTTGATCACGCATCGTACTTTCCTTTGAAACAATTCCTCCCCCCACTAAACTCCATAGTGGTTGGAAATAATGTTTTTTTGATGGATCAATAATTGCTATATCTTCTTTCAATAGGGGTACATTTCGTAACAAATGTGCAGTAGAAGATATTCCTGCAGTCCCAGCACCAATTACAATAATTTTATAACTATCTCTGGTCTTCATTATCCTCTTCCCATCTAAATTTGATTTTTAAAACCACTAATTCGCAGCCGTATTTTCATTGTATTAACATTATTATAAGTTAAAAACACCACCTTTTTATCTGACTTAAATGAAAATTTTGTTAACTTTACCATCAATTTTACTTTATGCGTAAATCCCCTATGCTACTTCCATCTTTTATATTTTTCAATCTTAGCCTTTATTCAATCTTACTTTTATTTAATCAGATAGAGGAATTGTTAGTTAAATACGGGAGGTTTTTATAACGCGCTAGGTATTCATGTGAAAGAATTACTAATTACATGGAAATTAGCTCCGACTCATATTCAATTGAGTGAAATTATTGAGGTTACCGAAGATAATATATGCTGATGTTGAAAAAGGAGAAGTAAACCTTATTAGTAAAGTAGAATTATCTATTATTTTCAATGAAATAGCTCTTTTAAATATAATAAATGCATAAGTATTACTGTATTGATTAATTTTAAAAATAACCAAATTTGGACTCTAGTTCTTAAACAATACAAAAAACAACGAAAAAGAACACACCTTTTTGCATTATACAAGTGTGTTCTTTTCTTTTTTTAGTTTTAATTGCTATAATTCTTAGCCTATAGTAACTAAATTAAATTATTTTACACCGACCTGATTCCAAGCATTTTCTATAGCTTTATACGTTACACTATCATAACCATCATAATCAGCCGCAGATTGTAATAAAGCAGTACGAGCTTGTTTAAAGTCGCTAGTTGGAGTCAAATATGTTGTTAACGCACGATAATAGATTTTTTCTGCCTTTTCTTTACCAATAGAATTAATTGTCAGATATGCAGCCTTATTCGGAATACCGCTATTTATATGCACTCCACCATTATCTCCTTCTTCAGTTTCTGGAAGATATTGATAGTTTCTCATATGAGCAGGCTGTCCATATTTCTCAGGATTTGATAAGCTTCGCAGTGCGTCCCCAGAAACACCAGGTGTAAATACAGCATCTCCTACATCCCAATTGGTAGGATCAACAAAATAGCCAAAAACATCAGAGAAAGATTCATTTAATGCACCTGATTGATTTACGTAACGAAGATCAGCAGAATACTCTGTAACAGCATGAGTTAATTCATGTGCCACAACATCAAGAGAACCAGAAAGCGGAATAAATCTGCGACCATCTCCATCCCCATATATCATTTGCTGGCCATTCCAAAATGCGTTATTTACGTTAACTCCATAATTCACAGCCGAGCGAATTGTTTTACCTTTTCCATCAATACTATTACGATTATGAACGTTTTTATAATAATCATAGACTTTTCCTGCATGATAATGGGCATCAACTGCTGGCCCTTGATCTTTATTTGTCCAAGCATTATCCTCATCAAATAGACGATAATTTATTGGATAATCTTCATCACTATGATTAACTGTAAATGTTTCAATGTAGCCACCATTCATAGGTTTTGTTATGTCTTTTAAGTAGTATTTTCCCTTTACACTACTAAAAGTTGTATTCAATTCTTTTTTATCACCTAATACCCCATATCCGTAGCCTTTATGAGCACTATCTGCATCTGTAACTGCATTATATGAATCTACAATTGTTCCATCTTCCGCATTAACATAGATGTGCCAGTTAGCACCATAAGGTTTAATAAATTGTAGTTTCACTTTAAACGTTAAATAGTATGTTCCATCTTTTTCATATACAACTAAATCTGCTGTTTCATTAGTAGACTCTAAGTTTTCTTTTATCTGATCTAATGCATTCCCGTCCATTTTTACTAGCGTATCAATTTTTGTAAGTTTAATATGTTTCCAAGCATTTGAAAGTGCTGTTTCCTTTGTAATCTTTGCTTTTGTATTCCCCTTTAAACTCTCCTCTGCAGCTGGATGGACATCTCCATTGACCGTTGTTACTTTCCCCTCTTTATCTGTATGTACAATAAATTGTGCACCGTCAACAGGTATTTTATTTATAGATCGTGTATAAACATAATGTTTCATACCTAAATCATCTGATTTCACTTCTTTAAGTGTTAAATCTTTTGTGGATTTATTTTAAATAATTCTTTATTTTCTTCAAGAAACTCTTTTACCGCTTTTTGAGTCTCTACCTTTTTATCAGATAAATCACCTGAAAGAAATGATGGACTTCCCTGTTCCTCATTCCAATTTTTTTGTAGTACCTCCATTTTATCCATTGCTTCTTGTTGAGAGACTTGTTCTTCTGCAAACGCAGTTGAAAAAGGAGCACCTAACATTGTTCCCGCAGCAAGCAATGTAATAACCGTTTTTTTCATTCGTTTTCCCCCTTCAATATGAGTAATTTAAAAGATATAATTGCAAAATTTAATATACAATTATTTTTGGTTTTTTTGTATAAATATGAATAATTGTATATTATTAATTTATTAATTTATTAAGATATAAATTACTTATAAGGGTACTAACCCATCGCTATCAAGCTATGCTCATACAACATCAATTAGAGTAGAGGCTATTTTCTTTTCGTGTCGATGAGATTTTTCGCCCGTTTTGCTGTAGGAGGCTGAACAGGCGAATTAGAATCTTTGATAGCTCTTGGGTATCTTTCTGTATAGCTTGGAAAAGAAGAAGAAAATAATCTTTAATCATATATATGGCCTTATATTCACTCAGTTCTCGTTTCTTTTTAAATAAGAAGTAATTGCCATATTTGAAACATGATAGAAGAAAAAAGTAAGATGGTTGTCAGTTGTCCATACACATAAAGCGATTAAATCTTTTGCTTGGTATTTACTGGTTCGTTGAACAAAATCAACATCTCTAGCAAGATTCCGTAAGGCATTTGGAGAAAAAAACCTTGAATTTCTTGAGCAGATAGTTGTAATTCGTCAAACACAGAAACAGACACAAAAAACGCCATCCTTTCCTATGATTTAAAGAAAGAACAGCGTTTTTTTTAATTTTATGGAGAACTAATTATTTCTTTTTTTATAATAAGAAAGGAGATTTATTATCATATTAATTAAACATATAAAGATAAGTGAGTACTTAAAAATAGTACTTTTATAGTTTCCAAAAAACAAAAATAGTATAGCTAAAAGTGATATTATGCTAATAATTAAATGATACATATATTGAGACTGTTTCTTCATTAATCATTCCTATTATTCGTTTAATATAAATATAAAGATTATATATTATCATAGAGGAGATTAAAATAAACAAAATATGCCTATTGCATATCTAATAGCAAGATACCAATGCATACCTCATTAACTAAAAAATAACCTGACCTTTCAAAGAAGTTTCTCTTCTCCCTAATCTCCTGCGAGACCATATTTTTTCATTGAAATTTTCCATATCTTATTTGATTTATTTATTCTGTAACACCGGATTGGGTTACTTTTACATCAGCTGTTACACGAAAACGTAAATGTTTATAGGATTCTTCCCATTCTTGACTGTTCCATTTTCTTACGTGAGTTCTACCGAGCTTTCTAAGTCCTATAGGATCTGTGCCTTTTTTAATAAATCTCTTTATCAATGTAGTTGCTTTTTTTTCTATTTCTGTTTCCATAATTTTTTCTAATTTTTTTATTTCTTTAGGATTATCTAGATTTTTGGTTTTTGTAAATTCTTGAATTTCAGCTTTAACTTGAATATGAGCATTTACGAATGGATGCTTACTATTCCCCTCCATCTTATATTTTGTTCTAGCTTTTATATTCTCTATCGTGGCGTAAGTATTTGAAGAACTAGGTAGTTTGAATTGGTAAGTACCTTGTTTAAATTTATCTGTCAACAATTTAAATACAAATAAATCTTTAGGGTTAACTTTATCAACCATTTTACATCTTTTAAAAAGTGCTATTCCATTTAACTCCAACACGTTCCCTTTTTTAGATATCATCGGCAAATAGGAATCCCTCGCATCATCATCAAGTTGATTTAAAAACATAAAAAAGTTTGTTTTTGGTTGCGTCCCATTGTTCATATTTTGCTCCAGTAAAGAGGATAGATAGGAAGCAATTTCTTTTTCTTTAGAATAGTTCCCCTTTAATAGTGATTCCCCTTTTACATTTGTAATTGCTAAATAAATTGCATTTCCTACACTAGGATTTCGGTTCAAAGTCTCTAAAATTTCCTGCATTCCCTTTTCAATTATTTTTTCATTAAATATAATAACACGCAATTGACCCAACTCTAGAGGTCCAGAAGATTTTTCGGATGCCCTTGCAAGAACTTCTCTACCAGTCTGGCCTGATGCTGAATAGATTTTTGTTTCACCTTCTCCGCCTCCTTTATAAGCTGAAATCGCAAAGGTTCCTTTTAGCTTACCTTCTGCTTCAGTATCATATGCCGCAACTTGAACTAAATCAATGTCATCCACAATTTTTGTTTTAGCACAACCTATTAAGAAGACACTTAATATAAGGAAAAGTATCCATCTCTTCATGTTTATCTCCTTAACTTTATTTTGGCGGTTTGAATTAGCCATAGTACAGGTAGGTATACATATATATATACAAAGCCAATTTGACCTGTCCAAGTATTTAATAAGTTAATTTTATTACGGTTATTCAAGAAAAATGATAAAACAAAGATGAATACGATGATAACTGGCAAAACATATTTTTGCTTTATTCCCAGTGCCTCTTTTATACCACGACTTACTCCCCATAATGTAAAGGAAACATTAGGTAATATAAAAAAAGCCCAAACAGAAACAATAATGTATTCAAACCGCTCTATAAAGGGAAATTGTATAATTTTAATCATGCTTAAATATGCCCAGATCGCGTTCGCGAGTTGTTTTTCACTAAAAAACGCAAGAGTTAAAACCATAAGGTATGTGTAGACAATAGTCGTTACTAAATTTGCATAGTGCGCATATTTTTGAGACTTTTTTGCCTTTCTAATAAATGGGTAGTACAACAATAACATTTCAAATCCAAAAAAACTAAACATATTTCCTTTCATTCCTTTCATAATTTCTAGGAATGAATGCTGTGCAATTGGAAATAAATTCCGGAAATCTGCATACTGCAAAGGATAAAAAAATGTAAAGATTAGAATGCTTGGGATAACGATTCCAAAGAAGCCAATTCCGACAACTACACGAAACCCTCCAGTCACAATGTAATAACATAAGCCTAAAAAAGCCCCCGCTATAACCCAAGATGAAATTGAAGGAAACATCCAAACATGTACTACTTCGATATAAGTATGTAGTGTTATTGCACCTAACAATACAATATAGGATAAAAAAATGAAGTTGAACAATCCACCAACCCATTTTCCAAATACGTTTTGATTGATTGCAATGATGTCTCCATTACCCTGATTTAAAATCTGATATATAATCCAAATCATAAGATTAACAGATATTCCAAAAAGTAGCGTACTAATCCACGCATCATTTCCAACTAACTTTGCACCAATCCTTTCAAAACCAAGCATACCAACCCCCATCTGTATAGTAATAATCGAAAAAAACACCATATATGGAGATACTTGATACTCAATCGGGATCTGTTTCATAATGCTCCTCCATGCTAAATTCAATCATCAAAATCATTTCGTGATAAGATTTTATTTTTCTCTACCTCTTCTGGATTAAAACGAAAACGCTGTTTAGATCTTGAAAAAATCGGACGTCGGAACATCGCTGAGATTGGCATACGTATAATGCTGTCTTTCCAATCTGTAGGGCGTGTAGGATAAAAAGGGAACAAATAAGGACGACTTAATGATTCTGTACGTAATAAGCGTGCTAAAAGGAAAGAACTTGTTAAAACAATTCCTAATAAGCCCAACAGGTGTGCAGCCATTATAAAAGGAAAACGAATTACTCGAATTGTATTACCAATTCTATATATTGGTGCTGTAAATGAACTAAGAGCTGAAAGTGCAACAATGATAATTAGTACATTACTTGTAAGACTTGCCTCTACCGATGCTTGGCCAATTACAATACCACCTACTATACCGACAGTTAAACCCACTTTAGTTGGTAAACGTGCCCCCGCTTCTCTCAGCAATTCAATCGTTATTTCTAAAAAAAGTGCTTCAATTAATGGAGGAAAAGGTACTTTACTTCTCGATATGATTAACGTTTCAAGAAGCTCTTTTGGAATAAGCTCGTAATGATATGTTAATATCGAAACATATAATGGAGTCGTTAAAACAGAAAACATAAAAGCAAAAAGCCTTAACAGTCGAAAAAAGGAGGCAATAATCCAAGGCATGGTGTAATCTTCTGTCGTAGAAAAAAAGTCAATTAATGTTGTTGGCAGGGTGATAGCATAAGGTGAGCCATCTACAAAAAGTGCAATTTTCCCTTCTGCCAATACAGCTGCTACACGGTCTGGACGTTCTGTATTCAAAAATTGAGGGAATATGGAATTAGGATTGTCAGCAATTAATTGAATCAAATAAGTACTATCTAAAACATGGTCTGTTTTTATTTGACTCACTCGTTTTATAATTTCTTGTAGATTTTGATCATTTACAATTCCCTCAATAAATACAATTGCAACGGTTGTGTTAGAGAGAGATCCTACCTTCAATTCCTTCATTTGTAAATAAGGTGTTGGAAGCTTTCTACGTACTAAATTTAAGTTTACATCTAAATCTTCAACAAATGCGATTTGTGGACCCACGATATTGTATTCAATTTCAGCTTTTGTAATATCTCTTTTTTCTTTCTTTGACACATTTATTAACAAGCCATTTAATTTATCTGTATCGAACTGAATAAGTATATAGCCGTTTAAAATACTATCCTGAATATCTTTCATTTGATTTGTTACTTTTGAATTTTCAAAGGGTAAGATAGACTGAATATCTTGTAACGAATCGAAGCTCCTCTCTTTTATATAAGTTAAAACCTCTTCATGAAATATATTTATATCGATTAATGTTCTAAAATATGAAATGACTATAGCGGAATTCTTTGAAGCGATCTCCAATGTTATAAAATCTTTAGATTTTTTTAGCAATTGCATTAATTCCTGCAAAGATTTTATAGAGTGAATAGGTACTTTTTCATGTGGTTTCAATTGATAATACCCTTCCTTTCAAAAAGAAACTATATATAGTTTTTAGGAAATTTCTAATTTTAAAATTAGGGATAGTTATATGTAAATATGCTCATTGAAAATAATGCCTTTGGAAATAACTTAACCAAAAAACAGTTAAAAAATGTACTTAAAGTAAAAATAAGGAATGATTATAAACGAAATTATGATGTGGATTAGATGGTATATCCAGCATTTCGGAAAGTTCAAGCCAGCCAAATGTCATTGCTCGAAGAAATTTTTTAAAACGATAGCCGAGACAGAAAAAAGAATCTTAATAGGGTTCACTGTACATGCCTATCAACTTAAGAATTCAGAATTAACACAAAACGGTAAGGTGAGCTTTTTTGTTACAAGTTAGCAGAAAATTTCGTTTTGGGGTGCTATAAAATTTTAGCTTGATGCAATGTGACGCTACCCCAAAATACAAAAATCTCTTTCAAAAAAAGAAAGGCGCCTATGCACCTTTCTTTTTTAATTCACTTGTACTCTCTTCAGCATCCAAAATTCCTTCTGAATCACTTTAACGCATCATTGTACGGACCTAATTGCTTTTTAGAAAAGTAATGAATTGTCTCCTTACTTTTCAGTAACATATTTCCTTTTATAATTAAAAAATAGGTAGCTACTAGAAAATAGATTAGCCCTAATATCCAATCCAAATTTGTAGCTAAATTGTGTAAAAGAACATATCTCATATATGCATAACCAATTGGTACATGTAGTAATACAACCGCACCTAATCCTGGGTTGTATATTGTTTTAGCTTTTATATTCGCAAAAATACCATGCCATATGAATTGAAAAAATCCCATTAAAATAGGTCCCAACCCAAGCCATATAATATTTGGAAAGAAAACCGGAAGTAAATAAAAAACATACGCAATCAAAATATTTATTACCATAGCAGATTGCGTATTTAATGGATAGCGATCTGGTATATCACTTTTAAATATAACTACATTAAACAGACCAGCGAAATAACCTGGCCAACGATACTCTTCAAATTGATGCACTAAAATGGCTACAAAGCTTAACGCTAACAGTACCTTTATTTCACTCATTTCCCCAAAATTCGCGACTAAATAACCTAAGACAACAATAGCCATAACTAACCCTACATCACACCAGTGCTTTCTAAAGAAACTAATCATCTCTATCACCCACTCTCTCAATTTTTATAAAAATAGCGTTCAAATAGAAAATCAATTTGCTTTTCTACAGGCTGTATTCTTATATCTGCCCCTGATTCAAGAATTGGCATCATTAATGCTGGAAGAAAAATGGATCCGAATATTTGCACCGTCATCATCATTAAAATTTCCTGATCCGTTTCATTTGTTATTTCACTCAAAATATTCTTCACTTTACTAAAACCGAGCCTCTTCAAAAAATCTCCATATTCGTATTGAGATGTAAATACCGTAGTTCCCATTGCAAGAATTTTCCTAACTAACTCAGGGTATTGCCGAATTACCAGTACATAATCAAGTAAAAATATTTTTAATCTTTCTTTTGCTGGCACTTTAATATCATCTAAAATAGAAAAGGTGTCTTGAAAGCTAATTAATAAGATTTTAATTGTTTCACTAATCAATTTTTCTTTTGAGCCAAAATGGTAATTTACAAGCGCAATATTTGTATCCGACAATGCCGCAATTTTTCTTATTGTTACACTTTCGAAGCCTTCGTCTTTAATGAACTCCAATGTTGTATTTACAGAATTTTTAACTTTATCAATCTTTTTGGAAATTCCAAATATAATTATCTTTTTCACATTATAAGAATTTTTCTATAAATTTTTCATATTTTCTACTTTTTTGGCACTTTCATTACTGTAAGTGGAAATTTTTCTCATTTTTAAAATAATACAACCTAAACTAAATGCGAAAAGTGAAAATATCCCAAAAGTAACCTTTATAGTATTTAAGGACAGACTCCAGCTAATTAGAAAAGATACTAGTGCCCCCCCTAAACTGGCCGATGCAATAAATAAACTAGTCACTTCATCAATATTATTTTCCATAATACGGGAAGCTAAGATTAATGTTATTGGAAAAACACCCGCTATAACTAAACCAATAATGAAGATGATAAACAAATACATACCTGTACCTTGAACAAAGGGGAATAGAAATAATAGAATCACTAATGTAAAGCAACTAGATGTAATGTATGTCCAATAATTAAATTTATGAGCAAACTTACCTACAAGTATTCTTCCTATAACTATGGCTAGCCAAAAACAAGATATACTTACTGAACTGATTAATTCATTATTGGTAAGAATCATTATTGTAGATAAAAAATTTGCAAGATTGGTTTCTATGCCTGCATATAAGAATGCAAAAAGTGAAATAAATACTATAACTTTCATCTTTTCACTTTTAAATTTAAGAGTGAATGAGGAAAGGGATGCTCCTCCCTTTTCATTTTTTTGAGGAGAAAAATTTAGAAATTTTGTACGTCCAAGCATGTACCAAACAAATAGTGTAAAAATAAAGAATAGTAATATCCCATAAAGAATAAAATACCATTCATAAAATTTTGTAATATAATTAACTAGTAACGGAAATCCTAGCGCCCCAACCCCAAACCATACTTCGAGAATACTAAATTTAGCAGCACTATTCCTTTCTGCTGAAATAATAAAGGAACCCACCGTAGTTTCTAACAAACCTGCTCCATAGCCTAATACAAAGCAAATAACGGCTAAATATGCCCATTCTTTAATATATATAAAACCTCCTAGGACGATGGACATTACTAAAACACCTAATGTTATTGTTTTAAAATAATGATACTTTCTTACTAGTATGGGTGAACTTAGAACACCAAATAAAAAACCCGTAAATTGAAAAAATATTAAAACACCTAATTGATCAGGGGTTCTTCCATAATATTGTATTAATGAAGGAATTAAACTACCTATGCAAACATGTATTATTCCTACAATAAAATAAAACAAGCAACCATAATAAAATATTAACCGCACCTTTTCTCAACTCCAATCCAAAATAAAAACAGGGATTTAAGTAAAAGTTTTAAACCCCTGTTTTTACCATAAAACTAAATAGTTGCTACAGATCGTTCTTTATTACTACTGCTTTTATCAAAAAACATATCCAATATTACTTGTGAACGAAATCCATCTTCAAATGTTGCTACAGACTTATTTGGCCCACCTTCCGCAGCCTTAGCCCATTCTATAATTTCACTTCTAAAAGAATCAGACCATTCAAAAATCTCGTTTTCTGGATCGACTAGTAAAGGTAATGGTAACGGGATTTCATGTTTTTCCAATCCATCAAAGAGTATATATTTATTTGGCTCTTTAGAAGAATACTTATATTCTTTCTTCGTACCTATTACCTCTATACTAAAACCACAATCGTCAAGAAATGAACTTTTAGATGTTGTAATATTAACAAAAACCTTATTTTTCAATTGGCCATAAACCTCAGCATAGTCATCAACAAAAACTGGTTTACTTTCTTTTTCCTTAACATTTGTTTTAATTTTAGTTCGAACAGTATCCTCTCTAAAATCACTCTCAAATAAAAACCATAATAAATCTATTAGATGAATTCCTAAATCTCCCAAGGCCCCGCTAGTTCTATTACTTTGAAAATCATCTCGCCAAGTAAACGAAGTTCTCCTAAAAGCGCTATTCTTTTTAAAATGCAATCTTACCACTACTATTTCCCCTAATTCTTCATTTTGAATTAATTGTTTTAAAGCCTTAACATAAGATAGGTGGCGATAGTTAAACCCCATTGAAGCGACTAAATTAGTATTTTTTGCTATTGTCATCATGTATTTTGCTTCTTCACAAGAAATTGCCATTGGCTTTTCACATAACACATGTTTGTTTTTTAATAACGCTTGAACAGCTTGAGATCTATGACAAAAATTCGGTGAAGATATTATTACCCCATCAACTACTTCAAGTAACTCTTCATAGCTATTAAAAGCCTTCCCACCAAAATTCCCTACCAACTTTTGGGCATTCTCATTATTAACATCATACACTCCAAATAATTTACAACTATCAATAGTTGATAATGCTCTAGAATGAGCTCTTGCAATACTTCCTGCACCTATAATCCCAATATTCATTATATGAACATCCCCTTTTAATTAATAATGTGCTTTAGAGTATTTAAAATTCCAATCGAGTATTCACCTTCAGCTAACATTGAGTGTGTGTTTTTAGCTTCTTCTGTTGCATTTTCTACTAAATAACCATGTCTTACAGCTTGTAGCATTCTTAAATCATTCCCACTATCTCCAAAAGCAATGGCATTTGTTTTATCTAGTTCGTACTTGTCTAAAATAAACTTCACTATCTCATCTTTACCTGTTCCAAGTGGAATAAAATCTACATCATAGCAATTTTCTGGATCACCAGCTAGTGGATTACATTTGTTAATATTAACTCCCACTTGGAATATTTCTCCGATTTCTTCTATCTTTTCTAAATTCTTTGCATCAATAAATTCATTTTGCTCTTCATAATAAAAATTAAATTTGTACTTAGAACTTCCTAATTGTGTCTGAGGTCTTAAAAAAATTTCATATTTTGATTCTAGCAATTTAAGAATTCTTTCAATCTTTGAAGAATCAAAACCACCCTCTATAATTCTCTCCTCCCAAATTTGATCATCTATAGTAGTCCCATTACTATCAAAGTACGTTATTTCTGTACCTAATCCACTCGCCACAAAATGAGGAAAATACTGAATACCACCCTTTTTCATTTTTTCAACAATCGATTCTAAACTACTTCCCGTTACCCAACCAATTACTAAATCCCCTTTACTTCCTTGTTCATACAAATACTTTTCTAACAATTTCATATTGCTTCTTTTAGAATCATCCATGTTATGAGGATAATAAGTTTCATCAAAATCACAGAACACTACATATTTAGGCTTTTTAACCTGTGGTAGTCTTTCAAAATTTAAAGACTTTAAAACTTCATTATTTATTGACATTGAACAATCCCTCCAAAACGAAATTTTGCTCTTCTAACATCATATTTGGATGTAAAGGTAAATGTAATATTTCTTTATGAATTTGCTCTGTAATTAACATATTATTCTGCAAATCATTTTCCTTTACCCACTTGGTATTTTGTTTATGAGATAATACTGGATAATAAATATCTGTTTCAATGTTATACAATTGGTACAATTTATTTTTCAACTCGTCTCTTCTTCCATTTTCAATTCTAATCGGAAAAAGGTGCCAGACATTATCTTCTGTCATCGTAGGTAACTTAATTAATTCTCTATCCTCTAATTCCTTTAAACCACATATATATCGTTGAGCTAAATACGCTCTTTTTAAATTGTTGTATGATAAGTACTTAATTCTTTCCAAACCAATAGCTGCTTGCAAATTATCAATTTTAGAATTAAATCCAAAGTCTAATACCTTTTTATTTTTTTTATCAATTTCAAATCCATGATAACTATATTGATTGCAACGTATTGCAAGAGTTTCATTATCAGTAACTATTGCCCCTGCCTTACCACATACACCAAAATTCTTATATGGATTAAAACTAAGAACAATAATATCTCCATATTCTCCAAGATTTGAAGAACCAATAGCTTGACATGCATCTTCAATAACTCTTAATTGATATCCATCCGCAATTTCACGAATTTTTTTCATTTCACATTGTTTACCATACAAATGTACAGGTAAAATGCATTTAGTTTTTTTGGTTATAGCTTCTTCTATTTTAGATGGATCAATACAATAACTCTTCTGATCTATATCTACAAATATAGGTTTTGCTCCGACTGCTAACACGGCATTTTCAGTAGCAGCAAAACTATTAGCTGGCATAATTACTTCATCTCCCGGCTGAATACCAATAGATAACAATGACACTATAAGGGCATCTGTACCACTACTTGTTGCAATTACAAACTTTTTATTTAAATAATTTCCGATTACTTCTTCTAGCTTTGTTGAAAATGGTCCACTTGTAAATTGACCTGTCGGTAAGACATCTTTTAAAACTCCTATAATTTTTTCAACCTCATCTTGAGAAATCAACCGATTAACTGGCATAAATTCTATTTTCTGTATATTTTTTCTGCTATAATTGAAAATATCTTTTTCTATATCAATATCTATTTTCAATTTATTTTCCCTAAATAATTTCTCTTTCATCTTGTGATTCGGCAATATATTACTAATTTCAAATTCTTTTTCTTTTGTTTCCCCCTGTAGGCACTTTAATAAAGCTAAATTGTCTTTACTATGTCCAGAAATTGTAGTAAGAGTTTTCACGTTAAATCACCTCTAAGAAATTATTTTGAAAATCATGAGTAGACTATATTTTATGTTATCGATTACATGTCAACATTTTTTTTACGGAGGGTTTCTCTATGGTAACAATTAACGAAATAGCTAAATTATGTAATGTATCAAATGCTACGGTTTCAAGAGTTCTAAATAATCATCCATATGTAAATTCAGAAAAACGTGAGAAAATAATAAAAGTAATGCAAGAATTCAACTATACTCCTAGTTCTATTGCTAGGAATCTTAGGATAAATAAGACACAAACCATTGCTCTATCAATTCCAAATATAGATCATCCTTTTTTCGGAAAATTAGCTAGAGAAATTTCTAAAGAATTATTAAAACACAATTACAAATTGCTAATTTATCAGACTTTTTATGAGAAAAAAATAGAGCTAGAATTACTTTCATTACTAAAGAATAAAGCTGTAGATGGTGTAATTCTCGCATCCCTAGAAAATAGTTGGGAAAATATAGAGCATTATTTAGCATATGGGCCCATATTACTTTGTAATGAGTATGAGGAAAATGCACCTATTCCAATAATTTGTTACGATGAATTTGAGGCTGGATACAAAGCTGTTAAACATTTAATAAACAAAGATCATAAAAAAATTGGCTTTTGTTTTGATTCTCTTAATAGTCAAGCACAATTAAAACGCCAACAAGGATATTTGCATGCCTTAAAAGAAAAGCAATTACCATTCAATAAAAATTGGCTGTTTGGAGATGCAATTACTATTGAAGATGGATTTAGAATTTTTCAGAAATTAGATAAATTAAAGGATAGACCTACTGCATTATTTACTGGAAATGATCAAGTTGCTGCTGGAGTCATTAAAGGAGCTACTATAAAAGGGTATTCTATTCCAACTGACTTAGCTGTTTGTGGTTATGATAATCAATTAATTTGTACAGTTACAACTCCAACAATTAGTACCATTGATATTCCAATTGTTGAACTGAGTAAACGTACCGTTAACGAGATTCTACTATATATAAATACAGATGAATCTATTAAACGTAAAATTATTGAATATCCTACAAACTTAATTATCCGTGAATCGACATAATTAAAACAAAAGTTTCTGCTTAAACTTATCTAATAAATAAAAATAAAAAGAGGACGTAAATAATAATGCGTCCTCTTTTTATATCAAATTAAAATAATCCATCAAAATGCTTTTCACGAAGTCAGATAGATAATGTTTTTAAGAAAGTTAAGAACTTACATATTAGCTGTTACAATAGGTGGATCACATAATTCACACCTATTACAAGCTTTACATATCACTCATATACCGTTACCTTTTTTAGATATATATAATGATTAAAAATTGTGAAATTTTATAGTATTATGTAAGACATTTAATATCAAATATATTACATTCACTATGAAATTAGTTTGTTTATAGGATTTCTATAGATAAACAAGGTACTAAATTGACTCTTAAGAGGTCATTACCATTACATTTATCTAAAAATTGAAAAAACATGTGTAGATAGATATCATCTTAAATATATATATAATTAATTTTAATTCTCTGACATAATTCCACATAATTCTTAAACCAGTTTTTTGTGCATTATTAAATAAAATATTGCATAATGTCAGTCTTTAAAAGATTATATATCAAAACTTTAAGAGAGGAAGAAAAACTATGAAGATGAAAAGAAAAATCATGATGACAACAGCACTTGCAGCTACATTAGCTACAAGTGCATTACCTACTACATCAGTGTTTGCTGCAGAAAAAGAGGCTCCTATCCAACAAAAAGAGGCTCAAATGGGTATTCAACCATTAGCACAAAATAATTTAGAAACAGCTGTTAATGCTGCCTTAAATGGTCCAGAAATCAAAAAAATAAAAGTATTTGAGCATGAATTTAATGTAAAAGAAATAGAAGTAGTAAATCTAGGTGGAGGAAAAAAATATGTTAAGGGACAAATTTCTCATCATTTAAGTTTCCGTCCAGATGATCAATTTTATTATGAGTTTACTGTGCAAGATGGAAAAGTAGTAGATAAGCCTGTATTTAATATTGATAGAGGTGGTTGGACACCATTTGCTGCTCCACTTTTATCAATTCTTGCTGCGTATAATGGAATTCCAGTTAATCCAAATGATTTAAATACACTTGGTCAGCAGATTGGTAAAGTTATAGATGGAAGCTGGGAACATGCAGCCCAATCTATCGCAACTGTAGTTAGTCTAAGTTTTAATGAGTAAAATGTTTTAATTTTTATTAGCATTGTAGGGACCACTTTTCCTAAATAGCCTTGTTATAAGAAATTCCTGAAACAGCTATAAATAGATTTTTACCGCTCACTCACATTATCTTAATTTGTTAACCACCTTATCATTCATAATATGTCACAAAATAGAAGTCTTTTTAAGGCTTCTGTTTTGTTTGTATACAATACAGCAAAAAGCTTATTTTTACCTATCTATGCTTCAATTTTTTAAAAATCCGTTTGGCTATTAGATATAAATTATTACAATAAACCAATAATATCTTAAGTTAGCTCACTACCTCTTTTTAATTACAAAAATTCATTACATTAGGAATAAAAAACAATAAATATAGTAAAAAACCATCTTATTATAGCTATTGTTTAAAAGTCAGGAGAGATATAATGAACAAAATAAAAATGAAAAATTTCTTTAAAATTAGTATCCTCACTTATTTTACACTAGCAATTTTAAGTGCACCATCTACTATTTTAGCTGATAGTCATCCAGGTTATTCTTATGAACCCAATATAGGATATCAGAATCCATCATGGATGTCAGAAGTAGCTGATTCAACAAAATTAAGTGAAATTTCTATTCCAGGAACTCATGGTACAATGGCTTTACATGGAGCAAGTTTTCTTGATGAAAATTTGACAAGAAATCAAACTATGAGTCTCCCCCAACAATTAAATTCTGGAATTCGATATGTAGATATGCGCGTTAAACGTGTAAAGGATTCTTTTGCAATGTACCATGGTATTGCAAATCAAAAAGCAGTGTTTGAAGATGTATTAAAAGACGCAATTCAATTTTTAAAAGATTATCCGACAGAAACAATTTTAATGCGCTTAAAAGAAGAAACTACACCTGAAAGTGGATCTCCATCATTTGAGGAGATATTTTTAAAATATAAAAACGTTAATGCTTCATATTTTTGGGATCCTAATTCCGTACCAACTATAGACAAAAACAACCCTACTTTAGGAGATATCCGAGGTAAAATTGTAGTCTTACAAAACTTTACATCCTCTCAATTGTACGGTATTGATTATGATAGTTTGAATATACAAGATAAATTTGAAATTGGAAGCGGACCAAACGAAATATATGAAAAATGGAATGCGATAAAAATTCATCTACAAAGTGCAAATACTAACTTTAATAATGGAAAAATATATCTTAACCATTTTAGTGGTACGGGTGGTGCAGCCGCATTTTTAAATAATGTATATCCTTGGTTTGTTGCCAGCGGAAAAGAGAATAGGAATACTGATAGTAACCCTAAGTTAATTCAAACGAATTCCACTAATGCGTGGGGTGATTTTCCCCGCGATAGAAATGGGCAAGTGTATTATGGTGGGATGAATACACTTGGGACCGAACTCTTACAACAAGGTGGAATTAGACATTCTGGTATTATCGCAGCTGATTTTCCTGGACCAGGTTTAATTGATAGTATCATTAAATTAAATGGTGTACATTCAAATGAAAAAGAGATATTAATTTCGCAAATTCCATCCGAATCTAGCCCTTTATCCGGACAAAAAAATCGATCCAGTCAAAACTTTAAAATTGATAGTTTACCTGTAGGTACCAAAGAATTAAAATGGGTTATTGAACCTTCAGAAAAAGATCATCCTTCTACTATCTCTTTCAATGTAATGATTGATGTTTCCCTAGGTACCGATTCTATTCGTTGGAAAAATATTTCACATGGATCTAGGACTGAAGCTTACACAAATACTAAATATTATATCGCAAGTCCCATTGGTGCCACTAACAAATTCACTGTGAAAATATACGCTATTACAAATTAGAAAATAAAAAATCCCAATGGAATACCATTGGGATTTTTTATTAATTTCATTTCGTAAACATTAGATGGGGATTAAATTTATTAGCACATCATTTAAACCATTAGAGAATTTTTTTTCGAACACCCTTTATTTTCAAAGAAAAACCCAAAAATGTTAACTACATTTTCCTGATTATCATTTATTCAAAACTGCCTTCCAAAGCGATAGAGCAAAAATCCAATTTGTGTCACCATTGCCTTGATAATCTTGAACTGCTTCATACACTTTTCCCTCATGTACTACTCTATCACCTTTAGTATATGCTTTTCTCGCATCCCATTTTTCATATGTGGAATCCTCTGCCTTTGTTGTTACACTCAAAACATCACTTCTACTAGATTCATTTCCAGCTAAATCAACCGCCGTTACTACATATTTATACGATGTATTAGCCTTCAATTCTTTATCCTTAAAGGATGTATTAGCCGTTGTCCCAATTTTATTCATAACTCCAGCGCTTTCTCTATATACAATATAATGGTCTACACCTACATTATCTTCAGACGGACTCCACATCAAATCAACAGTTGTTGCTGTTGTACTCATACTATGTAATCCTTTCGGTTGAGTCGGAGCTTCTATATCTGGGATTTCATTTGTTGTCTTAACCTTTAGCTCTTCACTTTCTTTTGATATGTTTCCAGCAGAGTCTAACGCCTTTATTGTATAGGTATATTCCGTATTTGCTTTTAGTTTTTTATCAATAAATGTTGTACCTGGTACCGTATCAATTAATTCTCCATTGCGTAACACTTGATACTCTTTTACACCTATATTATCCGTAGAGGCCTTCCATGTTAGTGTAACACTATTGGCAACAACTTTAGACGCATTTAATCCAGTTGGTTGACTTGGAGCTACTGTATCGGGAGTTTCATTATTTACTAGATTTACATCAATTACATTATAAAACGCATTTGACGTATCTGCTACATCCCATACAGCTAAAATAACATGATAACCATTGCGATCCGTTGGTACATTAATTGTATGTGTTAAATTATTTGATGCGGCCGAACTGTCATGTTTCACAGTTCCAATTAGTTCTAATTCAGCACGTGTTAATGGTTTATTAGGATCCCATCCCTTTTTTGTAATGTAATAATGCCATTTGCTTGTAGAATGTGCCGCTGTATATTTCCATGTAAATGTATTTGCCCCACCCTTAATTGTGTTTTTGAACCAGCGACTTGATGTTTGTTGGTCAAGAGTTCCTCCAAACAATCCTCCTGCCGAAGCAATTTTCCCATCAATCGGTCCACCATCTGGGAATCCTTTAGGCGCTTCTAGACTTTGAGGTTCGTACATTACATTTCCACAATTTAAGTTTAATGCCCCATAATTCTGACTACATAAAGCAGCACGACTACTTGGCTTTTCAACAAACCCATGTGCATACGCACTTTGAGGAATCATTGTGATTGCCGTCACCCCTGCAGCCAGAACACAAGCACCTATTCCTTTTTTACTTTTTCTTAATCTTTCTAATTTAGATATTAATTTCAAATTCATTATTGTCCCCCCAATATATTGTTTACGCTAATATATTAGCAATATAGGGATAAACGAACAAATCGCTAATTAATATATTAATATCTCTCATAAATTGGTACATTTATTAATATTTTTAATCTCCTATAAAAATAAAGTAAATACAATAACTCTATTTTGTAACATTATGTATTAAAAGAAGAATAAAAACCTCGTTTAATTTCACAAAAAGTTCAAATATTAATCTAGAGAATTACCTCATTTAAGAAAAATAAACTATTTATGTTACCAAAAAGTAAAAAAAGTCTGGAAGGAACCGATTATATCAGTTTTTTCCAGACTTCACACTTCTGTTATACAACATACAAATACGACATTACCAAGGTTAAGTTGACACATTGTTTCTGAACCTTAAAAAACACCATAAATAATATGGTTAATGAACATAGACCGTTTAATCTTAGACATATCCCCCTACTAATTCAAACTAAACCTTAATTATCCATAAAAAAACTTAAAATATTTATCTTAACATAATTCTTGTTAATACATTAATAGCCATTTGCTATCAAATACTAATAATTTATCATATTATTTTTATCTAATAAGGTACAGAAACAAAGGGTAAACTTCAGTGTGCTTGAAATAAAAACATAAACGTTTTTAGGGTGAAACGTTTAAAGGGTACTTTAGTACTGAGTTTTTATTAAATGTTCCTGTACCTAATATTTTAATTAACGTATGTCAAAATATTTTACAATACAAGTGTTAAACGTTACATATTTCTATATAAAATGATACATTTCATCAACACGTCTCTCCTAATCTATATGCTAAATATAGCAAATTCAGCTCGTTAGGATTTAATTTTAGAATTCTCATAATAGCAAATAATAGATTAGGCACATAATTGTCACAAATTAATAGTTTATCTACTTATTGATTACCTATGAAAACTTTATTACCACTTCAATCTTTACTCCTAAACTAAAGCATATCTATACCAACAATTAATTAAAACTCTTTTAAATAATTTTTCAAAAGAGTCGATAGTTTTATATTTTTTATTGTACATTTGTACATTTGATGTTAGGATTATGCCTATTAAAATTGAATCCTAACGATTCTTCTTTATAATTTCCATATTTTAATTGTTAAATAAAAATATGGATTCTGAAATATATTCAAAATCAAAACGGAAATGTCATTATTTTATAATAATGTCGTGAAATACCTTTAGAATGGAAAGATGTATGCAACAACGTGTTAAGGGGTTACAGGGGGAACAAAAATGAGAGACTTTTTTGATGATAAGTATAAGAATATTGAATTAAAAAGGAGGTTAATACATTTAATAAGTGAAATTAGCGAATTGAAAGGAAAATTAGCTGCTTATCAGGAACAAAACCCTGACATATTTAATGGTTTAGAAAAAACTATACCACTACATTACATGAAAAATTTCACCACTATTTATGAGGATATAAAAGTTCCTAATAAAAGATTAAAAGAACTTATTTTAGATGATATAGTACCTCAAAATATTTCGGAAGATGCTATTTTTTGTTATTATCAAACACTTTCTTTTGTACATAAAAACTCCTGTACTTTATTAATTAATCCAGCAACTATACAGGAATTACATTTTCAACTAATACATTACATTACCTCTGACAGTGCCAAGTGGCGTGAAAAACCTTTTATTATTCCAGGTATTCCTGAGCATGGAATGCACTTGAATAGTTACCGCATTCTTCCGCATGAACTTATTCCACGGTTTATGGAGCAATTATGTGATCAATACAACTCATTAAATACTAGTAAGGGGCTACATTCGCTTTTATTAATAGCTCGTTTTATATTAAATTTTTATTGCATAGTCCCTTTCAATCAAGGTAATGGCAGGCTAGCATTTATGTTAATGCAGTTGCTGCTAATTAAGAGTGGACATACATTTGTAAAATATGTATGTTTGGATAAGTATATTAAGAAAAATGAATCTGAATACTACAATTCGATTTATAAATCTTCGGTAAATTGGTACTGCGAGGAACATAATAGTAGCTTTTGGTTAAAAACGTTTTTAACTATTATATTAGAGGCTTACCAAGATCTGCATAACACTGTTCTAGATTCTATATGTAAACATACTAAAGTTGAGAGAATTCAGGATTTTATACTTAAACAAAAACAGCCCTTTACTAAGGAAAGTATTCGTAACAGATATCCAGACATTGCCGAGAGTACAATTAGTAAGGCTTTAAATTCCTTGCAATTATTTGGGCATATTAAGCTAGTTACAAAAGGAAGAAACGCAAAATGGATTAAAATTTAAAACACTTGGGATCCAAAAATAAAAATTATAACTTTATCACTGAATTTCATTTTAATTTTAAGCTATTATTACTACTTTAGTTATTTCTAATTCTAACAAAACATTTTATAGGAAAAGGTACGCTTCCCTCCACCTTTTCCTATAAAAATATTATAAATAAACACAGAATCATTGTCGAAAAAAGTCGTATTTTAATATTTTTTCTTTATTTTCTGGTTGTAAACGTTTTATTTTCATGTTACCATCATAATCAAACAATAGATGATAATAAAAATGATAGTATTTCTTTCCCTTAGAATCATATAAACGTACGATAATATCAAGAAAATAAGGCCAAAGAAATATTTGCTACCTACCAAAATATCTAATAGGAATTTTGTTGCGTTATTTTTCTGTCAATCCAGAGAAATACATTTTGTCCCTAAACAAAATTTGTTAGCGCGCAAAATTCAAATACACTGGAACACCCAAATAAATGAAATGTCCTTTTTTATTGAGCGTTGAGGTATGAAAAATGAATTCTTCCTACAAAATCCAGCTGAGTAGCATAAAGACATCTAAATTACTTCCTTTAGCGCCATCTATTGTTGACAATATATTTACCAACTATAAAAAAGAACCTATCGAAGGTTCTTTTTTATTATAATCATTCAAATTTCAATTCTATCTTGATACTTAGATTTTCACACAAATTACCTCTACTTTTTTGCTCTTAATTATTAACTTCCATTCCCAATTTGTTTAAATTTGTGAATAAAATTCCATTATATAAAAATAATAAATACAACTAATCGTTATATATTAAAGAGGTGTCAATTTGTCCTTAAATGAAGAGACCTTAGAAATTAAATCAGATAAAAACATTGAAAAGATCCAAACAAGTAACTTAAAAGAACTTAAAAATACATTAGATAATATCTTTGATATTAGTGCAGATTTAATTGAACATCCTTTGCAATTAAAAACAAACACGAATATTTTACTATATTATTTTGAAGGCCTTACAGATGGTGTCGCTTTAAAAGGCAATGTTATTACACCATTATTACAAAAAGTAAATGAGGACAGCCAAATATTTAATTCTAATATTATTGCTACTCATACCAAAATAGTATATACATGGAATGAAATTAAAGAAGGATTACTTGAGGGTCAATGTGTTCTATTTATGGAAGGAGAAAAGCGGTCACTTCTAATAAATACAAAAGGCTGGGCAGAAAGAGCAATTCAAGAACCCATCTCAGAAGTTACTATTAAAGGCTCACATGATGGATTTATTGAGAATGCCACAAAAAATATAGGCTTAATTCGTCGATATCTTCCTTCAACAGAGTTAAAGATCAAAAAACTGACAATTGGAGAACGAGCAACTTCAGTAGTCTATTTAATTTACTTAGGTGATGTAGCAAACGCAGATGTAGTCCAAGAAATAGAAACTAGAATCTGTAGAATTAAAACGGATGCGGTATTGAGCATTGGAGAACTATCGAATTATACAAAAGATCAAAATTGGACTCCTTTTCCACAAGCTTATTTAAGCGAACGCCCAGATGCAATTTCAAATCATATTCTTGATGGGAAAGTAGCAGTGTTAATGGATAGATCCCCTGGTGCAATGATTGTTCCAATGAATTTAATTGGATTTTTTCAAACTCCAGATGATTATAATATTCATTGGCTCATTGCATCATTTTTTCGCTTATTACGATTTGCAGGATTTATTATAGCTATTTTTTTACCGGCATTTTATATTGCTATAGTCTCTTTTCACTTTGAAATCATTCCTATAGACTTATACACTTCTATTGCAACGTCAAGAGTCAAAGTCCCTTTCTCTCCCTTATTGGAAGCTTTTATAATGGAAATCACACTAGAAATGCTACGTGAAGCTGGTATTCGCTTACCACAACCCATTGGACAAACCATAGGAATTGTTGGAGGGATTGTAATTGGACAGGCGGCTGTTCAAGCTGGTCTTGTGAGTAATGTAATGGTTATTATCGTATCTATTACAGCCATTGCATCATTTATTGTTTCTAATTATGATTTATCAAGTTCTATACGCCTTATTCGTTTTCCAATGATGTTATTGGCATACTTTTATGGGATTGTAGGTATTGTTAGTGGATTAATGCTCTTATTTGCTCATTTTGTTTCACTAACTTCCTATCGTTCACCATACGGATTGCCAATCGCACCATTTCGGCTCAAAGAATTAAAAGATTCTTTTGTAAGATTTCCTATTTCTATGATTACCACCCGCTCGAGTACAGGACAGCCGAAACAAAAAAAGAAAAAAGAAGGTGGTTCGCATGGGGAATCTTAAATTCCAAAACATAACTTTATTCGAATTTATTATTTTCATTCATTCACTGCAACTAGCATCAGGTATGTTAATTATGCCAAGCCCACTTGCTACTACAGCTGGCACAGATGGCTGGATTTCCATCATTCTTGGATGGATAGTTACTTCTATAATCGGCGTATTTATTATATTAATGTTACAAAAAAATCCTAACAAAAATTTCTCACAAATCTTAAAAACATACTTTGGTAAATGGATAGGGACAATTCTTTTTCTTTTATATGCCTTTTATCTATTTTTTGCTGGCTTTAATACTTTATTAAAGGCAACTGATATTGTAAAAGTGTGGATATTCCCTTCCACTCCTGCTTATCAAATCACCATATTATTACTATTACCTTTTATTATTTTAGCCCTGAGTGGGTTAAGGGCTCTTACTAGTTATTCTATGCTTGTTTTCTTCTTCACTACTTGGATGCCACTATTTCTTCTTTTTTCACTAAAGACTAACTACAACCCTTTACACCTACTACCTATTTTTAAAGATGGATTATACCCTATTGTAAAAGCAACAAAAGAAACCATTACTCCTTATGCTGGCTTAGAAATTGCATATTATATATACCCGTTCTTACAAAAAAAACAAAAAGCCATAAAAGGACTACTAATTGCGAATACTGGAACCATGTTTTTCTATCTATATGTGACTATTCTTTCTTATATATACTTTAGTCCGGAGGGGATAAAAGATGTAATCTGGCCAGTATTTCATCTGTTAAAAGGAGTTCGTTTTTCTTTCATGGAACGATTAGAAATTATATACATCGCTTACTATTTAATTGTATTTTCCACTACGATATATCCGTATTTATTTTTCAGTTTTGAATCTGTGACCATTTCACTTCAAAAAAACGCCCGCAATTGGGCGCTGCTTGCTTTTATGTTATTTATAGTTGGCCTATTTATTTTCCTAAATCCCGATGTGAATCAATATTTGTTTATATATTCTCTTATGGATATCTTAAATGTCGTTTTCTTTATTCTATTACCAATCTTATTTTTCTCTTACAGTATTCTTTTTACTTGGATTATTAGGAGGAAACAACTTTGATTCGAAAATGGATATGGATTGTAATTTGTTGTGTATATATAATTGGTTGTAGTCAGAGAATTCCTCTTGAGAAGGTTTCATTAATCCTGTTAATTGGCTTGGATAAAACCCCTAATGGAGACATAAAAGTTGGAACAAGCATACCACTCTTTCATCATAAACAGCAAAAAAGTACTATAGAACATTGGACACAAGCATCAACTGTATATACTGGATTCAGTAAGATAGATACGAAATTAACGGGCTATATGACAGCTTCCAAAGCCGAAATCATTTTAATTGGGAAAAAATTAGCGCAAGAAGCAAATTGGTTGCAGGAGCTTGATTCATCATACCGTGATCCTTACGCTACCATTAATACTAAAGTAGTACTTGTAGATGGACCTACAGAAGAAATTTTTAAAATTCATAAGCCTAGTAAACCATCACTTTCATCTTATATAAATGGTGTAATCGAATCCTCAATTCAAAATAACCAATCCGTCTCTTCTACAATTCAACAATTAATGAGAGAACAAAATGAAGAAGGAATGACGCAAACTGTTCCAATTATCAAAAAAACAAAGAATGAAATCGACACAGTAGGAATTGCATTTTTAAATCGAAAAGGGAAATATTTAACTCATATCCCTAAAAAAGACGTTAAATTTTTCAATCTTATAAATAAGCCAAAAAGTAACGGCCGAATGATACTACACCTTGCGCTTCCTCCTAAAAAGTCCAACAAAAAAACAAACACTTCTATCTTCGTACAGAACGCGACAAGGAAAGTAGATGTTGATTTTCAAAACGGAAAGTTTATATTTAATTTCAATATATATGCTAATGTAGCTTTAATAGAAAAAACCAATGCGAATTTAATGAAGGGGCACTATGATAATAAAACAAATATAAATAATTTAAAAAGTGCTATTCAAAAAGAAATTAATAATAATTTACAAAATATGTTGAATGAAATACAGCAGAATAAAATTGATCCAATCGGATTATCCCTATATGCTAGAGCTTTTCAATATAAAGAATGGAAAAAAGTAAAAGGAGATTGGTTGCAAGCGTTAGCAGAGGCTAAAATAAATGTAAAGACACACGTCAAAATAAAAGACACTGGAACCATTAGAAATTAGTCTTAGATTTAATAGCATTTCTCAAAGGAATCACATATTTTTCTAGTGATTCCTTTTTATGAGAGAATAATACCTTGCTTTAACGAAAATACAATATATGCAATTATTAATTTATTTGTTTTAGTTATGAAAAAATCTACTCCTGTCAAAAAAGCTTAGTTCAAAGAAAAACTTCCTATCTTCTACTTATCCTATCCGAAAAGGAACAAGATGAACTTTTAATTATACAGAACTTTAACAATTTTATAACTATCCCCTTCTTGTAGCTACTCTAGTAAAGCTCTTGCTTATATATCGAGTCTCTGGTTTACTTTCTCCAATGGTCATAAATTCATGAACTGCTTATTCTATACATAAATAGCTTTTAGAATAATCTTTTCAGAACAATTAAAGTTGACTTTCTCTTTTGTCTACCTTATCCTACTGGTCTTTAATTTTCCTTTAATCAACCACAAGAACAAGTCTTTAAAATAGTACATCCTCTTCATAAATTCACATAATTTTCAAATATCAAAATCTCTACATGTTAATACTCGTTATATAAGGAAGAAGATTCCTTATTCTTCGTAAGAAGTACTATGGGATGGCTGTATTCTGATCATAGTATGTCTACGTTAGCTACTCGTCACTTTTCAGAAGTAACAGAGAAACTCCCTACACACTTCAAGGCTATCTTCCTACAAGCTAAGGAACATTATAAATTAGGAGAACAATCGGCAGCTAGCAAACTCATTGATAAGGGATTACAGATTTGCAGGGGAATTCATAACGAAGAAAACACACACCACTTCTCTATTTTAAAAAGATTAAACGAAAATATTCCATTGGAAGAATTAGAAAAAATCATTCAAGAAGGAATCTTATACTTTGAGGAAGAAGAATTATGGGAATATGTTGTCGAATACGCTGAATTATTTGCCACAAAATGCAGACAATTAGGGAACCACCAAAAGGTAAGTGACTATTTTCATATTTGTTACCAATCAAGACCAAAATCAATCGAAAAAGGAGTGTTAAAATAATGAAAAAAATTAGCCTATTTTTATCGGGGATTGCTTTTATTGGGGGTCTAACGGTGGGAATTTCTCAGTTTGCTACTCATGGACATTATCCTTCTCCTTCATATAGTGTCAGCGATTATGGTGGCGCACCACAACGAATTTAATGTAAGTGCATTTAACCCCCCTTCACATGAAGGGGGGTTAAATGCCGAAATATGAACTGTTCTTTTTATGTAACTTTCTTCTTTTTAAACATAAGTTTTGCGATACACTAAAAAGATTAACTACCATTCAAGGTAGTTAACCTTTTTATGAAATATATATTATAATTATTTACTACGATATAAGATTTTTAATTCCCGCTCTTTTCCACACTTCTAGTATTCTATCCTAGAATCTATACTTATATCTTAAATCCACAAATTAACTCTTGAAGTTCTTCTGCCATCTGTGCTAAGTGTATCGCTGAAGAATTTATCTCTTCCATGGAAGCATGTTGTTCCTCAGACGAACCTGCTATCGTTTGCGTGCTTGAAGCATTCTCTTTAACAGCGATAGCTATTTGATTAATCGATGTATCGACTTTCATTGCATCAGTTGTCATTTTATTTGACAGTTCCACCATACCATGCACTTTTGACACAATATCATTTGCAGATTTTGAAATCTCATAAAAACTTTGTTTTGTATCATTCGCAACCTGAATTCCCGACTGTACTTCTACTCCTACTTCATTCATGGCTTTTACAGTCTCATGTACATCTAATTGTATTTCCTTAATCAAATTTCCAATTTCCATTGAAGATTCAGATGATTGCTCTGCTAACTTCCTAACTTCATCGGCAACAATTGCAAATCCTCGTCCCTGTTCTCCTGCTCTAGCTGCTTCAATTGCTGCATTTAATGCTAATAAATTTGTTTGTTCCGCAATATTTTGAATCACATCTAATATGCTTCCGATTTGCTGCGATTTCTTATCTAATAATTTAATTACATTATCGGATTGAGAAACCGAATGATGGATAGACTGCATTTGTGTTACAGTTTGTTCTACTAATTGTTCTCCTTCATTGGCCTTCTGTTTTGTATATAAGGATGAAGTTGATACTTCAGAAGCATTATCAGCTACGTATTGAATGTTTCGTGTTACCTTACCAATTAATTTCGCTCCAGACGCAACTTCATTATTTTGAACTTCCGCACTATTAGAAATTCCTTCCATCTCTTTTGTGATTTGTTCTGTCGCAACACTTGCTTGCTCTACACTGGCAGTTAGTTCCTCAGAAGAAGCAGCCACATGTCCTGCAGAAGTGTTAATTTGAGAAATAATATTACGTAGCGACTCTGCCATTGTATTGAAACTACCACCTAATTGACCAAGTTCATCCGTTGAATGAATATCTATTTTCTCAGTTAAATCTCCCTGACTAATTCTTTGAGCTGAAAAAACTAATTGTCTTAGTGGATTAATAATAGATCTAAGTATGAAGAAAATTACAATTCCACCTAATAATAATGAAGCCCCTATTATAGTGAGCGTTTTATAAAAAATAGGATTGGTAGCTTCTTCAATTTCTTTCGTAGGCATTACGCCAGCTATTTTCCAACCTGTTTTTTTGTTTGTCTTAAAGCTTATGTTTCGATCCTCACCATTAAGACTATAAGTAATTACACCAGCTTCTTTTTTGTACAGTTCATCAGCTAAAGATTTCTCTAATTTCTCACCAGGTTTTAGTGATGGATGGACAACTATAGTTTTATCTTGACTCACTATAGATACAAAGCCTTGCTTTCCAATTTTTATCATTTCGGATGTTTTTACGATATCATTAATATTCAAATCTACACCAATGACACCACTTTTATCAGCATTTTGCTTTGCAATTGCTATTACCATATTTCCCGTAGCTTTTGATTTATAGGGAGACGAAACAATAATTTCCCCATTTGCTTTTACTGCATCCTTATACCAACTACTTTCTAACGGATTAAACCCTTCTGGTATTTTTCCAACAGGTGCATGAATAAATTGATTGTTACTGGATGCCGTATAAATTGTTTCTATTTCAGGATGTAACTGTATATACTGATCAAATTTACCCTGTACATTTTGTAATTGTTCAGAATTATAATCACCTTCTGTAAGTAATTTTGCAAAATGTGTTATATCTGTATGCTTATTTTCTAACTCATCATCTACAATCTTATCTAAAATACTTACATTATCTTTTGCTGATTGTAGGATTGTTTCATTAAGATCTGTTTTCGACTCATCATAAGATGTTATTCCCACGATAAGACTTGGTATAATTAGTATTGCTATAAATGCCATAGACAACTTCTTCTTAAGCTTTATTTGCCCCAATCTTTCTTTTATATTAAGCACTATCCACTTCTTCCTTTCATTCTTACAACTGATATAGTTTATTTAATTGTTTGTTCCTTCCTTTATTTTTTCTACATTCATTTATGGTCTCGTTCGAAATGAATTTATCAATACATCCATTCGATTGTATATTTGTATATAAATGTTTTAAATTTCACGAGCAGAATTTTATCTAACCTCCTTTCGATTATGTTATTTTTCTATAGTAAGTAATTTTAAGGGTACGAATTATTGCAAATAAACTGGATGAAACAAATACTACATAAAAAAATGATTTGTGGCTTTGATTGGATAAAAAATTAAATTTAGGACTATTCAAATCGGATGAAATCCTTACCACAATAAACCTAATAAAACTTAACTAAGTGAATTTATTATTTGGAAAATTATACCTAATAGCCTTTTAACCACTCTAACCGTATCACTTCATACACTTATCCATTTACTACAGTCACTTTTGTTTTATAAAATTGCTAAACCATAAATTCTAAATAGAAGAATAAAATAAACCAGAGGATTTCATTGTAACACTTATACATAAGTTTTGAATATTAAAATTGAAAAATATATTATTTTTTCATTATTCTTAGTTTTATAAAATGCTAAGAACTTATTATGAAACTTTTTTTGACAACCGCATATATCAGGATAATACTAACATTAGAATACATTTTCACAGGAACCAATATGGATTTTGGAGAATGAAACGTTATGAAACATATTAATATTAGTAGGAAGTATGACTAGCATTGAAATAATTTCACCAATAAAAGAAGTTAAAACCACAGATTCTGATCCTTTTAATGACGATTAGGGATTTAAAACCATTAATGAATTGGAGGGAGCTGAGAATAGTACATACCAACCCGACTGGAATATGAAATATCTCATAAAGGAGATACTTTCTACTTAATTCAACGTTTTGGTGCCAAAATAAAAATTTTCAACGTTAACCCTGCCGACTCTTTACAACATTTTATAACAATTGAATCAGAATTTATTACTACTCCGAAAGGGTTAGAAATTTAGAAAACACCGATTACAAATGTATATACTAAAGGGACGTTTATTGTAGTAATTAAGTATAAAGGAGAATTTAATTATCCTAATCATTTTCAAATTAATTAGCTCTTTCCTACTCAGTAGCTGGAATCTAGAATCGATTAATCAGGTAGTTATGAAGTATTAAGACCTTAAACACCTTCAGTTGAATTTTAATTCTTTAAATAAAAAAACATTTTACTTTTTAATAATAGAAATAAGTTAACTATTTCATCTACCTAATCTTCGCATATAATATTACATGCGAAGAACCTTAAATATTTTATTATAATGTTAATATGGATTTTCCATCCATAAATCCACTCAAACGCATACTTATATATATGCCAACCTAATTGATGAAAGTTAGAAGAATATATATTATTCTAACTTTCTGCTTTATATAGCTACAATTTACTTTTTGGCTATTCATTTTTTTCAATATTTACACTCATATTTTTTATTTATATGGCAAACTATATCTAAGCCATTTGAACTAGCGGCTTTACTCTTCTGGTAATGGGAAAGCAATTGATTGTAATTGACTAACTCATTCAACCCGCTGGCACCGGCAGACAACAAAAATTGTTGTCTGCCATTTTCATATATACTTTGTTTGATTTCATTTCAAACCACATAGAAATAACGTTCTGTACTAATTTTAAAAAGTCTTATATAAAAGGATAAGTTTCTTTCTACTTATTGTATAAGATTTTTCCTTTTCACATATACTATTTTTGAACCTGTTTACCAATACGTGTCCTATTGGTATCTTGAAATCCTCCTAAGCTCATTTGTTATTTGTATTATGTGGGATAAGCATGCTTTCTGGTCATTCGTAGTTTTTATAAAGAATAAAATCCTCCTAAAAAGGCCGCAGATACGACTGCATGCCCTTTTTATTTATATTGCTATCCTTATCCAATAAGGTTGATAAAAACTAACAAATGCAATATTACATATTCTTTTCTATCCAGATTATGTTAGAATTTCTCGTGTTATTTATTTCATAGTCGAATTATGATCTTGTATCTAATTCAGCAATATGTGAGTTGTATACCAAAAAATATTTTTCTTTTTCAGAAAGATCCAATATCCCACTCTCATCTAGACTACTTATTTAAAGACAATTTGGTTACGTTATCCACAAGTCTTCATCTATATCAACATTCTAATATCTCTATTCCAAATCAAATTTCCTACACTATGTTTATTCTCTTAAAGATTTTCTATCTTGTTCTTAAATTTGTCAAAATCCTTATATAACTATACAAAAAATGTATACTATTATGATTTTAACAAACTATGCGTTCCCTTAACCCTGTATCCGGCCCTGTATTTTTACAAGGTCTTTATTTATTTGATTTACTTATATTTTGCTTATAAAGCCTAATACACATCAATTTTCATTTTAAAGCGTTTAAATATTATTTAAATTTTCAATTGATATATTTACATATTTTTTATTGCACAAAATTCCAAATTGTTCTTATATAACCAACTTGGAATTATTATTTGATATCTAAATAGACATTAGTAATAGTAAGTATAAATGTTATCAATTTACTACAGCTTACATTTATTTAAAAATAGATATATGTTAAGTTTTTTCTAAATCTTTCCCCTAATAAAGATTTGAAGTAGCATTTCATGATTCTCATTACCTCCTTAGCAAGTCCCTCTTTAACATATAAACAGGACTACCAATTACTTGCAGCCCTGTTTGCACGTTAATATACACTCGTATTAAGTACTTACCACTTTATTTTGCTAAGAATTCACACCAACTAATTGTGCCAGTATGAGCATTATATTTATTGTATTGCTTACACTTAAACTTAAAGTGCTCCAAAAGCCAAATAGCCGTTCATAATGAACGACTATTTAGCATCTTACTAATAATTTGAATGTTCTTCATGTTAATCTATTTTGTTTAATCCCGTAGAAGTAACTTGATAGGTTCTTTTTTTACCTATATATTCTTGTTTATTATTCTCAAGGTTAATAAGTGTAGCCCGTGTCTTTTCATTTACTGCCTCCCCTTCTATATGGGTAAACTCGATATAATCTCCCACTTTGACTGGCACAGTTTGGCTTTCAGCAGTTTGCTGTCTATTTCCCACTATTTCCTTATTGTACATAACACTACCGGATAAATTCTGTACTTTAATACTTGCATACGTATTATTAAAATAAGAATGTGGTACGCCTGCCTCTAAATTCACCTGCATTTTCTCTGTTACCCTATTATAATTTATTTTTGCAATCTCTCTATCACTATATCCTTTTAAAGACCAGCCAAATTGATTCCCGTCTAAAACCGTTGTTTCTGGCATTTTTTCTACTTTCTTCAGACCTTCTTTTGTAACTTCGTACATTGCTTTTTTTCCAAAGCTTTCTTGTTTACTGTTATCTACATTTGTTAAAGTAGCTCTATGCACACCTTCTAGATGTGTTAACTCAATATAATCTCCTACTTTAACTGGAACTTTTTGCGATTCAGCATTTTGTTGTTTGTTTCCATAAATGTCTTTCTTGTATACTACTTTTCCTGATGCATTTTGTACTTTAATACTCGCATATGTTTCATTAAAATAGTGATGTGGTACGCCTGCTTTTAAGTCCACTTGCATTTCTTCTGCCGACTTATTGAAATTGATTTTAGCAAACTCGAAATCACTAATTCCTTTTAATGACCATGCAAATTGATTTCCGTCTAAAATTGTTGCTTCTGGCATTTTTTCTACTTTCTTCAAGCCTTCTTTTGTGACTTCATACATTGCTTTTTTTCCAAAGCTTTCTTGTTTGCTGTTGTCTACATTTGTGAAAGTAGCTCTATGCACACCTTCTAGATGTGTTAACTCAATATAATCTCCTACTCCAACTGGAACTTTTTGTAATTCAGCGTTTTGTTGTTTGTTTCCATAAATGTCTTTCTTGTATACTACTTTTCCTGATGCATTTTGTACTTTAATACTCGCATATGTTTCATTAAAATAATGATGTGGTACGCCTGTTTTTAAGTCAACTTGCATTTCTTCTGTCGACTTATTGAAATTGATTTTAGCAAACTCGAAATCACTAATTCCTTTTAGTGACCATGCAAACTTGTTTCCTTCTAAAATATTATTTACATTAGGTATATCTGGTTTAATTGGATTAGAATCTGTCCCCTTCCAAATCTCTGCTGTTAAAGTTGGATACCCTAATGCAGCTACTTTTTGAATGGTATCGTTATTTGGACGTAATCCCCACTTCTCAAAGAAAGGTATCAAATTTTGTTTGGCTACTTTTGATGCCGAAATCATAAATAATTGTTTTTTATTTTCATCAGTTTGTGGAAGTTCACTTGAAGACATGTCTCTATACAATTGATGCAATTTAGGATAGAAGTCCTCTCCATATGCTAACTGTAGTTGCCAAAGCATAACAAGCTTAACAAAAACATCACTAACTTCGTCATAATTTTTATTAGGTTGTTCTAAGTATTGAAATGCCTTAGTATAAGCGCCCTCCTGTTGCAATCTAAAAGATTGATTAGATGTAAATGCTTTTTCTACAGAAAGGCTGTAAATATTATTTTGTACTTCTGTCATATTATAAAACTTCCAAGGTGATTGCTGTCTCAAATGCCCTGCCTCATGCCAAGGACCCCAGCCATCTTTTATAAATTTATTAATATCTAACACGTATTGGATTGCATCTCCTACATATGCGGTTCGATAAGAAGTTGCATACATATAATAATCGGGAGAATGATTTTCTTCTACGTAATGAATATAATGTTTATCTACTTGTTCCTCGGATAAACCAGCTACTTTGTCTTGAATTCGAGTAGCTTCATCCATCTTTTTTAAGAGTTGTACAGGATCTGTATTAGAACCTAACAAATATTTCTTAACACGTGCAGGGCTGGCCGTAATTAATACACGTTCTCCTTTTAACTCCACTGCATGTGCATTGGGATATTGGTCCAGCATGTTTATTAAATCTTGTTTCGTATGCTTTCCCAGTTCAAAAAAAGGAGTAGTCGTTCCACCAGTTGTGACCGTTGTTCGAATGGTACCACCTTGTTGTTTATTGTAAAAATAAATCATCCCCCCATTTGGAGATTGGATTGTGTTTATACCAGGTTTTAATGTAAATGATTTTATTTTAGAATCTTCTCTCCAAGAAGCATCATACGAATACGTTCCAATATATGCTTGAATATTTTGATTTCCTTCTACATTAATCGTTATTTGTTCATTTGGCTTTGCATATAAACCAGTGGGTTCATATGGACTAAATGCCATACTTTTTCTATCCAGTTGTTTCAGTACCTCAACATCCCCTTTTCCTGGGACTGTATATATATTGTTTTCTGATTTAACTGACTTTTCCTCTTGCAGTGATGTCGATATTTTTTTTTGCTGCTTTGTTTCCTCTGCAAAGACATCTGATGAAGAAACCATTCCAGTCGTAAGCATAGTTACTGTAGCAGTAGCTGCAAGTATTTTTCTAGTTTTATGTTTTGAATTATTCCCCATATTATCTCCCTCATTTTTCCTTAATGCACTTAAGGATTTTTGTTTTTTTTATGTTTTTACACCCCAAGCTATTCATGCTATCTATGTTGTATCTTTTAATCTATTTTTTCTCATAATAATCTCCTTTTCTTTATTTATCATTGTATACAAATACTATTTGATGACACATTAAATAACAACTTTACGATAAACTCATCAATAACAACCTATTATGTTTTGATTTAGTATTCTTAACTTCCATCTAATTGTATAAAAGTATTCAATTAGGAAAATAAGAATATAAAGCTCACTAATCATAGATTAGGTTTTACGGAAAAATTCATAAAAATCATTCACCTTAAAAATTCAAACTTGTATAACTACTTTCTACATATAGGATAGAATTATAAAAATATTTCAATAAAACAAAAGACAGAGGCCTGATTATACCTCCGTCTTTTCAATTTATAAAGAACAAAAAATCATTTTATAACTGTATAAATGCCCTTGCAACAAATACCGTATTCCGCTATTTTTTTGAAGAAACAGGATCCATTTTTAATGTTTTTATCCCTTCTTTTAATGTAAACGCATCCGCTCTCAATGTTTTCCAACTATCTTTCGCTGCATTCAAATTAGGTTTTAGGAATTTGAATTTATTTTGATCCGCTTTTTGGGATGCTTTATCAATATGACTAAGCACTCCCGAATATTGAGAATCTAAATCATGCCATTGTGCAGACATATAGGTAAGTGCATTAATAGCCGATCCAAGTGCCTTGTGCATTTCATTAATATTACTATAAGCAACACCAACTACACGATTTAATGTTACTTTATAATCTATAGTCTGACGTAATTGTGCTAACAACGGCTCTAACGTACCTAAATTATTTCTTGCTACCCCTATCATTACACCACCAGCAATCCACGTAGGAATTGAGGGAATTGATACAGTTATTATTCCATCTGATTCTACTTGTTTAAAATGTCTAACTTGCTCTAAAACTTCATTTAGGCGCTTTTCATCTTCATCAATTCCAGATGCTTGGTTTTTCAGAATCGAATGCAAAATATCTTTATGACCTCCAAATGCCCGGACATCTTCTCCAATACTATCTCTTAACTTAGCTAGTTCTTGTATTAAATTCTGTGTATATGCTTGATTTTGTTTAATCTCACCTTGTAAATCTGTAATGCCTTCTTTTAATGTGTCTGCATCCCCTTCATTAATCGCTTCTACTAATGTGTCATAATAATTGTCGAATTTAGTATCATACTCTACAATCCCCGTCAGTGTATCTAAAAGTTGTTTTTTTATGTGTGAATCCCATTTCGTAGCATGCTCTCTTGCATTCTTTTGATCTTGTAGAATTTGACTAGGTAGATTTGTATATCCTTTAATGTCAATTCCTTCAAAGTTAACATCTGGGTTTTTAATTAACAAATAAGAGTAATCATTCATAGATTTTGCAAATACCCCAGCATCTTGCAAAGCTTTTTTCATCTTTTCGCTGTTTACAGAAAGAGATATATCTTCGGTACTAGTTTGTTCCATTTTACTTTCACTTGCGAAGGCTGCCACTGGAGAAACTACAGTAGTTGTTGTCAGAGTTAAAAACGTCGATACAGCAAATAGTTTATAAGGAAAGTTTTTATTCATTTTAATTCCTCCTATACATATATATTGATTTTTAATTTGTTTTTTCTTGTTTAAAAGCAATGTCTTTTGAAATGAATTCTGCATCCTTATGAATATCATTCCAACTTTGTTTTGCAGCCTTTAAATCATCAGGTATTAAAGAAAGTTTATGTTCTTGCATTTGTTCGATATTATCATATAGATCTTTATAATTCGCTCCCATCGTATTCCATTGTTGCTGAATATTCGTTAGAGACATGATTGCTTGATCTACAGTTTGATACAAATATGTCAACGTGTCTTTTGTATTAGTAAGTGAAATAACTGCTTGGTTAGCAAGATCGGCTTTCATACTTAATTCTCCGATTTTATTAGAAATTTCATTATAAGAGTTCATATGATTAGATGCCGCAACACCAGCTGCTGTTCCTAAACCGATACCAGCTGCCCCTAGAGCTGTTAGACCACCAACAGCTGGTGTCGCTGTGCCACCGGTCACAACAATTACTACCGCTCCTGCAATCGTTCCAATAACTAAAATAGCTGCTCCTAATCCGCCACCAATTGACCAGGCTAATACATTATCAAAATGTGCTTTCTGCGTAGAACGTAAATTCTCAATTTCGGCCTGAAGTTGTGGGACTAGTGCTTGTTTTCCCGCTAATATAGCCGTTAATCCCCCTTGTCCATCTGGACTTCCAACATTATTTTTAAAATCTACAGTATTTGTATACAACTTTGTTTTGAAAGCTTCTAACATCTTAATAACTTCCGTAACTTCATTTGAATTTGTATGAATTGTACCGATTAAATCCCCTATTCCTTCTTTGAGGCCTGCCTTATCTTTCTTTTTTACAGTATCTACTAGTGTGTCGTAATAATTTTGAAATTGTTCATCATAATTTACAATATTACGTGCTGTCTTTTGAATGTTTGGCTTCGCAGTATCTAGCCAGTAATTTGCATTGATTCGTGACAGTTCCTGATTCAGGTGAATGTTTTTGATTAATTCTCCACCTCCTGAACCTAAATCAATGTTGGATAAATTTACATTCGGTTGCTTAATCATTGTTTTTGCGTACAAATCCATTACAAGAATATGAGAGCCTGTTTCAGCCAACACTTTCTTTAACCCTTCAGGTCCTAACGCATAATTTTCTATTTTCTGTTCTTGTGCTGTCTGTTCTTGTGCAAGTGCGTGAATAGTACTACCATTCGTAGCAGTTATAACCGTTGCTAAAGCGGCCAAAGTTATGACCTTAAATGGAAATTTCATTTTTTGATTCTCCTCCTTATTTTCAGTTGCGTTATAATTTTTTCATTAAACCTTATTTCTTAATATTAAAATTTATAAACTTGTTCTTCGAGTAGATTTGTTACATTTTTTAGTCGTCTTAATGTATCTTTTTGAGACTGAGTGTTATTCGTATCAACTTCAGTCGATAATTTTGTAATACTATTATTTATTAGATTCAAATCCTCTTTATAACGCTTTCATTAGGTCAAGTTCTACATCTACTTGATTTGCAAACGTATGCAAATCATTTTGTGAAAGAAGAAGCATTGATTTTTGCAAATCTGCTATTGATAGTTTCGTTGTTAAATCATATATTTTTTGGTTTTGTTTCTCTAAGTCATCTAAATATGATCGCTGCTCTGCTGTTAGTTTATTAATTTCGGCAAAGGTACTATATGTTTTTTTAATTTTTTCAGGATCAATCACTTTCATAAGATCATACTCTTTCGTTTTTGTGACTGCAGCTGCAGCAATTTCACCTTTTTTACTTTTCTCTATCGCTTCACGTGCTTCTTTTTTGGCAGCTTCAATTTCTATAACTGATTTTCCCTTTTCTGTTGCTTCTTGCTCTGCTTTCTTCTCTGCTTCTACAATAGCATTGTTTATTTCTTTTCCTTTGTTATACGCTACTACTGCTGTTTGAGCAGCCGGTTCAATGATATCTTTTGATAGACTATAAATTTCTTGGAATACCTTTAGCCCTTGTTCATTTAAAGCTCCTGGTAATAATGCTATTTGCTGTAAATCATTTTGAATTGATTTTTTTGTATTTAGCATTTCATTTTTTAACTTGTCTATTTTTCCCGTTCCCTCTGAACTAAGTACACTCTGTGCTTTTATCACATCTGTATCAAGATTTTTCAGTTTCTTATCTACCTGTAGTTTAAGATCTGTTAACTCATTAATCTGACGTTGCACGTTTTCTTGGTTTGTTATAGTCATATCTTGAAGAACTTCCAGTCTATCTAAAAACCCTTCTTTATCTTCCTTATTATCTACAAATCGTTTTAATGTCGGATAATAGCTATTAAATTTTGTTGCAAATCCTTTGCTTTTTGAATTTAATAGAATTAATTTTGGATATAGTTCTGATGACCACTCTTTCATATCTTGTTTAATTAGAAATTGAGTTGTATTTAAAGATGGAACTTCTTCAAGTTGCACATTCGGACTTGCTAAGGCTCCATCTATAAAGGTTTGTGTTAATTTGGAGTGTGCACCTATTTTTCGTAATGCTGAGGAAATATCTATATTATCTTGTTTCGTTTCTGCCTGAACGATTGGCATTGCGAGAGTATTGATAGGAATAGTCGCTCCAGTAACGATTGATGTTATTAAAAATCCTGTCATAATTTTATTCTTCATTCCGTACACCTCTTCACTATTGTTTTTTACAGTTTTAATCGTAAATGTTGTACAACCTAACGTTAGGATTTCATCACACACACTTGAGGAGAGAAATTTTTTCGATAGAGTAATCGTATCTCGTTTTTTATTTATTTTTGATAGAATATAAGGACCTTACTTCCCCCTCATTTTAAACACTATGTTTTTCATAAGTAAACCTGAAAATCACATTGATTAAATTTGATTTTTCAGATATTTATTATTCGAATTTAAAAATATTATATTTAAAAAAGTTAAATACAAATTTCATTTCATAAAGTGAAATAATTATACTATGATAATTAAACATAAAAATTCTTTGACTCCCTTAAATCTATATGAATCCCCTTACCTAAAAATGATTTTAATATAATTTAATAGTGATTAGCACATATGTGTCTTTTATATGGATATGTAAAATTACATATCCATATAGGAGTATCTAGCTTAACTACTCCAAAATATTATTATCGTATACATAATAATATTATTGCTACGAACACCACAGGAGAAAATTTCCCTCATGCACTTTAGGGGATAAATTGTCCATGAAATAATAATTTCCGCTTATATACTTACTATTCATTATAGGAATTCAAAAAAGCGATTCTTTTCACATTAAAAAGAATCGCTTTCCAAGTTCATATTTTCAATTACATTAAATAAAGAATTGAGAGATTATCACTTAAGAGCCTTAACTATAACTTCAGTTGCCTCTGCAACGAGTTGATTATCATAAGTAGCTTCTTTCTCATCTTTACTAGATAAAATTGCGATAATAATTGGTGCTCTATTTTGCGGCCAAACGATAGCAATATCATTTCGTGTCCCATAACTTCCAGCTCCTGATTTATCTCCAACTATCCAATCAGTTGGTACGCCTGCACGAATAAGTTTGTCTCCTGTAGCATTTCCTTTCATCCACCCTGTAAGAATGTTACGTTTTTGAACTGGAAGCACATTTCCGACCGTAAAAGCTTTCAGATTCGTAGCAATTGCTTTCGCTGTACTAGTGTCACGAATGTCTCCTGGAATAGCCTCGTTTAATTCTGTTTCAAAGCGATCAGACATAGTAACCCGATCACCCATCTGTCTAAGCGCTTTTTCATATCCTTTTGGTCCGCCTATTTTGTTAAATAAAATGTTCCCTGCAGTATTATCACTGTTACGAACAGCAGCCTCAGCAATTTCTCCTAGTGTCATTCCAGTATCTACATGTTTCTCGGTAACAGGTGAATATTCCACTAAGTCTTCTTTCGTATAAGTAATAACTTCATTTAATTTCTCAGTAGAGTTTTGCTGTAGTAATACCCCTGCCGCTAACGCCTTGTATGTTGATGCAAAGGCAAACCTTTCGTTAGGTCGATAAGAGATTGTTTGATTTGTACCAGTATCAATCGCATATACACCTAATCGTGCATCGAATTTTTTCTCAAGTTGAGAGAACTCTTTATACGTCGCCTGATGTTTATGCTTCACTTGTCCTGTCTTTTCTTTCGCCTCAACTTGCAATGGCCCTCCTTTAAAAGCTTCTAAGCTTGTAAGACTTAAACCTAATATACCAACGCATATACCTATTTTTAGCATCCTCTTATTTTTCAAAATCATCATTCCTTTCAAATTTTCAACATCTGTTTTTATACGTACACATAATAGACCATCTAAGAAACAAGTTTGTTCCATAAATTTAAAACTTTTTAACTAGTAGCCAAGATATCAACAAAATAAGAGATAGCAGCTACGAGCGCCGCTATCTCTTATTTCACATCTCATTTTTTTCTTATAAATACCTTTATATAAACAGGGTCTCTTCCCTGAGAAAAGTACTAAAATCTTACTAATTTTGCTTAGAAATACCTGTACTAGGAGCTCCACCCTGTATACGTTGCTGTTTCAAATCAAAGTATACATCTAAAACTTCTTTTCCAATTATAGAATTAATTCCACTTTTATCGTTATGAAGCCATGGAACTACTACAGAAAATGCTACTTCTGGATTATCATATGGAGCATATCCAACTAACGTTAAGTTGTAACATTCCATACGTTCTCCTTTTGCATTTCTACCAATTGGATCATCTCCACCATATACAGTTTGAGCTGTCCCTGTCTTTCCTGCTGGTTTATATGGCGCGTTTTTGAAATACTTCACGCCAGTTCCATCACCTTCTTGGAATACCCATCTAAACCCTTCTTTTATCCGATCAATATGTTCTGTCTTCATATCAATTCGATTTAATACGACAGGCTCTATAGAGCGTATAACTTTGCCAACCTCTTCTTCTTTTATTGATTGCTCTCGTATTTCTTGTACAATTTGAGGTTGCATTCTATAACCACCATTAGCAATCGTTGAAATATATTGCACCAATTGCAACGGTGTATACGTATCATACTGCCCGATAGAAAAATCTAGTAAAAACCCAGGCTGACTATCTACTTTTCTAGTTTGTCCAATTATTTCATTCGGTAAATCTATACCTGTTGGAACTCCTAATCCAAATTGTTTAAAATAATAGCGCATCGTATCAAATGCTCCTTGTTTTATATCCAACGAACCATTTGGTACGTAATTAACTCCCGCAATTTTTAAAGCTGTCTGGAACATGTATACATTCGAAGATACTTGTAGCGCTCGTAAATCATTAATATTACCAAATCCGGATACATTCCACGATTTCTTAGCTTGTGTACCTTTAAATTTCATGGGTGCATCATAAAATTGATCTCCTGGCTGTATTGCCCCTGTCTCATATCCAGTTAATAAAGTTGCACCTTTTACAGCTGACCCTAGCTCATACGAAGTTGTCATGTTACCTAATGCCAAATCCTCAATCTCTAATTTCCCTTCTTTTTCTACAATCTTTTTGCCTGCCATAGATAAAATCTGTCCGTTATTTGGATTCGTCATGACGACAAAAGCTCGGTCCAACAGTGGCTCTGAACTCTTAAACGCTCTCAAATTTTTCTCTATACTTTCTTCCACTTTCTTTTGTAATTCCATATCAATCGTTAATGTTAAACTATTACCACTTTTCCCTTTAGAGATTATCTCTGTGTTTATAATGTTTCCTGATTTATCAGTAATGTTTTTCACTTCTTCTTTTGTACCGTGTAACACATCTTCATATCGTTGTTCAATATAACTTTTTCCTACACGATCATTACGGTTATATCCACGTACCAAATAAGAATCTAAGTTTTCTTTCGGTAATCCCTCTTCACTACTCGTAATATTACCTAACACAGAACGAAATAAATTACCATTTACATAATTACGTTCCCAATTAACTGTTGCATCTACTCCTGGAAACTCAGCAAGGTTTTCACTTATTTGCGCATACTCTTGATCTGTTACATCTTTTTTTATAATTTGTGGTGTTAGTTGATAACCAGAACTCATTTTACTTTTAATAGCTAACACCTTTAAATCTTGTGCTGTTAATTCTGCCAATTCTAATTCTGTAATACGACTTCGTCTTAAGTCTTCTATTTTTTTATCTAACTCTTTTCCCTCTATTCCCTTATCTTTTAACTTTTCTATATCTTTTTTAGTAATCATTTTCTCCGCACGTTGCCTATTCAACTGCATCCAAAAATCTTTTTTATCGATGTCTGTTAATTTATTTATATCTTGTTCAGGCATTTCAAGCACTTTCGCTAAGTCTTTTGCTGTTTTTAAAATATCTTCACTAGTAATTCCCTTTACCCTTGTATACGTAATCGTACGAAGAGATTTATTATTAACAACTGTTTTCCCTTCTCGATCTAGTATTTGTCCACGTGGAACTGGAATGCTAGTAGTTGCATTTTGACTGCTTTCTACTTGATTCTTATAAGCCTCTCCCTCTACGATTTGCACCTTTCCTAGCTGAACAATAATAGCTGAGAATAGTAAAAATATGCAAAGGAACATTATATTTAATCGTATAGATATATACGTCTTGTTCTTTCCTTTTTGTTTTTCCATAAATCCTCCATTTAATTCCTTATATGTTACATACCGATGACCGATTATAAATATCGTTTCGACTTTTTTGCTAAATCCTTGTTAGCACCCATCCCTTTTCGTTTAGCTACGTAATTCATAACTCTCCTTTCCTGTTTTCTCTCTATTTTTTGTCGCTAGCATTAGAAATGCTAAACTATATACTGGCCCATATAAAACTTACACATAGATTTGCTAAAAACTTTTCATACTGATTATTCCTTTCTTCATGCTGTAATACTTAATAGACAACCTAAATAATAAAGTTGTTCCACATTTACAAAAAAAATAATTAACTATAAGATGAAATAAGCTAAAAAGGGAGGGTTTTATGTTACATACAAAAATAAAAAGATGGAGATTTATAGCGATTCTTTCTATTGTAGGTTTGATATTAATAATTTTGTTAAAAAGCTATTTCTTTTCAATTACTATCGAAACTTCTTCGACCGAAAGAGGACAAATACTTGATCGAAATGGTGTAATATTAGCTACAAATAAGAAAGTTAAGTCTCTATATTGCACTTTTAATGATGAGAAGCTATCGAAACAAGATGCAGCAAACACATTGGCTTTTTTCAATCAATTTTCAAGCGAGTTTCAACATGACATTTCTACAGAGGACATAAAATCTCAATTACAACAATCTTGTAAAAAGCAGACTATGAATGATATACCGTTATACTCTGACATAACTGAGAATGAACTTGCATTCATAAACAAAAACAAACCCAATAATGTAATAATCAAAAATGAAGTGATTCGATATTATCCTAAACGTGGAATTGGTTCACAAGTAATTGGGTATGTAGAAAATGACCTTAATGTACCCGTTGGAAAAAGCGGGATTGAGCTACAATATGAAAATGATTTAAAAGGAAAACCCGGAAAAACTCTTATTTTTAAAGTGAATAATAAAAAGTTCTTATGGAACATGCAAAAAGTACAAAAAGGAAAAGATGTCCGGCTAGCTTTAGACTCTAAGTTGCAGCAAAAAACAGAGGAATCATTAAGATCTCAAATCAAGAAAATAACTGATGTTAATGCTGGTTATGTTGTGGTAACCGATGTGAAAACTGGCGCAATTTTAACTATGGCCAACTCAGCAGTGTTTGATCCAAATACATTATATGAACAAGTATCATCTAAAAAAGAAAACATCAAATCACTTTCGCAAAATAAAGCAATTCAAAAATTAAAGTATGGTGAATCTTATGTAAATATGGCCTCAACTATAAAGCCACTTACTATTTTAATTGGATTAAACGAAAAGCTTTTTCAACCTGAAGATACTTATTTAGATAAAGGTACTTTTCAATATGATAATCAAAATAACATTACGAATGCACCTGGAACGCCAACAGGTGAGATTACACCGAGGCAGGCTATCATTAATTCATCTAACACATTTATGACAGCAAAAGTAGCTCTACCCTTATTCAACCAAAATAATGGGAATATAGAAAAAGTTGCACATATATGGACAGAGTATTTAAAGCAATTCGGCCTTCGTTCTAAAACTGGGATTGATTTACCCTTTGAAGAAGACGGACAATATGAATTTCATCCAACAAACAAGTTTGAAAATGGTATCTCCGCCTTATTAAATGCCTCTTGGGGAGGAAATGAAGTACACACTCCTCTTCAACTTGCTCAATATGCAGCAACTTTAGCAAGTAAAGGTGATAAATATAAACCTCAAATCGTAAGTGCTATTATTGATCAAAATGGTAAGGAAACAAAAAAGTTTAAACCAATTTTAGAAAGTTCAAATCGTTACCCTGTGAAATTTTGGAGTGTCGTGCAAGGTGGGATGAGCCAAAATATAGAGGAAATTAAAAACTTACCCTTCCATGTCGCAGGTAAAACAGGCATAACAGGTGCTCCGAATGAACAAGAAAGAATGATAAACCATTCTCTTTTCATTGCATATGCTCCTACCGAAGATCCACAAATTGCCGTTTCTGTCGTTATTCCTGGTAGTAATTCAGAAAAAAACATTGCTGCTCTCGTTACATCAGAAATTTTAGAGCACTGGAATACTCTTCAATAAGAGAATAAAAACAAAGAGGAAGGTTCATTAAAGTGAACCTTCCTCTTTACCATATAGAATCTATATTCGTTATTTTCCATTTACCTTCACGATCCTTTTCGAACATGAAAGAATATTTAATATCAGTTAAAACATACTCTTTTTGTACATATCCAGTATTACCGCTAATTGTCGATACTTTTATATATCCATTATTCTGCACTTTTTCTGGAATCCAAGCTTTTACCATTTCATTAGATACTTCATATAAAACTTGTGATTCTCGCTTTGGTTCAGCTAAAATTTTCGTTTTATTTCCAGTAACAGTTGCATATATATAATGCGCTTGCTTTGGTTCGTTACTTTCTGTCAATCCACTTGGTACTTTGTATGCTTGCTTTGTATCATTTGTGAATTCTCCCCCCATGGTAAGAGCAACTTGCAACTCATGAAAAATATCTTCATCAAATTTCAATTCATCCTTCTTATAATTCTTCCCTTTAAATAGAACTTCATCATTTAACGCTCTATACAAGTCATTTTCATTTTTTGAATTTGTACTTTGATATAATTCATTCATAAATTGTTTTAATGTTGGATCTTGAGCAGACTCATCTTTAGTTTTAGGCTTAATTTGTGTACTACTTTGGACCGGTGATTTATTATCATCAAGCCATGGTTGTTGAACGATAACAAATAACATTGTACAAACAAAAACAACTATAATAGGCAGAGCTTTTTTACGAAACGGTCTTTTATGTTTTACAAGATCCACTTCGTTATTTTCATATATAGACTGCTTTATTTTAAAAATAAATTCTTCTTCATCTTTACGATTCTCCATTGGACCTTTTTTTAATTTACTATACCAGTCAGGATTTTTTTTATTGTTCATCACTACTACCCTCCCCTATTAATTTTGAAACCTTACTTCTCGCTCGGCTTAATCTAGATTTAACAGTTCCAATGGATACTCCTAGTGTTTCAGCCATTTCTTCATAAGATAATTCATATTTCGCGTCTAAAATTATTATTTCACGGTGTTTTTTAGGTAGTTTTAAGACAACATCCCACACTTCATTCATTTCCTCTTGCTTAAAAAATTCTTTTTCTGCCGATAGAGATTGCTTATCATCACTAAAAAAACCTACTAATGATATCCTTTTAAAATAGGAGGATTTCAAATAGTTTATTGCTGTATTTCTTGTAATTTTTAATATCCACGTTTTAATAGATGACTCCTTTCGAAATGAATTCCAATTTTTAAATACCTTTATAAACACATCTTGCGTGATATCATCTGATAAGTGTGGATCTTTCGTAATAATAAATGAATAATTCCATACATCTTGCCAATAGTCTTTTATAACATAGTCAAGCTCATCATGAATACACTTTTCAATAAACGTCTCTTCCATTTCCACACCTCGAACTTATTTGAATAAAGATAAAACTACCCTCACTTTTATTATGGTTTCAATATATAGACAAGATACAAGTTTCATTTGTTCCATTGTTTATCTTTTTTTGATAGAAAAATCCTCCTAAAAATGTAAAGGTGTGCGATTACTTTCATAAAATAATCATCTATATATTCTTTTACATGACAGGCTCCTAAAAACAAGTAAAGCATACAATGTTAAAAATACACTCATAAAAAATCTGATTATTATTTGTGCATTTCACGCAACACTCCACTTGTATCACCTTTTTTCTTAGAGCATACTTATTTGTGTGCTCTATTTATGCTTTACTAAATAATCGTTTTGTTAAAGTTTATAATTCCCCCTCACTTGTCCCTTTCAATTTGTTTTACGCTTCTATTTACTATTAGCAATACCAACCTTTCAAAAATGAAAACAAAGATAAGTTATCATCTTTATTCAGCCACAACAAAAAAGCATTCTCGATTAAGGAGAATGCTTTTTCGAAACTTAATTGTTCTTTGTATTGCTCAATTTATACCCTCGTGTGAAGCAAACAATGAATGTAGTAAAAGATTTCACCTTATAGTTACTTATTATTTCTGAAAAACATGTTTTACTTTTTCGCCTGGAACGTTACTCCCCCCTCTTCCTTTTACATCTTCGATCATCATGGTAACGATCATGTCGGGCGCATTTGCATCAAAAGCTGCAAACCATCCAAGTTCTTTTCCGTCTGCTTCTTTCGACTCCTTCAGTTCTGCTGTACCGGTTTTACCAGCAAGAGTTATACCATCAACCTTAGCAATTCTCCCCGCGCCATCAGGGTCATTAATGACTTTTATTAATGCACTCTTTAATATCTCTTGATTCTTTTTAGAAACCACATTTTCTTTCCAATTCCCCGCTACTTCTGCTTCTTTTAAAAGATGAGGCGACGGAATATTCCCTTCATTCACAATCGGTGCATATGTTAATGCTAAATGAAGTGGTGTCATTAATACTTGTCCTTGTCCATATCCCGTGTCTGCTAGTTGAATATCATTTTTTATCCCATCTCTTGCAATGATTGAAATAGGAAATTCGTATTCGATTGGTAATTTTTCATGAAATCCGTATTTCTTAAATTCATTTACATACTGATCTTTTCCCATTTTCAAAGCTTGTTGAGCAAAATAAATGTTATCAGAGTACTTCATTGCCTTATCAAAATCAATTGGACTAGCTTCCTTCACACGTGTTACATAATAATTTCCCCAAGATGAATCTTTTGCCCACTTTAATCCTTGAATTTTAAATTCTTCCTTCGGGTTTATAGTGTTTGTTTCCAAACCAATTGCACCAGTAATCGTTTTAAATACGGAACCTGGTACAAATGCTTGTGTGAAACGATTCATCATTGGTAGTTTCGAGTCGTTATTCCATGCTTCTCGTTGGGCTTTTGATGCTCCTCTAACTATTGTATTTGGATTATAAGCAGGGCTACTTACAAGTGCAATAGTTTCACCCGTTTTAGGATTGACCGCTGCACTAGAACCTGCTTCATTTTTCAACTCATTAAAGATTTTTTCTTGAATTGCAGCATCAATTGTTAACGTAACGTTTTCCCCTTCTTTTGCTTCTTTTTTTGCTACATTTTTAATCTCTTTTCCATTCTCATCTTCTATAAATACGCGTCCACCCTTTTCGCCACGCAATTTATTCTCTAATACTTTCTCTAAACCTGTCTTACCTACTAAATCATCTGCTTGATACCCTTTTTTTTGAAGCGATTTTAACTCCTCTGCATTCACCTTTCCTATATAACCAGTTAAGTGTGCCGCCGCTTCTCCTAATGGATACGTCCGAATATTTACTGGGCGAGATGAAACTCCTTCTAATTCAATATAATCATTCTGTCTAGTTCCCTCTTTTAAAATACCAATTGGTACAAAGGAGTCTGGTTTTATCCATTTCGCTGTAAGCTTCTGATCGACCTCTTCTATAGACATATCAAGTAATTGCGCTACTATTTCTTTTGTTTGCGCTGCTGTTTCGCCTAGTTTCTCTGGAATAATTCCAACCTCAGTCGCTTTACCATTCGTTGCAAGAGCTTTCCCATTTCGATCATATATTTCTCCGCGTTTTCCTTGTTCTATTTGCATACGTACTTTGTAATCTTTTTTCATAGCTGGAAAAATAAAATCTGGTGTCCAATCTATTTTCCAAGATTCCTTTTCTTTCACGAGTTTTGCTTCATGGATAAATGAAACTGTTCCTCCATCCGTATCCATCTTAACTTCAAAAAGAAAAAGCTCTTTATCTTTAGCATTCTCTCCTTTCGTTTTAATTTTTAAATTCTTAACTCCAATACCCTCATAGATTTTTTGATATTTCTCTGTGAAATCCTTTTTAGAAATCGTTTTTTTTGCACGCTCTGATAAATGATCATACATATTTGCAAATTTTTTATCATTCCATAAATTGATATATTCTTCAAATGTTTGCTTTGGCGGTTCGTTTTTATTACATCCTACCAACATAACTGCAAAACAAAAGAAAACCAACATCCATAATTTTTTCAATTCAATCTTCTCCCTTTGTTAAAAATATTTATTCCTTTCTTGATATATTAAATAAAAAATGTTGTAACGCTTAATAGACAGTGTAGGTAATGAGATTGTTCCACATTTACAAAAGAAATTAATTTATGGTTCAGTTGCATTGAAAGAGGAAAGTTTGTAAGCTTCTTGCAAACATAAGGAGAGAATATATTTAGAGAACGTTATAAGTATTAGTGTTGTTTTAACAAATTCATTTAAAATACCTTTTAATTCGTTTTCGCCCATATTATCTTTCTCTTTATAGATTTTTGATACAAAAAATAGAATCCTTATAGTAAGGATTCTACAGTAGAAAATAACAAAAATATAAATCGTACAAAAAATCACTTAGGATATAAGTGTCACCTTCATCACCTCGAGCCTTTAATATATACATTTTGTTCATCATAAACTGTCGCAACAACACTATGTTGATGATAGATTTATTTTTCTTAACCTGATGGTGACGGGATGATACCCATATAGACATACTTTTTACTTTTCTGTAACATTTACAAAATTGAAGGCTCTCTTGTCTTCTGCGCCTAAAAGCGTATTTACTATATCTATTTCCTCACTTAATTCAGGTGCTTTCCCTTGGTTGACTAAATTTATTTTCCCAAAATATTTATTAAAAGTTAGAAATTGTTTTTATAGGATTAGCTTGGGGAATATTATTAATCCGAATTTATTTTATCAACTTTATATTTATAAATTACATTTTTTTATTTTACATATAAAAAATATTCTTCCAAAAAAACTTCCATACCAAGAAAAATCGCGGAACTATGCTGATTCATGTAGTACTTCTCTCCATACAGTTAATGCTGACAGTACGTGCGCATAGATATGATCCAAATCCAATCAGAGAGCATAACAAGGAAAATAGCAATGCATTTTGGGGATTGGAAAAAGAGCACTATGTATCAGTTATACTTCTACCTATTGATAAAGCAGCCAACGAAGGATATGCTTCATATCGTCTCCCTGTTGATAGAATTGCAAAATGGAAATAGTATAAAACTTAAATGAAGGAGTAGAGGAGGCAGAATAATATGGAAATAATCGCAGTTATTTTAGTGGGAATCGTAGCATTAGAGCATTTATTTATCATGATCCTCGAAATGTTTTTTATTAATTCAAAAATAGCAAAGCGCGCTTTCAAATTACCGAAACATTTAGAAGGAGATCGAAACGTAGCCATTATGTTTGCAAACCAAGGTTTATATAATGAATTCTTAGCAGCTAGCCTCATTTAGGGGAATTATACTTGTAAACAATCCCATTGTTTATATGGTTCAATTATTTTTCGTCATTTGTTTGGTGGTAGCAGCTATTTTCGGAGGTTTCACATCCAATAAATCGATTATCTTGAAACAAGGACTTCCCGCTATTTTAGCGCTGCTTGCCCTTTTATCCGTCATATAGAACCAAAGATTTTCAATAAAAGAACTCATTTTTGAAAAAATAAGCTATTCTTTCTGTAGATTCCTAGGAAAGGATGGCGTTTTTGTATGTCTATTTCTGTATCGAAAGAATTTGAAAGTATAACAGATTTCAAACAAGAATTAGCAAAGTATATAGAGTACTATAATCATGAAAGAATCAAGGAAAAACTAAAGGGTATGAGCCCGGTATTGTAGCAGTTTTATACCCTAGATGCTACCTAATAAACCAACCTTTCTAACTTTTTGAGGCACTTCAACTAGGCTGTGCCCCTTACGTTTATTGAGGAAGGGATCTTCTTGGCTGAAATGATAAAGGCTAAAAAAGCAACGAATTTGCTACTTTAAAGTTAAGTGTTTAACCTTGAAGTACTTAAATTCTTTTTTCCAGATAAAGCATACATTATATCTTGATGCTTTATTGTCCTCTTATAATTATGTGGTATCGGGAATTTATTTCGGTGTTCTTTTATTATAATTAAAGTTTGAAGTTCTATGCTCAATACTTTTGCGAGGACATGATAGTTATATCCATTATTTAACAGAGAAATCATGTCATAAAACATAGTTTTTCCACCCACTAATTTTACTAATCTATTCTTTAACTCATCCCTTTTTTCTTTAGCTTCATCAATTTCTAACAACATAGATTTTTTATTTGTCTGCTTAATGTATTGAGTATATAACTCTGGGAATTCTTTTTGGACTTCTTTGTTTAATACTGGTTTATATTTAATCATATAAGTAACTTGTAACAATGAACGTTTTAACAAACTATCTTCAATGAGATACGCTACTTTATTAAATAAATGTACATATTCCTTAATATTGGAGTAACTATTAAAATGAGCTAATACTCTACTTTTTATACTAAAAGCTTTGCCTACATAAATAATATTGTCGTTATAATCTTTAATTAAATAAATACCGCTGTCAGGTTTTTCCAATTTATTATCCAGTTCTTCTAGACTCATAAAATGCAATTCACTCATACTTCTCCCTCTCCTTAGCAGTTTTAAATCGTGAAAAACAGGCAAGGTTTCTAAAAAAGTACTTGGCTGCCCTAGCATCTCTTATTTTATCTCTTGCTAAATGTCAAGAAACTGTTTCTATGTTACTCAACTATCAATATGATTATTAATAAAATTTTCTATCGTTATTATCTCGCAATTTTATCATGTAATTTCGAGATCGTTTCCCCATTTAAATTACTGTGTTTTATCGAATAAAGGAAATATATTACTGCCCCAATAGTAATCCAAATACTAAAGTACACCCATGTCCTTAACGGTAAATTTAGCATTAAAAACACACAACATATAATCGAAACGCTTGGTAATACAGGTACAAAAGGTACCATAAATCCACGTTTTAAATTCGGGTGTGATTTTCGGAGGATAATAACTGATAGACAAACTAACGCAAACGTCACCAAACTACCGATATTAACTAAATTAACTAATTCTTTCAAGTCAATAAACCCAGCTATTACAGAGCTCCCTATTCCTGCCAATCCTGTTATAAAAGTGGGTGCTCCCGTTTTCTTATTCACTTTCGCAAATGATTTCGGTAACAATCCATCACGACTCATTGCAAAGAATACCCGTGTTGCTGCATACATATTTGAGAAAATAACAGCCATAAGGCCAATTACAGCACCTGCAGCAATTACACCAGCCACTTTTCCTTGTCCTACAACTTCCATTACATAAGCCATTGCCTCAGGCACATTTAATTCTTTATAGGAAACCATTCCTGTCATAACAAGGCATACCATAATATAAATAATTGTACATATGATTAATGATGCAATAATACCGATGGGAAGATTACGTTTCGGATCTTTTACTTCTTCTGCTGAAGTTGCTAATATATCAAAACCCGTAAAAGCGAATAAAATAGCTGCTCCACCCGTAAAAACTCCACTTAAACCGTATGGTGCAATTGGTACCCAGTTCATTGGTTTTACATAGAATATACCAACTGTAATAAACAACAAAATCATTCCAATTTTAATCAATACCATTATATTATTAATTCGTTTACTTTCCCTCGTACCACGGGATAACATCCATGCTAATATCAATGTAATGATTACTGCTGGTAGATTCACAATACCACCATGCGAAGGAATCGTTACTAGAGCTTTAGGTATCTCTAACCCAAATCCTTTTATTAAGTTGTGGAAATAACCTGTCCATCCAGCAGCGACAGCCGCTGTTGCCACGATATATATTAAGAGCAACGACCAACCTACTAGATGCGCAACAAACTCACCAATTGTTGCATATGAGTACGTATATACACTACCAGATGCCGGGAGTGTGGAAGCAATTTCTGCGTAACATAATGCTATAAATCCGCATATAATTGCTGCAAGTAAAAATGAAAAAATAACTGCTGGACCAGCATCTCTTGCTGCTACTAATCCAGTTAACACAAGAACCCCCGTTCCAATTATCGAGCCTACCCCTAACATAATTAAATCAAATGCTCCTAATGTTTTCGTTAAGGTCTCGCTTTGATTATGCTCTAACAATTGTGTAACGGATTTCTTTTTTAATAAATTAATCATATTCTCTGTATCCCCTTTAAAATAAGGTTTATTCTTCTCATTATTGTTATATATAAATTTACTTAGTTATTAGGTATTCTCATAATATTTCTTTTACATTAAATAAATTTGAAATATTCTATAGATTTATCCGTATTTTTAGGTTAATACATTCTATTTTTTCTCTTTAATCCAGTGTTCAACAAACATCAGCTATAATGTGTTATAGCTAATTCAATTTACCTCCAAAGATATAAATAAAAGATTTTTTCATTCCAAAGAAATGATTAGTTTTGTGTCCCCGATAATGATATGATAAACAAAAATAATTTATTTATTTATTTAATTGAGTTTCACCAGAACTTAAGGTATTTTTCTTCCGTAATACACTAACAATATACCCACATACACCGCCTATAATAGCCGGAAATCCCCATCCTAAACCTACACTATATAAAGGAAGAAAATGCTCAAGAAAATTATGAATTATTTCGCTTTCTACTCCAGCAGCTTTTAATCCATCTAATGAACTAAAAATAAATGTCAATATCAAACTCCCTTGATATACTTCAAATCTACCATTGAATACAGAGTGTAAAAATGTTAGGAATATTAAGGTAATAGCAATTGGATACATAGTTATTAATACAGGGATTGAAATCATAATTAATTGTGTTAATCCTATATTCGCAACTAGTGTACTGAAAACAGACAAAATAATAGCAATTTTTTCATAAGAGATCTTTGGAAATAATTTATGAAAAAAAGAAGAACAAGCAGTGATAAGTCCTACGCTTGTGGTTAAACATGCTACTATAATCATTAAACCTAACAAAATTGCACCATACGAACCAAAGTAATAATCCGAAACTTTCGCTAAAACTTCAGCCCCATTATCTAAACGACCTAGTTTTTCAACACTAGAAGCACCCATATAGGAAAGGGCAGTATAGATAAGAGCTAAGAGTGTAGCAGCAATAGCCGTTGCTTTTACACAAACAATCATAAGCTGATTTTTAGTAGTAGCCCCTTTTTCTCTAATTGCATTCACAATAATGATTCCGAAAACAAAAGCTCCAAGAGCATCTAATGTTAAATACCCTTCTTGAAAACCTTTAAAAAATGAATTTGATGCATACACTTCAATAGGTGCTTGAATTCTTCCAATTGGGTGAATAAAAGCCACAACTACGAGCATCCCAATAACAGCCAATTTGATAGGAGTCAAAATTTTTCCAACTATATCAATAATTTTTGTAGGATTAAGGGATAATAAGCATGTAACTGTGAAAAATAAGCTTGTAAATACGGTTAATGCAACAGGACCTGCGTCATTTGATAAAAAAGGTTTAATTCCAATTTCAAACGATACATTGCCAGATCTAGGGATGGCGTAAAAGGGACCAATCGCCAGATAGAGAACGGTCGTAAATACAATACCAAACACCGGATGCACACGACTAGCTAAAGATTGCAAATCATTTTTACCTGAAAAAACAAATGCTGTTATTGCTAACAATGGTAAACCAACTCCAGTAACTAAAAAGCCTGCATTGGCTATCCATACATTTTTTCCAGCCATTTGACCAAGCATAGGTGGAAAAATTAAATTTCCTGCTCCAAAAAACAATGCAAACAGCATCAATCCTATAATAATGATAAAGGAAGTAGGAACTTTATTTGACATAACAAATCCTCCGATTACACATTTGTATACTCTCTTTATTTTTTCATATAATTTATATACTAATCTAGTTTATCCCAGCTTAGAGCACCGTTGCAGAAAGCCATTTTATGATCCCGAATAGCAACTGAAATAACAGCTTAAATTAATGGCTATGAAGTTACGCCTAAACAAAGCTTCTCACCTACTAGTTAAACTAGACATTTCCATAGATTTTTGCGTACAACGTTTCATAGCTGAAATGATAGCTGTTCTTAAACCTTTTTCTTCTAGTGTTGCTACAGCTTCTATTGTCGTTCCACCTGGAGAACAAACCATATCCTTCAATTCACCTGGATGTATCCCCGTTTCCAATACCATTTTTGCAGAACCTAATACAGCTTGAGCTGCGAATTTATAAGCTTGATTTCTCGGCATACCGTCAAGTACAGCAGCATCTGCCATGGCTTCTATAAACATATACACATATGCTGGAGAAGAACCACTAATAGATGTAACAACATCCATTAGTTTTTCATTTACGACCTCCGTCTGGCCGAAAATATTAAATATATTTAGCACCTCTTTTATATCTTTTTCTGTAACCATTTCATTAAAAGATAACGCAGACATTCCTTCCCCAACAAGTACCGGTGTATTAGGCATTACCCTAACAATCTTTAACTTTCTATCAAATTCATTCTCAGTGCTCTTAATACTTTTTCCTGCAGCAATAGTTACAACCATTACATCATTTTTTATTTGGTCTTTTATTTGGTTAATTACCGATGTATATAAGTCTGGTTTAATTGATAAAATTAAAATGTCGGCACTGTTAGCAACTTCATTATTGTTAGTAGTTATAGTTATGCCATATTTATCACTAGCATTTTTTAAATTACTGACGTTTAAATCTGAACAAATTATTTGATTTGGAGACACTATATTTTTATTAATCATCCCACCTATCATAGCAATACCCATGTTTCCACATCCGATAAATCCTATTTGTTTATTCATAATAATTTGATCTTTCTCCTTCTATTCTAAACTTTATTGATTTTGAAATTATTATTCTAAATAAGGGCTATTACAATTACTGGGTTTATCAATAGAATTTAAAAATTCTCCTCCCTATACATGTCTTTCAAAAATGAGCTATGTTTTTGCATGTACTTTACAAGCGTACATTTTAAGAAATGAAGAGACTTTCTATTCATAGAACTATTAAAAACAAGAGTAAAATGGTGATAATTTTTCGGAATTAATATTCTTTAACTATTCACCATTTTAAATAGAGCTTACATATTCCTCTAATAATTACTTATTTCCAAAATTTATAGTTAAGCTTAAGAAAATGTATTTAAATTCCAAATGATTATCGCCGTAGATAGTATGAAACAAAGTAATGCAGGGATTACCATTAAAATAGATTGTTTTGCTCGAAAAATATGAGCATGAATAGCTCCGACCATGAGTACTGCTAATAATATATTTGCCCCTAGCGCTAAGTATTGATTCCAGATACCACCGATTATTCCTATTGCTCCAATAATTTCAATAAAACCAATTATAGACATAAACCATAATGGATATTGATATCGTTGCCAATGTTCTACCTGAAAAGATATACGAAAAATTTTTATGAATCCCCCTACTACAATAAGAATTGCTAAAACTACCTGAAGAACAATCATCATTTAAACTCGCTCCTTTTAAGACTTTGTTAATTTCCATGCTTCACAAGGAATAAATATATGCGTTTTACAAATATCAGAAAGGGAGATATACATAATTTAACTTTTTATACGCTAAGAACTAAGTAGAGAACCTTTGCTATTAATCTATTAAAAGAAGGGTTTATTGTTTTAAATCAAAGTTGTAAACAAATCCTTTACATGTTTGCAACAAACCACTCTAATAATAATTAATAGTCATTAAGTGATTTTCTGTTGAATTTCTTAAGAGCATGGATTTATTCACTTTCTTACAACTACCTTATATAAATAGCCTGTAAGTAAAGGATTCCAACCACTTTCAAGCTGATTCTAATAGAAAACGTATCTTTAATTTGATAATTAATACTGCAAAATCCAATCAAAAACACATAAAAAAATTAAAAAACTTTAAGAATATAGTAAGCTATTTTAGGCGAGATAGCCTGATTCAATTTCATGTAATCTTTACTACATAATATTTTCTTAAGAAAAATATTTATTTTAATATATTTGCCTCTTTTGTTAACCTTAATAGATTGTTTTTAATTTCAGACATGCTGATATTTTTTCTTGAAACACCGGTTTCCACTGCAGCACGTGCAACAGCATATGCTACATGTGGCACCACCCTAGGATCAAACGGATTTGGAATGACATAGTTGACATGAAGCTCTTCTTCTGAAATTAACTCAGCTATTGCATAAACAGCTGCTAGCTTCATTTCTTCATTAATTTCTTTTGCTTGTACATCTAAAGCTCCACGAAAAACTCCGGGGAAAGCTAGTACATTATTTACTTGATTAGGAAAATCAGAACGTCCTGTACCAACTACTAGTGCTCCTGCTATTTTTGCTTTATTAGGCATAATTTCAGGTGTAGGGTTAGCCAAGGCAAAAATAATAGGATTATGATTCATAGAACGAATCATATCCTCATCAACTACATCTGCAGCTGATACTCCAATAAATACATCAGCATCAATAAAGGCCTCTGCTAATGTTCCCCGCTTCTGTTCTATATTTGTAATACGAGCTATTTCTTCTTTAAGCGCATTCATTCCAATAGGTCGCTGTTCATATATTATCCCTTTTGTGTCACACAAAATAATATTTTTTACATGCATATGAAGTAACAGCTTAACAATGGCTATCCCAGCAGCACCAGCACCATTTACAACGATTTGCACATCTTCAATTTTTTTATTTGTTAACTTAAGTGCATTAATTAAGCCAGCAATCGTTACAATAGCTGTACCGTGTTGATCATCATGGAAAACAGGAATATCACAAGATTTTCTTAGGCGCTCCTCAATTTCAAAGCATTGAGGTGCTGCAATATCTTCTAAGTTTATCCCACCAAAATTTGGTTCTAATAATTTAACAACTTCAACAATCTTATCCGGATTATTAGTGTTTAAACAAATAGGAAAAGCATCGATCTCAGCAAATGATTTGAAAAGTAAAGCTTTTCCCTCCATCACTGGCATAGCTGCTTTGGGTCCAATATTCCCAAGACCTAATACTGCAGTTCCATCGGATATAACTCCAACTAGATTCCCTTTCATTGTATAATCATATAATTTGCTTTCATCTTTATAAATCTCTATGCATGGCTCAGCAACACCTGGTGAGTAAGCGAGACTTAAATCTGTTGAATTTTGTACTTTAACTTTAGAATAAACACCAATCTTCCCCTGTTTTTCTTTATGCATTTTTAATGCTTCATCTCGTAAAAGTGACATATAATTTCGCTCCTATAATTAAGTTAAGAATTAATTAAATCAATATTTTATTAACTCTATCTTAAACTTGATATTGTATGATATAAGTAAGATTTCTAATATAATCATTATTTATTTTTATAACCTTTAACATATCTTTTGAATAACGATTGGGGTATAAAGTATTTAACATGTTGTATGGACTTCCCTTCCAATATCTTCTTAATGGTGTCCATAATTTATGTTTAATTAACCATCTTTGTGTGTAAATAGATAGTAATTGCTCCTCTGTTAGTTTTTCCTTTTCTTCAATAGTCCACTTCAGCGCCTCTAATGCTGTTTTTTTAGTCCAAAATCCGGTAGGTGTGAATTTATATTCCCATTCTTTATTTTGACCAGGATATAACTCATTGATCATGGAGTACGGACTGTTTTTCCAGAATATTTGACAAGGAGAAATTAATTTATGAATAGTAAGCCATTTTACACTGTAAACTTGTAATAATTGAAAAGAAGTTAATTTTTCTTTTTCTTCAATAGTCCACCTTAATGCTACCAATGCTTTTTCTTTAGTCCAAAACTTGTTAGGAGTCATACTAAATTCCCACTCTTTAAATTTATTAGGATATAAAGAATTTATCATTGCATAAGGGCTACCATTCCAATACATAACTAATGGCGCACTGAGCTTATTTTTCTCTAACCATTTTTTACTATAGAATTTGAGTAGTTCTACTTTACTTAGCTTTTCTTTTTCTTCAACAGTCCATTTTAATGCTTCAAGGGCTTTTTCTTTAGTCCAAAAATTTAATGGTGTCATACCAAACTCCCACTCTTTAAATCTATTAGTATATAAGTCTTCAATTATCTTATAGGGACTGTTATCATAACCATGTTTGAGCGCGCCGAGTAATCGATATTTTGTAATTAGAAGGGTATTCCATTTTTGTTTAATATCCTCTTCATTCCATTTTAAAATTGTTTCAATTAAATATTTTGTAACCCTTTTAGATAGCTCTCTATTGCTATCTTCTTTCCATGTATTCGGTGGAAACCTACTTCTTTTACCATCTAATATTTCTTGATAGATTTCTTCTATTTGTACCGCTTTCGCTTGCACTTCAAACTCCCTCCTATTTAAACTAGTAAAGGACATGTAACGATTTCTCTTTCTTTCCTAACGTTAAATAAAGTGCATTATTAACTTAGGGCAAAGAAAGAATTAACTTTTAATAAAATCATTTCTTTAATTTATAATAAGAAGGACATAAAAAAACAAAAAGTTACAAAAA